>CAZLKK010000096.1:0-12428 GCA_964559995.1 uncultured Chloroflexaceae bacterium
TGGCGTAGCGCAAGGCAAGGAAGCTCCGGGGCAATTGCAACAGATGGCGCACATAGTGCTGCGCCTCTCGCCACGCAACGTTGGCTTCTATCTGGGCAAGGAGGTGTTGTTGCCCCCACACCAGCACACCACTAAGAAGCGCAATGCCAACGAGCAGCCAGGGAGCTCCATTAGCCCCATTATCGAGCATATGTTGGACTACTAACGGTACTGCTAATGCTGCTCCTGCTAAACACAGTATAAGCATACCCACAACAATACTCATCCCCCCAAATTCGCGCAAGTGGGCAAAGAGCGTATGCCATAATGTGGGGGGAGAACCGCCGCGTTGGAACGTGGAGCTAGGGGCAAAGGTAAGTACGACCCCACTCATCTCTTGGTCAAAGGTGGCATAGGTAACGCGCCGTTTGCCCTGGGCAGGGTCATTCAATAAGATAGTAGTTTTGGTAAAGCCTTCAACAACCACAAAATGGTTGACGTTCCAATAGCTAATGAAGGGCAGGGCAACACCAACCAGTTGGGAACTAGTAGCTACCCGATAGCCCTGGGCGTAGAGTCCATAATGGCGGGCTGCCTTGAGCATACCCGCCGCAGTGACCCCACGAGTTGAGACCCCACAGGCTTCACGGAGTACACTCATCGGGAGCCAACGTCCATAGTAGGCAAGGATGATGCCCAGAGCTGTTGCGCCACATTCAAAGGCAGACATTTGCACGCGCAAGGGAGTATGGACAGGTCGTGGTAGCTGACGCTTAGGGGGCAGTGAGTGCTTTTTTTGCATGTCGCTGTTCGCTACGGTCTATTAGCCATTGCCCCATACGCCGTTCAACAAAGCGCACCATAACCACATTATTGGGGGACACGCCCCCCCCGCCCTCTTCGCCATACTCAGCATATTGGCGTTTGATAGATTCTGCGAGCAGGCGAATACCATAGCCGCGCCGTTGCAATGGTTGGCTGACAAACAAGATACTATATTCTAGGATGCCAGCTGCTAGTGGACGATTGAGCATCCAACCGACTACCTCATTGCCACGCCGTAACCCCAGGCTGGTTGTAGTATCAAGAGTTTCTAGGGGATAGCTAAAAGGCGATAGCCCTTCAGTCCACCAACCGCCCGTCCGATAACTCGTTGTACCCGCTTTTCTGTCAGGGTGTACGCGAGTTGGTCCAGATGGGTGTCGCGGCGCAGGATGAGCCGCTCTTTGGCTTCGTGAATAATGTCGGCAGTGATAGGATGCATACGTTCTTTCCCGGTTGTGTTTCTAAAACAGGCTTCATAGGCGAGGGCATTGACGAGCCACGGTTGTCCATGAGTCAAGTCCCACACCATCTCGACTACACCTGGAGCAAAAAGTTGCCCCGTCGTCTCCGTATGCCTTGCGGCGTGTCGGGGGAGTTGGGATGCTACGCCCCGTTCCGTTTGGTTGGGAGGAGGACGAGAGCAAGAAACTGGATATGCTACCGAAACAACAGCCATAAAAACGCCCGCACCCCTCGCACAAATCGCTCCCCCGTTCCCGAAAATCGTCAAGACGTGTTGACGATTTGTTGGGAGCAAACCCAAGAGTAGAGCACTTTGCAAAGGGGGAGCGACTCTGGCGACTACAGCAGTAATCCCCCTCCCCTGCACCTATTCCGTTGCCTTTAGTAGAGAGCAACGATTTTATCACTACCCTATACGGCATATTCTGGGTCTACCAAACCCCTTCATAAGAGAATACCCAAGGGTTCTTATATGTCCCATTTTGATTGATGAGGAAAAGATGTATTTTGCTCCTTTGCGGGGTATGCCAACAAGTTCCGGTGTGCCCTAGCGGGACACTCCAAAAGGACCGGGGGTTGGGATAAGTTAGAACGTAAGGGCGCACCTTTCAAGAAGTTGTGCCGTAACCTTGCCCAAACCCTCGGATGAGTGAGGGAAAGAAAAACCCTGTCGACTGCCAAGATAGGGAAAGACGGTGGACACCTCAGCCTA
This sequence comes from uncultured Chloroflexaceae bacterium, assembly GCA_964559995.1. Taxonomy (GTDB): domain Bacteria; phylum Chloroflexota; class Chloroflexia; order Chloroflexales; family Chloroflexaceae; genus JAAUSY01. The sequence goes on from CAZLKK010000096.1 coordinate 1,979, forward strand.
CGTCCATCCACTCATACCTACGATCCGACCAACGTTCGCTGTGACTCGTTCGGTTTTCGTCCTGCCCGACACCGCCGTTACGCACAAAACACAAAACGAGGCGGGAACATGGTATTCCATCTACTCGCATGATCAAGAAGCGTAGCTGATGCAAGCCGATTCAACCCATAATCGGCATATCACCTGGATTTCGAACGGTATCCATAAGCTCAGAGTACAAAAGGAACACAGAGTTTACCTAGTTCTTGGTTCAGTTTTAAACTGCTCAGGCTACTAATAAGAACCCCTGGTTTCACTTTGCGGTATGGGGGGAACTTCATCCCCACGCGGTTGTGGAAAAGCAGCACATGTGACAGGGTTGACGGGGTTTTTTGCAAAAACTGGTGGGGGGTACAACAAAAGACCAGAAAGGGACTGCTTTCTGGTGGGGGGAACTTCATCCCCACAAAGCAGCACATATGACGGGGTTGACGGGGTTTTTTGCAAAAACTGATTTGCTTTTTTTTGCAAGTTTTCAGAATTTACGGAAGTTTTGCTCATCTTGTGGTCAACCGGGTCATTAGGTGGGTATCCCCCCCACAAACGGCATACGTATGCCATAGAACCATTGCCATCAGGGTTGCCCCTTCTTGCGATCAACCGGGTCCTTGTGCGAGTATCCCCCCAACACCGCATCGCCACTTTTTACCGGAAGTTTTGTCCCTTTTTCATAAGGAACATCCCTTCAGGATAGTTCCATCCATCCATCAACAACGCTTGTTCCTTCGCAGACTAGGTATTTGCAAGAACACAAGTACGTATTAACAAAATCATAAGATTGCTCATACGAGAAGCATGTTATCAGGAAAAGGAGCAATCTTATGACTACGGAAGATGGTATCATAGAATTATTTTGTCGGGTAGATGACCCGTTGGGGGATATTCTTAACCATCCCCAGGCGCATTTATACCCAAGTGAACGCATCACTATTGGGTTGTTGTTTGCCCGCAAAGGAGAGAACAGTTAGGCTTTTTATCGGTGGTTGACCCGTGATTATCTTCATATCTTTCCCAAACTCCCAGAAAGGATACGATTATTTCGCTTAATCAAAACTCATGCGAACAAAACAAATTACTTTTTAGCTGAACCAACTAGCTTAGGCGTAACAGATACCTATAAAATTGAGCTTATTCATCCTAAACAATTTGGTCTCTTTGTTGATTGGGCATGCGATACTGCCAATGTTCACGATTCTGCCTTTCGTCCATTGATTGGATGGTATACGGATTCTCTGGGTATCTTGAGCGATGGATGCTTGCATGGCAAAATTGGCGACCCCTCGAACATGAACATTTGCCAGCGGGGAACATGAAATGTCCGTATGCTGGTCGAAACCGTCTTATCCATGCTGACTACGATAGGGCACATAAAACAGATGCACCACCGAGTTTGGTCCTATTTCCAAGCCCGACACGGATACTTGGTTGCCCTTTTCCATCTCTTGGTCCAGTGGCATGGATTCGAACCTGATGAGCATGGTCGCATCCCTTTATCTATCGCTGCATTTCGTTTATAAGCGAAAAAAGGTATGTACGTATGCTTTTTGGTGGTTTCTTCTTAGATCTCAACTAGCACCATTGGTTAGTATCCCTAGCGATTCTGAACGCTTGGTATTTAACGAAACTAGCAGTTCAGAGTACAAAAGCATTCTATGGGTTACTGGTTCTTGGTTCAGATGTAACCTTTTGGATCGGTGATACCCTATACTCTAGGCTATTCCTTAAGCAACAAATGACGATTAGAGCAGTACCCACAGTATTCCAACCTCAGCGAGAAGGAAAGTTCTCCCGCCCGATACCCTACCTTTCTCCCATAAACACCCGATTGACGAGAAGAGTCCTCGTCAATCGGGTGCTGGAATGCTCCTGCTACGGGAGGCAAAAAATGGGTATGCTCCTACTGATTCATCTTACCAGCATGGTTGTCCCTGCGGGTAGAGCATCACTCCTGGAGTGATACCTGCATAAATTCGGTTTCAACTAGGGAATCCGTATCATGTCCATTCTTGCCCTTATGGTTCCCATACTTACCTTGCCCAATGAATGGGTCTCGCGGTTTCTCGATAATTTGCCGTTTTTCCTGCCATTTTTGCTCTCCCCAAGCAGCTTGCTGCTGGGGAGTATTCTCCAAAGTTGGGTGGACATGGGAGCACTCCACCTCATACTGTTCTGTAGGCAACAACTGGATTCCTGTGTAGCAAACAACATTAGGTTTCCCGTCCCATACCATGCGCTTTTTGGTATATTCCTTTTCCTTGAGTGCTTTGCCAAAGGACGTTTTGGTCATCTTGCCATCTGCTGTTCCATACCAATCACAATAGGCAGCATACAGGTCCTTAAATGGCACTATTCCGTCTGAAGCACATTTTTCGGTAAGAAACTCAGCCAGAGGATCAGGGGCACTTTGGTGTTTCTGAGGGGCACTTTGGTGTTTCTGAGTGGCACTGACTACCTGTTGTGGTTCATAGCTAGACAATCCCCCTTGTGCTTGCTGCCACAAGAGACACCCCCGCACTAACCACGCGAGGATCTCTCCCCGCTCCTCCAGCAATTGCTCTTGCCTATTGAGCACCGCTTGCCGATGATAGCTTGCCGAGGGATTGGGAACAAACGAGCGAGTAAACGGAATAATCTTCATTCGTTGCCACAAGGCATGATCAGCATAGGATACATTGGGTACCGTATTGACTAACAGAAAAAGGGTGTGAGTCGGTTTAAAAACCACCTCTTCCTCATAGAGTCTCCGGCCGATAATTTGGTCATTTCCCGTGAGTTGCTTCACTGTATCCTCTTTTATCGGGGAATTCTTATCAATTTCAGCCGTCCAGATCAATCGCTTTCCGCGAAGTGCCATCACATGCGGCGTGGCAGACCCCGGGCGATGGCGATCCCCTACAACTACCTCACGACTCACGGACCTAGCATAGGCTCCCAACACATTCCCTAGCGTTTCCATCATCGTCGTTCGCCCATTCCATCCATACTTCCCCCAAAGAAGCGGGAGTACCTTCTCGCTGGAAACCCCCATCAGCGCATATCCAAGCAGCACTTGGAGATACTGTATCATCTCATGCTGTTCTTCGAACACCTCTGCAAGAAATTTCTCCCATCTTGGAGCAGCAGCTTCTTTCCCAGGATACTCCACAGGGGCTACGATACGCACAAAATCTTCTGGTTTCCCCTCCCGCAAATCCCCGGTCTGCAGGTCTATGATGCCATTTTTGCATGCGATTATCCGGGTATTAGCATCCCATATATCGCTCGTGACAGCCAGCTTCTCGCTCGCCAACGTCAATACCGCTTTTATCCGGTTCAGTGAACGGAGTTGCATGACTCGTTTTGCCAAGCCTTTGCTCTTTTCTTTATCATCCAATTCTTGGGCGAAATCCAAAAACCGGCCTGCAAGACCACTAGAAACACTCTCATAGGGACAAATATCACAACACTTCCAGTGGGGACCGACATACGTATACCATTTTTTTCCATCCGTATCAAACACATACTTGCCACGATAGATATGAGCATAGAGCAGCGCATCTCCCGCCTCTCCCTTTTCAAAACATTCCCATATGTCCACCTTCTCCTGGGCGATGGGCGCAGTATCCCTTACTCCTTCTGACAATGCCGAAAGTTCCGAACTAGCATGCATCTCTGGTTGGCTCTGTTGCGGAGTCCTATCATCCCGACCATCTGCTGGAACCGACTGGCATATCCCCTGGTGCTCATCATCAGCTATCGCCTGCTGCTCCTTTTCCCCCAAGAATAAGGAGAGACAAGCCACACCTTTTTGCTGCTCCTGAACCCTATCCCCTCGATCCTTGGTCTGGGTCTCCGCATACCTTGCCCCATCTGGAGTTTGCCATGCAACACGGGATACATTCGCAGTTGATAAGTACGAGGAAAAAAGTCTTGGACTTCCCTCATCCTGACAAGCAGGCGGAATCGGAATGGCTAGTGGCTCTAGTTCCCCTTTCGCTAGTCCATCGGCTATCGCCTTCCGCTCCTTTTCTGCATGCGATTGGGGAGGACACGCATGATATAAGGCTTCTATCGCTTGCTCACGGCTAATATACCCATAATGCACTAGTCCTCCAACCAGCCTGCCCATCTTATACCGGAGATGATGCCGTTCCCCATCCTGGGATTGATAAAGCTTGGAACAGGCATCCTTCAGTTTGCCTTGGCATGCCTGTTCAAGATACCGTTCCACACGATGCCCCCTAGAGCTAGGAGTGTTGGGGGCGGGAACTACAAGCGGAGCCGATTGACGTACCGTTGGGGAGAGATCAGGGACAAGTTCCGCTATCAACCAACGGATGTCTCGCGTCTCAATCGTTGACGGAGTCCCTGGATAGTGATTTCCCGTGACGGTAAAAAATCTTCTCTGAGAGTAACACTCAATCCCGCCCTCCAATTCAGGAGGCTTGAGCGTGGCTGAAACTTGCGATCCCCGCCGATGTATTCCGTGCTTGGGAACGCCTACTGAACCATAGAGCCAAAGCTTGACCCCATGCTGAGACGGGCTAATCTCCGTGTAGGTATCTAGCCGTTCAATAATAGCAGTAGCCCATGGAGCCATTTCCCCATCATCATTTCGACAATCATCCAGATCGATCCCAACGAGTCCATCATCCTCGGTAAAAACAAAACCAAGACCGCTATAGTGCGCTAATACAGCCAGACAATCATCGTAGGTTGCCCATGTATGGGAATTCGTGCTAGAGGCGGGGTATCCTTGTGGGGTATAGGGAATCTTTGCCGTCTTGCCTCGTTTTGTCTTTGCCTTCCATACTACCCATTGTTGATAGTGTTTTAAGGTTTCTATCGCTAATATTTTTTCATATTATCCTAATCTTTCTACTACTTGTAGGTAATCCATACAAGCATTTTGTTATCGTTTGTCCTTGATGCATACAATAATCGTTTCTTTTGTTGACAAAAAGGTACGGTTCTTTCTTTTCGGTATTCATCCATGCCCATCCTTTGGGCGAAAGTATGATAAGCCATACACCGGTTCTCTCGCTGCATAGCTCTGTTCCCTACCCCCTACCACTGGATGGTTGCTGCTTTCACCGGGAATAATCGACACACTTGCTGGGGAAATGGGCTATTCCCTATGTCTCGTATTCCTTTCCAACAGTACACCTTGATCGGTGTTCAGGGGGCATTTCCTATTGCTCCCGCTTTTCTTTGGGAAAATCATGCGGCAGATAGCGTCATTGACCGCTAGTTCGTCCCAAAAAGAAGCTGGCGTGGTTTGTTCATGCGACAGATCATGCACCTCTTCCCCTCCTGCATTCGTCTTGGCCCTTGGATAAGTTTACCAAGATAGAGAATCCTTGCATCTCATGCAAGCCGTATCCCATGCAAGATCGTTTCCACTATTGTCTCATAATTACCAAAAAACGCTGCGATACATGCTGCCATCTATCTTCTATACTACCATAATAATATGATTTGTCAACCATTTTGGCTTATTTTAGCTAAATATTTGATTTTTATTGTCCATCATGCTCGTATCCAGTGACATGTTCAATGCAAATATCTGTAGAGATGGATACCTAACCCAGTAACCACCTTCGGAAACCTCGGAGAATAAATAGTCTGAACCAAAAATATCCCTACCCTCTCATCGTTATGATACTGCTGCAATGATCATGTGTTTTTTGCCTTCCAACGCCAGAATAGCATTATCTTTTGCTTGCAAGAGTGCTTGTTCTTGATGCAGCCACAAGAAATGGTCCAACGACACCATCTGGAGTGGTGCGATACCGTCGGGCAATGGCGTATGCCGATTAAGGGCGAGCACCCCACTCCCTGATGCAAACCGTTGGCGCAGTGTCCTTCCTGGAAAATAGGCTGCATACGGAATGCCAATGGCTTTCTTCCAGTAATCCGTCTTCTTCATGACCCCCAAAGAACGTATTCGCGTCTTGGATGAGACCAATGCCGCCACATCGCTTAGCTCTAAAAATACATAATAATGAATGGGTTTGAGCTTCAAGGCATGATTGACCTGGTAACGTATCCCGTTTTTGGCATTGGTCTTGACATCTAGTGTCCCCAAGAGCGTCTGGAAATCCCAGTAATCCGGTTGGGTATGGTCGCTTGGGTCTTCTTGCCCATCGATCCCATTGTGCAAGAAGACGACCCGCAGCCACTCTTGCCCAAATCGCCCGATCACAATGCGGCGATATTTTCGGATGAGCCCATCATGCCAGCCGCTGGCATTGCTCGTATAGCACAGCGATTGCTTCGCATAGCGATGCGCCGCAGCATAGATTGCCCTGTAGTCCTTATCAGATGGATACCTAAGCCTCATAGTCCCTCCCCAATATTGGTTTGTTCCCAGCGATCCTGCGCTATCCGCGTGTAGGGGGGATGCTGTTCGATCCCGATGCATCGCCGTTCCAAGCGCATAGCCGCCACACCGGTGGTGCCTGACCCCATGAACGGATCAAGCACAAGACCATCAGGGAGACTGCTTGCCCGTATCATCCGCTCAAGTAATGCCACCGGTTTCTGGGTCGGGTGCGCTGTGCGCTCTGGATGGTGCGCGTCGATGCATGGAAATCGCCAGATGTTGGAAACATTCTTGTAGCGATATTCCTGCCCTTTATATTCGCGGATATGGGCTTCATGGCGTTCCACCCGCACTGCAGCGGGATCGGCATAATACTCATTGCCCTTGCTGGCAAACAGGATCAGTTCTTTGCGATTCACCCATATGCCCCCGCCTGCCCCTTGTATCGTGTCCCAGACAATATCATCCCGATAGTGAAAGCCGATCTGATCCATAACGAACGAGATATGACGGAGCATAGGGAAGACCCCGAATACCTAGATGCTGCCCGTTTCCTTCAGCACTCGATAGCATTCTTGGAGCCAGGGAGTGGCCCATGCAGCATAGTCCTCCCCCGATCCGAGCATATCCCACTCGGCTTTGCCCATATTGTAGGGCGGGTCTGCAATAATGAGATCGATACTGCCAGAACCTAGCTGCTGCAGTCCGTGCAGCACCTCGGTAGGATACAAGACCGGGGTATACCGAGCACGGCGGGTACTTTCCTTGAGCACCCGTTCTCGCTCCTGCTGCGCCCGGTATTCCTCGTCGGATGCAATTGGATGCCACTGTTCTGTCGCTTGGGCATGGGACGCGACAAAGGCGATGATTTCGTGATGGATAGCCCGTATCGTTTGCATGTCGGGAAAGTTCACCAATCCGTTCAGGCGTTCCCGAAAGATCGCCTGTTGGTCGTAGGATTCAGCTATCGGTTCCCACTTGCGATGTTCCCGTCCGTGTATCTCCCGGACTTCATCTGTTTGTTGATGCTGGTAAATGGTGACAGGGGACAATTGCTGGTCAAGCTCTTGAACGAGCGCAAACACCCGCACCTGAGATTGCCCCTCGTTGGTGAGGGCGTTGGCGATCAGCGGCTGCCTATCCAATTCCCACCATGGAGGACGGGACTCAAGCAAGGCGGTCACTCGCTGCACGACCTGTTCCGTTTCCTTCACGGACCAATCGTGATCCAGGAGTCCGTCGACCAGCGTTGCCCACGTCGATTCCGGGGCTTTGTGAATGGCGATGAGATGGTGGGTGCGAGTCGTGAGCATCGCTACATCGTCCAGACGTAAGGACGATGAGACTCTATCGTAGACTTCGGCGGCTTGGACGAGCAGCGAAAGCGACTGCTTCGTGCGATGAACCATGCGGGCATACTCGCTCAAGCCCCCAGTTTTGCCGCGCCCTGCGGTCCCTTTCTGCACCGTCCGTAGCGCATGGAGTCCCCATTCCAGTGGGGAGAGGGCATCCTGGCGATTAGCTAAGGCTAACTCCATATGGGCTTCCGCATCACTCATCTCCCGACACCAACATGGGATGGCGGTCAGCCCTGCTCGTTGTGCTGCCGCATAGCGGTGATGTCCAGAAATGATTTGATACGTCCCATCGAGCATTGGGCGCACAAGAATGGCGTATTCCGGTAAGAATTGTCCTTGCTCCTGTACATGGTTGGCAAGGTCGCTGATGAGGTCCTCGCGGGGGTAGAGCCGCGGGTTGTCGGGATGGGGCTGGATAAGCTCCAGCCGAATGGTCGTCAAATGCCCTGCGGTTGCAGGGTCCGTCGGTTGTGTTGTTCCATTTTTATGATAAGATACTGTTGCCAATGAGGGATTCCTTTCTTTGGCAAAGGCGGAGTGGGTGCTAGTACACCTGCTCCGCTCTTTTGTTTCAATTCTATTTTGCTGATCATAACTTGGAACGTTATTGTTGTCAAGGAGCATACGGGGGAATTTGCAAGAAATACCCAAAACACTTGTGATTGGTTCTGTGAAAATGACTATGTATGGGCATTATTTCTGCATAGTACTCGGTACATACATTTTTAAGGAACTATAATCGCTAGGAATACGCCTATAAATTGAAGTAAAGCCAGAGATACCCCTGGATTTTGGTTGGATAGATTATCCTTAATGACAGAACATCAAGCCATTCGTAGACTTTACTTACCCTAGAAGAACATTTGTCTGGTTGCTGCAAGCTGTACCAACTTGATAAAGCTCCTGCTCTTCTGTTCGTCAGCGAAGGAACCGGGGAACCCATGGTCTCCCACATTCCCTACACCATAAGCAGGTATCCTAAAGAACAGTACGCTGTGGGAGATACTTCCACAAGGCGAGGGTAGTGACACTTGTGCGCCTACCCTCTACCGACTAGCCCTACGGGAAAGTATCCTGGCAACCAGTCGCTTGTCCCCACACACCGTCCGTACCCTACAAATCATGCTCCCTTATCACCGAGGCAACCATGCCTCACCCCTATGACCAACTCCCACGATCATCATCGTTGGTCCTCTGATACCCATTGACGACCACCACGGACAATAAAACCGAGAGACAAAGAGATGATTTCTTGTGACCACATAAAGATGTCGTCAATAATGCTCGTGCTAGATAACGAAAAGGGGAGTCTCCTTTAGGAACATATCCAAGCCGTACTGTTGCCCTGACAACGCCCATACCACCTATCCATAGCCATTACCATATGGTAAAGGAACCTACGGGAAAGAAGATGGGGGATAGACCACACTCCCATGGAAACGAACAGGGTATTGGAAGGAAGACCCTACCCACAATCCCCCCAAGAAGCGAGCAAGGGGAATGGGACGTTTAGAACCCCCACTCATCCCTCTCACCATCAGCAGGAAGGTCGGGACGTTTAGTCTAATAGAGACATCAGATAAACATTGGACAATCAAGGCAGATACCTGAAAGTGGTATGTGTGCTGCAAAGGCTGCCAATTCAATGGATGTCCGACTTCTATGTGATGTCTCTATAAGTTCCCCAAGAAGTGGGCAAGGAGACAGGGCTTTTAGAGATATGCCCCCACGCATCCACCGAGAAGTGGGCAAGGGGACAGGGCTTTTAGAGATACGCCCCCACGACCACACCAAAAAGTGGGCAAGGGGACAGGGCTTTTAGAGATACGCCCCCACGCATCCCCCAGGGCAATTGCATTACTCAAAACCCCAAGACTGTCCGTAGGTAGATATCATCCCACCCCGCCCGTTTGCGCTTGACCCGTATACTTCCCTTGCCTGGCTCCTGGCGTAGCAGATTCAAAGCGATATGCCGCAACACCGCAATGTTCTGGTCAGCGTTCTGGGTACGGATACGGCTCTGGTCTTCGTGAAATACCACATCCAACACCCAATGCAGGCAGTTCTCAATCCCCCAATGTCCCTGTACTGCTTCCGCAAATTGTTGGGCATCGGTGTGCGTGGTCAGATAATACCGACGCTCGATACTCGTTCCTTTTGCGGTCTGACGCTCGGACTCCACCAACCCAATCGCCCGCAGGCTACCCCATTGCTGGTGGGGGTCAAGATGGGCGAGATATTCCGGCTCGGTGATCAGCACCGCCCGTCGGCTCTCCAAGCGTCCGTGGTTTTTGGAGACCTGCTGGTACTGCATGTGGACAACCCCCTGATAGTCGTCGGCTTCCCCGAGATTGAAGGTCTCCTGCACCTCCTGATGCAACGTGGGATGATGGACCTTGAGAGCCAGGACGTAGTCGCCCCCCTGGGTTACAATTTGCTTCGCAATGGCTTTCTGACAGCCCATTGCATCTATCGTGACCGTACATCCCCGAATATCCAGCACGCGCAACAATTGCGGAATAGCGGTGATTTCCTTGGATTTTGTATCCGTGGCGCGTTGCCCCAAGACCAGATGGTTCTGGGCCGCCCAGGCACGGATCAGATGCACCGCGGCTTTGTCGTGGGCATGATCGTGCGACCCAACCAGCGTTTTCCCATCAATGGCAATAATCTCCCCCTGCGTGATCTGCTGGAGAGTAGTAATCCAGGTCATGAAACCGCGCTGGAACTGTTCCGGGTCCAGCAAGGC
>CAZLKK010000097.1:0-12380 GCA_964559995.1 uncultured Chloroflexaceae bacterium
CATTCTGGCTGTGGGGCTACACAGCCTGGGTTTCGACCCGAGAAGCCCAATCCTTTAGGGTTGGGAGTAGTCACGTTTCGCTCGGCGTTGTCCGTATAACCGAGCACAATTTGTCGCCCTCTGTGATGATAATAGTACCCGTGTCCAGTTGATAACCAAAGAGTTTCCCTGCTTTCCACCAAAGCCACGCAGTTTTATAGGTAACTCCCATTTTCTTAGCATATTCGTGTAATCTCATAGGGTAATTATACCATAAAAACCATAAATTCAATGAATTTCTATAAACTAGAGCAACGATCCTCATACCAATATCCTTAGTCTGTATTGCTATGAGAAGTACATGAATTGAGCTGTTCGCTGAAACCAAAGGGAAAACCCCAAAGACAAGAATATATAGAGGCTTGCTTGGGCTTGCTTGGGCTTGCTTGTCCCACACAAGCAATTTTGCTTGTATTGAGTATTGTAACATGACAACATCACGATTTTGTTAGGGGATATTGGGGAATCAAAAACCCGTGGTGATAAAGGCTATGTTCCCTCATCACTACGGGTTTTTCTCAACGGCTATTTCTGCCAGTGTACTTCACCAACCATATGGTACCCCCAGCGGGATTCGAACCCGCGGTCTTCACCTTGAAAGGGTGACGTCCTGGGCCACTAGACTATGGGGGCAAAAATTGTGCTTTTTTTTCACACGCGGAGTATTATACCAGAACTTCTCTAAGTTTTCAAGTCCCAATTTTGCTCGCATAGCAAAAGTTTTGTAATGGGGCAGACTGTGCTACAATAGGTCAAATGCATCTGTTTATGGCAGTACCTACAGAAAGCGAGTTTCCTCACTATGTCTGAAGAACTAGCACAACTCCACAAGAGCCTGACGATGACGGTGTTGATGACCCCGGATATGGCGAACTTTTCGGGCAACGTGCATGGGGGAAAAATCCTTAATCTCATTGACCAAGTAGCCTATGCCTGCGCTACAAACTATTCTGGCTGTTTTGTCTTTACTATCTCAGTAGATCAGGTCATCTTTCGTGAACGTATCCATGTAGGCGAATTGGTGACATTTATGGCATCGGTCAACCGCACCGGTATGACTTCTATGGAGGTAGGGATGCGGGTTGTAGCCGAAAATATCCGAGAACGAGTCAAGCGACACGTTGTGACCTGCTATTTGACCATGATTACGGTCAATGAAGATGGATCGCCAACCAAAGCTCCCACACTGCTGCCCCAAACGGATGTGGAAAAACGGCGTTGGGAAGCAGCCAAACTCCGTCGGACATTTCGTGAGGATATAGAACAACGGGGGCTACAAATACGGCTACACCCAGAAGATTTTGTAGACGAAGAGCTACGGGCTTTGTTGGCAAAGGCAGACGAAACCCCGGACGAGGGGTCCTTACAACAACACCAAAGCCTAACGATGACCGTGCTTATGACCCCCGATAAGGCGAACTTTTCCGGTAATGTTCAGGTGGGCAAGATACTTGATCTGCTTGATCAGGTGGCGTATGCCTGTGGCGCACGCTATTCTGGGTCGTATGTTGTCACCTTGTCGGTTGATCAGGTGGTCTTCATGCAGCAAATTCATGTGGGAGAACTGGTGACGTTTATGGCATCGGTCAACTATACGGGCAATACCTCTATTGAGGTGGGGGTACGGGTGCAAGCAGAGGATATACGCGCACGGACAAGCCGCCATGTGCTGTCTTGTTATTTCACCATGGTCGCAGTCGATGAACACGGAAAGTCAATAAAAGTTCCCCAGTTGCAAGTGGGCAATGAGGATGAGTGGCGACGATGGGCAGCGGCAAAATTGCGCCGTGATCTCCGCAAGGAAATTGAGCAACGTAGCCTAGAGATACGCCAAAATACGGATACGCGGTAGGATTCGCGTTCACTCACCCATACCCATTTGAGTAGGATTACGTATTGCTCCAGACAGGAGCGCGTTTTTCTAAAAATGCCCCTATACCCTCTTGAGCATCAGCACAAGTGGCGTTCAAGGTGATGACCTCTTGGGCATATGCATAGGCTTGGGAACGGGTCATCTCCTGCTGCCTATAAAAGGCTTGCTTCCCAAGCCCAATGACCAATTGGCTATATGAACTTATCTGCTCTGCCAATTGCCATGTAGCTGTCTCAAGTTCGCTCGTGGGGACAACACGGTTGACGAGTCCTATACGCAATGCCTCATCTGCTAGGATAAATTCGCCAGTGAGCAGCATTTCCATAGCCTTTTTGGGTGGTATAGCCCGGCTGAGTGCGACCATCGGGGTTGTGCAAAACAAGCCAATCTTGACCCCCGGTGTAGCAAAGCGAGCATCATCAGCAGCAATGGCAAGGTCACAGCTTGCGACAAGTTGACACCCGGCTGCGGTGGCTATGCCATGGACTTGGGCTATGACCGGTTGTGGTATGGCGTGGATTTTTTCCATAAGACGAGAGCACAGATCAAACATCTGCCGAAAGAACTGTCTATCTTGGTTATGCATCTCGCTAAGGTCATGTCCCGCTGAAAACACCGGTCCATTGCCACGTATAATCACCACTGCGATAGAGCTATCCTGCTCAATGGTCGTTAGCCCATCGAGCAATTCTGCCATATGGTCTGGGGAAAGGGCATTACGCTTTTTGGGGCGATTCATCGTCAAGGTCGCAATAGTTCCCTGCTTTTCCCACTCGATATGGGCATACGTCGTATTGTTCATAGCTTCGTTCTCGTTCTCCTTCTCTTTGCTTTTTCTCGGTTAGTACGTTGGATATTTTGGGGCAAGAGAAAGCACTTCTCCTCCCTCTTCGTGCAACAAGACTACATCTTCAATACGGACTCCCCCCCAACCATCCAGGTAAATACCTGGCTCAATACTGAACACATTACCCGCTCGGAGCGGTTTCTCACCGAGCACTTTGAGCGATGGGGCTTCATGGATTTCTAACCCAACGCTATGCCCTAGCCCATGCCCAAACGCTTCACCATAGCCGGCTTTGGTTATCCTATCACGAGCAATAGCATCAGCTTCTTTGCCGGTCATACCGGGGCGTATGTGGGCTATGGCGTGTTGTTGCGCTTCCAATACGATAGCGTAGATTTCGCGGAAACGGGCATCTGGTTCACCGAGGACTAGTGTTCGGGTGAGGTCGGCGTGGTAGCCTTGATAGACTGCCCCCATATCTATAACGATAGGACACCCTGTTTCCAGTGGGGCATCGCCGGGGCTGGCATGCGGGAGGGCAGCGTTGGTGCCTGATGCTACGATAATCGGAAATCCAATGCTATCTGCTCCCCGTTCACGCATAGCTACCTCAAGCATCCATGCGGCTTGTCGCTCCGTGTGGTGGGGTTGTAGCTCTGGTATTACCGCCTCTATAGCTGCATCAGTGATGGCTATAGCCCGCCGCAGTGTGACGAGTTCATCTTCATCTTTCACCTCGCGTAGCGTTTCAACCAAGCCATTCACGGGGAGCAGTTCAACGGTTGGGGTACCATCCTCTGTTTGTAGGGTGTTGGTGAGTTTCTGATGTTGGGCAACTGTCAGATGGTTTGATTCAAAGGCTATCTGTTGCAGTCCAAGATTGGCGAGTATATCGGGCAGCAAATCAAACCATGTCTGGTTGCGCTGTATTTCATGCAACGTAAACGAGGGGGCTTCTTGAGCAACCCGCGTCCGATAGCGAAAATCAGTTAAGACCAACGCATGATCTTGGGATACCAGCAAGATTCCACTTGAGCCGCTAAACCCACTGATGTAACGTCGGTTGGCAGAATTGGTAATGAGGATGGCTTCTAGGGATTGTTCATGGAGGTGTTGTCTTAGGGATTCCATGCGCTGGTTCTTTGATCGTACAATGGTGTACACGGTCCTTCCTTTCAGTATGTTCTCTCTAGCTAGGGGAAATCCCCCTCTTTTACGGGTAGGTTCATTATGGTAATATAAAACTACCGAGTTTGGGCAGGTTTTTCGGGCAACAGCAATGTATCATTGATTGTACCATATTCTGGTAGTTGTTCATCACCTCTGTTATCCCCCAGGGCTGGGTCAAATGTCGTACAATCAACGAAATTTTGCCCTTTTTTGTTCCTGCTCCCCCTTGCCCTGGGATAGGAGCGGGGGCAGGGGGGCGTTGCGGACATATCCCCCCCTCTTGCACCATCCCTAGCAAGGTGCTACAATCATCCCCATTATACTATTGAGCTTTTACCCTTCACAAAACCACAGAAGGAGTCTTCAATGACGAAACATCGAAACCGTGTCCTACCGCTTATGATCTTTGCCATGTTGCTGGTCTCGCTGGCATGGTCGCCACAACCAGCACCCATCCAAGCGCAATCAGCAACACCCATCCCACAGCGTTGGATTGTCCAACTGACTGACCCACCGCTGGCACAGGCACCGCATATCTCCACCGACTACGCCATCATGTCTGACCAGCCAACAGCCACGGGCAACCGGCTTGAAATGGAAAGCACCGCTGCCCGTGAATACCGAACATACCTTCAGACCCAACAAGCACAGGTCTTTTCTGCTATCCAGCGCAGTTTTGCCAATGCAGAGATGCACCGCAACTACCAGGTTATCTTCAATGGCTTGTCTGTAGCCCTGCCGGGCGTAGACAACGCCACCGCCGCCACCCGGTTACAAGCTGTCCCTGGGGTAGCTGCGGTCTACCAGGAACACGTCCATGAAATCAATATGTACAGCAGCCTCCCAACAATGAACACCGCTGCCCTCTGGAATGACCCAACGATTGGGGGACAGCCAAACGCTGGCGCAGGCATCAAGATTGCCGTCATAGACACTGGCATACGCCAAGACCATACCATGTTCAATCCCGAAGGCTATAGCTACCCACCCGGCTACCCGAAGGGCGAGACGGACTATACCACGCCGAAAGTGATCACAGCACGGGCATACTTCCGTCCTGATATTCCCCCCTTGCCCGGCAGCGAAACGCCCCAACCAGAACCGAACGATGATAGCCACGGTACCCACGTTGCAGGGACTGCCGCCGGCAACGCCAATACCGAAGCAGAAGTTTTTGGTATCAAACAGACCATCTCCGGTGTCGCTCCCCGTGCCTACCTGATGAACTACAAAGCCTTCTATGGCAACGACTCCATCTTCTCTGGTATGGCATTTGAGACCGAACTGCTCGCCGCAATGGAAGATGCGGTAGCAGATGGTGCCGATGTCATGAGCAACAGTTGGGGGTCTCGCGCCAATATTCACGCCCGTGCCTACCCCATTGCCATAGCCGCCAATGCTGCCGCCGATGCCGGTGTGGTAGTGGTTTTCTCCGTGGGCAATGATGGTCCTAGCAGTGGCACCGCCGACTCCAGCGACATCACCAACAAGCTCATCATGACTGGTGCCAGCACAAGCAATAGCACCATTGCCGCTGGCTTTGTTGATGTGGTAGCTCCAGAAGGTGTGCCAGAAACAATGATGGAATTGCCCTTTGGAGGCGCAGACTTTGGCTTACCCATTATGGATACGGTACTGGGACCTGCCCCCTATACCCCCGTTGAAACGCTTGGCGGTGATACCATCGGTTGTAATGAACACCCCGAAGGGTCACTAACCGGCAAAATTGCTCTGGTAGAACGGGGGAGTTGCCACTTTAGCGTCAAGGTCTACTATGCTCAACAAGCCGGCGCACAGGCAGTTATCGTCTACAACTCAGCCGAGGGGGGAGATACCATCCTCACGATGGGCGGAGGCGATTTTGCCAGCCAAGTGGTGATACCATCGGTGTTTATTGAGTACTCAGGCGGTGCCGCTATGCGTGATTGGTACGCACAGCATGGCGAAGCAGCCCAGGTGAAGATAGACCCACAACCCCGGATTATAGACCTCACCCCCGATGTGCTCGCTTCGTTCAGTTCACGCGGACCTACTTTCCAGGGTGAGCTTAAGCCAGATGTAGTCGCCCCCGGCGTGAACATCCTGTCGGCAGGCTATGCCCAAGCTATGGGCAATCAAAAGCATCTTGGCTTTGGGCTATCTACGGGGACGAGCATGTCTGCCCCGCACGTCTCTGGCGCAGTCGCTTTGCTGCTCCAAGCCCACCCGGAATGGTCGCCGCTTGACGTGAAATCGGCTCTGATGGCGACTGCTAATACCAACGTGTGGAAGGACGTAGACCGCACCGAACGGGCAAGTGTGCTAGGGCGCGGGGCAGGGCGCATAGACCTGGGGCAGGCGGTCAATCCGCGCTTGCTCTTCAATCCGCCATCGCTCTCCTTTGGCTTGCTCCAGACGACTGAGGGGCAGCCCACCCACGCAGAGGCAACAGTTGAAGCTCGCAATATTACCGACACTCCCCAAACCTATGCCATCAGCACGGAAAACCTCAGCGGGACAATGAGCATTAGCACCTCACCCGCTGCCTTGACGATACCACCGGGCGAAGTGGCACAGTTTACCGTAGCAATAGACATCCCCGCTGACTCGCCAGTGGCAGACTATGAGGGGCAGATAACGCTGCAAGGGGAGAACACGCTGCACATCCCCCTCTGGACTCGCACACTCCCTGCGAAACTAGGACACAAGGTGCTGCTGATAGACAACGATGGGAGTACCAGCATTGAGTCCCACGACTATGCCGACTACTACCTCAACCTGCTGCACGAGCTAGGCGTGTCCTATACCTACCTTGACGTAGATGCCCTGGCAGGCAATGATCGAACGCTGCCGGATATTAACGAGCTAATCAAGCACGAGGTCATTATCTGGTTTACGGGTGACTACAATACGCCTGATGGGACATTCCCTGTCCCCACACCACTCACCGAGCTAGACCAGAATGTGCTGATTGAATACCTCCAGTATGGCGGTAATCTGATAGCCACAGGACAAAACCTTGCTGAGGCTTCTGATATTGAGAATGTCCCCGATGATCCGCAGTATGGACGCTCTGAACTGTATCGCTCCTTCTTGGGCGCACGGTTTATCCAGGAGCATGTCTATCACGATATGGCAGGTGATTTGCCGTTGGTTGTAGGGACTGGTGCAGAGCGGGAACCGTGGCTCCAATCAATCACGTTGAATCTCTCCTCGCCAGTAGATGCCAACCTGCCGACTGGCGACCAGACCAGCGCAGGCAACCAACACTCCATAGATGAGGTGAAGGTGATAGATATGGACCCACGTACTCCTGATGAGTACACCTTCCCCTTCCTCCAGACAACCAGTCCATCGGCAAATCAGGAAGGGTATGTTGCGCTGCATCGTTATGCCACACCTACGCTAGAAAAGCCAGAGCCGGCGTTTCTCTACCGCACGACCTACCTGGGCTTTGGGTTAGAGGGTATCCGCAACGATACCGGCACGACAACCAGCAAAGAGTTGTTGCAACAGATACTCTACTGGCATGTAGATTATCCTGGGGTTGACCTCGATAGTCCAGTAACGACAACTGAGCCGGGGCAGGTGGTGCAATTGGTGGCAGATGCCCACTCTAATATACCCGTCACTTTTGTGCGCTATCGTTGGGACTTTGGCGATGGTAGCCCCTATGTGGAAACAGAACAGCCAACGGTTGAGCATGCATATGCCAATCCGGGGGCATACTTTGCGCGGGTTGAGGTGCTGGATAATTGGGGGCATCGTGCGGTCTCTGGTATTGCCAACACCGGCGAACGCCGCCCCATTCCCTACACCCCCACGGCAAACGACAGCCCCCCCACAACGGATAGCACAACGGCAGCACAGCCTAGTGCGGGGGGGGTAGCAGCGGGGGGTCATTCCCTGCCAGCAGTGCCAAACCAAGTGGGCATTACAGGTGAGGGAATGGGCAGCATTGTCAGCCGGGTACATCGTGCTGTGCTGCATATCCAACAGCAGATACAGTAGGGGGGATATTGGGGAAAACAGCCCGATAAATCCTCACCACAGAGGCACAGAGATACTAAGATGTCAGAGACTCTTGCCCGGACTCTGTGCCTTTGTGGTAAAATTTCTGCCTCTATACTCCTTGTGGTTTATTGCCACTTTTGCAACTGTATTTTGAGAAAGGGACTTAGACCCTATGACAACAACCCGAACACTACCCTATGGCTTGTGGAAAAGCCCCCTCACCGCAAAAACACTCGCCGGGAGCAAGCGAATTGCTGATGTCCAGTGGGACAGTGATGGGCAAACGCTTGTCTGGCTAGAAAACCGTGGGAAGAGCCGTGTGCTTGTGTGCTCAACGTTCCACTCCCGCGATGCCCCACGGGAAATCACGCTAGACGGTGAGCCAACCATACGCGCAAAGGTCGGCTATGGCGGGGGAGATTTTACCGTTGCTGGCGGCATGGTCTACATGGTCGCATCCGAAGGCAACATCTACCGGCAGAACATACGGGGCGGCACCGCCGATGCCATCACGCCAGCATTTGGGTATGCATCCTCACCCGTTGTCTCCCCCGATACCCGCAAACTGCTGTATGTCCACAGCTATCACGGGGAAGATTCGCTGGTGTTGGTAGATACCGAAGGGGTGCAGTTTCCCCAACGGCTCGTGCGTGGGCATGATTTTTTCATGCAACCCCGCTGGCACCCCAACGGCAGCAGTATCGCCTACATCGCCTGGGACCACCCGCAAATGCCCTGGGATGGGACCACGCTCTACTTTGCTACGTTGCAAGAGGACGCAGCCGGTAGTACTATAGCAGAAACCCAGGTGATAGCCGGCGGTACAGATATTGCCATCTTCCAGCCGGAGTTTTCGCCCGATGGTCGCTGGTTGGCGTATGTCTCCGATGAGAGCGGGTGGGCGCAGGTACACCTCTACGATATAGCCCAACAACGCAGCTACCAACTCACGCATGGCGAGGCAGAGTATAGCATACCGGCATGGGTGCAGGGTATGCGTACCTACGGCTGGTGCAGTGATAGTCAGGCGATTGTGGCTATGCGTAACGAGCAGGGATTTGCGACACTGCACTACCTGCCGATAGAGAGCGAACAGGCTACACCTACTATTATCAAGGGGCTAGAAAGCTCTACTTGGTTTGAACAACCTGCCCTGTCCCCAACGAGTACTGCCCTAGCCGTCATTGGTTCAAGTTGCACAACCTCACCGCGTCTGCTGGTTGTTGCAGGTCAGGGGGAAGCGGGGCAAGGGCTATCAGATAATGCGACCATCACGACCCAGGCTTGGACAGAGCCAGCCTATGTACAGCCATCTGCCCTGGCAGCAGCACAGCCTATTTCGTGGCAAAATACCGATGGCAGTATGGTCTATGGCTTGCTCTACCGTCCGCAAGCGATAATCAACGGCGAGCAGGATGCAGTGGGGTTGCCCCCCGCTATCGTGCGTATCCACGGCGGTCCAACTGGACAAGCGGTTGCCAAATACACAGCGGATGTACAATTCTTCACCACGCGGGGCTACGCGGTGTTGATGGTCAACTACCGGGGGAGCACCGGCTATGGACGCGATTACAAAAACCTGTTGTATGGCAATTGGGGGGTGACAGACGTAGAGGATGCAGTTAGTGGCGCACGTTACCTAGCGGCGCAGGGGATAGCCAATGAGCACAAACTGGTGATTATGGGGGGGAGTTCGGGGGGATATACGGTCCTTGAAGCTCTCTGCCATGCAAAGGGAGTCTTCAAAGCCGGCATTTGTCTGTATGGGGTTTCCAACATGTTTGACCTAGTAGCCGATACCCACAAATTTGAGGAGCGATATGTGGATACGTTGATAGGACCGCTACCTGCTGCCAGCGAGACCTATCGTGAGCGTTCGACATACTTCCACGCCGACCTCATCCAAGACCCGGTAGCCCTCTTCCAGGGAGCAGAGGACCAGGTTGTGCCACGGGCGCAGTCGGATATAATCGCCGACTCGCTGCGAAAGCGGGGAGTGCCGCATATCTACCACGTCTACGAGGGTGAAGGGCATGGGTGGCGCAAGCCAGAGACGATAGAAGCCTATTACCAAGCCCTGCAAACCTTCTTGCGGCAGTATGTGCTCTTTGGGTGAGGGGGCATTTGTCTCCCCCCCTCCCCTAGCCCCGCGTCCTACTACACGGGAGAAGGGGGACAAACGAGCCGCGAGGGTCAACGAGCGGATGTCTGGCGGCAGGGGGGGCAAGGGGCAAACCGAATGTTGACATGACCCTGGGTGAGGAAATAAGGACCTAAATGTTCAAAGGAAAAGGTATATATGCCACGTATTTTACTGCTCCACGCATCCGTAGGGATAGGACACAAACGCGCTGCCCAAGCCCTCGGCAATGCGTTACAAATCCACCCAACCACAACAACCATTCGCATTGTTGATGTGCTTGATTATACATCAGCTCTTTTTCGTATGGCATACGCAAAGGCATGGACAGAACTCACCGACTATGCCCCCGAACTTTGGGGCTATTTCTATACCCAAACCAACACCGACCCTGATGTGGCAAAGATTAGCAACAACATTCGCAAGTTGGTAGAAAGTGTGGGGACAAACGATCTCAAAGAAGTATTGCATACGTTTCGCCCGGATATTATTCTGTGTACCCACTTTTTGCCAATGGAGCTGCTCGCCCAACTGAAGCGCAAAGACCACCTAACGCAGCCGGTTTATTGTGTCATCACTGACCATGCTGCTCATACGTTCTGGACATCTACGGTTATAGACGGCTACTTTGTGGGCGATTCACATACCCGAAAACAGCTTATTGAACGGGGCATCCCTGGTCATAAAATCCGTGTGCGTGGGATACCAATTAACCCATCTTTTGCTGCCCCAAAAGACCTCAGCGCAATACAGCGCAAGCGGGGGGTTGCCCCCATGCACATTACCCTCTTTGGCAGCGGCATAGCTGATACCCACGTTCGCACAATTATCAAGGGAATAGTATCATTGGATATACCGGGTTCGTTGGCGGTGGTCGCCGGGCGCAATACCTCATTGATGAGCTCGCTGGCAAACCTCTATTCCCATACGGCTATGACGCTGCGGTTGATGGGCTTCATCACGTATGTAGACGATATTGTCGCTGCTAGTACGCTGGTCATCACCAAAGCTGGCGGCTTGATTGTCAGTGAAGTATTAGCAAGTGGTACCCCCATGGTCATTGTAGACCCTATCCCAGGGCACGAAGAATGGAACGCTGATTTTGTGGTCAGCAATGGCGCAGGGATGCAGCTACGTATGGCACGATCAGTCCCTGCTACTGTTAATCGTCTACTACATACCCCCCCCATGCTTGAGATGATGCAGCAGCGAGCACTCGCTGTCGCCAGCCCCGATGCCGCACAGCATATTGCCAACGATGTCCTAGATGATTGGCAGGGGCAGAGTGGATGAGCGCACAGCCTGCTACGATTGTTTTTGCCTTTTCTGATACGGGAGGAGGACATCGTAGTGCGGCACTTGCGATACAAGCTGCGCTGCAAACAACCGCTCCCATACCCCCCTGCCCTATGCTGGATATACTGCGGCTCTCCAACGTTCCGCTTGTGCGTGATGCCCCAACGCTGTATGACTCGCTCTCAACCCGCTGGCTCCATCTTTACAACATCTGCTTTCGCATAACGGACAGTCCGTGGCGGGTCAATATGCTGACCAATATCACCCTACCCTGGGCAAAACGACACATCCAACAACCCCTATCTTCTATCAAGCCACAGCTTGTCGTTTGTACCCATCCGCTTGTCCCCCGGCTGGTCTGTGCTGCCCGTCAGACCTTCCAGGAGCCATTCCGTATCGTGACAGTCGTTACCGATTTGGTGTCGTTGCATGGTTCATGGGTGTATCAGGGGGTAGATCGTTATCTGCTCCCAACGCAAGAAGCCTATGATGTCGTCACACGCCGCGGTATCTCGCCGGAGCGTATTCAACGAACGGGTTTTCCTGTGCATCCCAAATTTGCTGCTTGTACCGACACCAAACATGCGGCACGGCGTAAGTTGGGTATTGCAGAAGCACAGTGGACGTTGCTCATCACAAGTGGGGGGGTGGGGTCGGGACAACTGATAAACCCGCTCGTTGTGGAGCTAGAAAACGCATTTCCCGATGTGCAGTTGCTTGTCGTCACGGGCAAGAATCAGGCGCGGTATACCCAACTTCGAGCCCAAAGTCGCAGCCATTTGACCCATATTTATGGCTTTGTAGACCATATGGAACTCCTTATGGCGGCAAGTGATGTGGTCATCACCAAAGCAGGTCCAGGAACACTCATGGAAGCCCTCGTGATGCGCCGCCCGGTGATCATTACGGAGGCGGTAGGGATGCAAGAGCATGGCAATATTGACTTTGTGCTCAACCACCACATTGGGTTTTTCTGCCCAACTATAGCTCATATCAAGCAGACTATCGCCATGCTCCAACAACCTGCATCCTATGCCCAAGTTGCGGCTCGGTTGTTACAAGCGGTGCCATGTGATGGGGCA
>CAZLKK010000098.1:0-1424 GCA_964559995.1 uncultured Chloroflexaceae bacterium
TGTTCATCTATGGTTCCATTCTGCCCGGAATCCCTGTGACCTACCCCTAAGAGGGGGCAGGGGGGAGAGGGTCGCTGGGTCGGCTCACCCCTGTTCCTGCTTGCGAAAAACTATGGGACATGCTATTATCCATACCATTAGGGTAATCCTCGGTACGTTTACAAAGATAGCCCGTAAAGCCCAAAACAGACTTGTGGACTACGGGTCAGACGCTCCCATGAGTACACAGGGCAGGGCAGGAATTTCCCACCTGGACAAGGCGTACCTTCGGGTACATGTGAACACCTAGAAAATAGCAGGGTACTATGAAAAAAGAAGTACGGATATGTGGATTTGGCGGACAGGGGGTCGTGTTGGCAGGGCATGTGCTTGGCAAAGCTGCCGCAGCTTACGATAACCTCACCGCTATACAAACCCAATCGTATGGACCTGAAGCCCGTGGCGGTGCAGCTCGCTCCGAGGTCGTCATCTCAGATAAGCCCATAGGCTACCCACGTATCGTCACCGCAGACATCCTCGTTGCCATGTCAGAAGAGGCGTTTCAAAAGTTCAAGGGGGATGTCCGCCCAGGCGGTACCATTATCCTTGACCCTGATCTGGTAATAGACCAACAAGCAGAAGTCCCCCCATACAAGGTACGGGCATCCAAGATTGCCGAAGACTTGGGCAACAAAATTATTGCCAACATCGTGATGCTTGGGGCATTGGTCGCTATAGCAGAGCCAGTAACGAAAGCGGCAATGGAAGCATCGGTATTGGAGAGCGTGCCATCACGCTTCCGGGATTTAAATAAGCAGGCGTTTGAGTCTGGCTATCAAGCGGGGCTTGAAGCACGACAGCACATACAGGCTGTCGCCTCGTGAATATCCTCTCCCTCTCCCTAGCTCGCTCAGGGCTAGGGATGGGAACAAATTAATCTTGGAACCAACCTCATGACACCCGAACAGCCTATCCACCTCGTTGTTGCAGCAGAAAACGATGGTATACGAGTAGACCGCTATATCGCCGACACCATAGATGCCCTCTCCCGCTCCCATACCCGCAAACTCATAGATGACGGACATATCTTGGTGAATACTGCCCCCTGTAAAGCATCCTACGCCATCCGAACGGGGGATACCATCACCATTACGCTGCCCCCCCCGCAACCAACCGAGATCATCCCTGAAGCCATCCCCCTAGATATTCTCTATGAAGATGAACACATCGTCATCATCAACAAGCCGGCGGGTATGGTCGTACATCCTGCGCCAGGGCATACCAGCGGCACACTCGTACATGCGCTGCTGTCCCGTTACCCTGATATGCACATCTCTGGTGATACCCGCCCTGGCATTGTTCATCGGCTTGACCAAGATACCTCTGGGGTGATGGTAGTCGCCCGCAACCAGCAGGCAATGCACATGCTCTCTGATCAGCAAAAA
>CAZLKK010000098.1:1434-11807 GCA_964559995.1 uncultured Chloroflexaceae bacterium
ATTATGCTTAATAATAAGCAGGAGTTTAATCAGCTCTCTGATCAGCAAAAAGCCCGCGCTATGCACAAAGCCTACCTGCTCGTGGTGGAAGGGCGGTTTCGGGAGCCTAGCGGCAGCATAGAAGCCCCCATTGCCCGTCACCCGCAAGATCGCAAGCGACAATCGGTGGTAGCGCATGGTCGCTATGCCCGTACCCATTATCGGGTACTTGAAGAGCTAGGTACCTATACCCTCGTTGAAGCAGTGCTAGAAACTGGACGTACTCACCAAATACGAGTCCATTTTGCCCATATCCATCGCCCTGTGTTGGCAGACCCACTCTATGGTCTTCGCAAGCCGCGTGCCACCTTTGGGCTACGCCGCCAGTTTCTCCATGCCCACAAATTAGGGCTTACCCTGCCCACAGACGACACATGGCAGGAGTATACCGCACCGTTGCCAACAGATTTGACGGCAGCCCTAGATCGCTTGTATGCCAGTGTGCGCCGATAATTGCAGGAAATCTCGACCAAGAGCCGCTAGAGCCGCTTTGCGCTACTCCTCCGGGTAGTCTGGAGAACGTTCCAACAAGATGCGTGCTAGGGGCTTTGTCCGCGCCACCCAAAGCTGCAACAACTCCACCTGAAACCGATAGGACAACGTAGTCCCCACTGCCCGCTCCTCCAGAATATCGCGCCCACACAAATGCTTCAGGGTAGCGAGGGCTTGTTCTCTGCCGAGCTCCCGCTCAACCGCCGAAAACTCCACCCATGTATCGGGTTTCTCGCCCTTGGGCTCTTTCCCATTGCGTTGGGTGGCTTCATTGGCAATGATCGCCAAAGCCAGCTGGTCATCCGAACGGGAGTGTCCCCAGAAGTAATCGTCAAAGTAATATGTCCCACTAGCAATCGTCTGCTCCAACACCAAATTGATATGCTCAACTGTCGTGCGGTTGCTCCGATGGAGCGGATTATTCAAGTGGGTAATCAGATTGAAGCATAGGGCTTGAATAAGGTAGGGTTGTCCATGCGTAGCGGTAATAATGCGGTCTGTCGCCGCCTTGTCATATTTCAATGGGAACTCATCTATAGGACTGGTTATCAACCCCCACGCCTCAGCCTGCGATAGATAGGCAACTTTTATCGGCTTGACACTCAAGAAGAAGGGATGCCAGTAATCATAGCTCATTTGCTCCAACGTATGGAGTCCAGAGAAGAGCAACACGATACCATGTCGGGTCTGGGTCATACCGCGTAGGAAGGTGAAAATGCGCTCATCCACATGCCCATGAGTTACCTGCTTCTCCAATTCCTCAAATTCATCAAACACTAGCACAATGCGCTGCCCCAACTGGACGCTACGCTCTGCATCGCTGAGGAACTGGTCAAAGGTCAAAAATGGCTCAATAGTAAAGGTGTCCATGGTTGGCACAATCGGCGCAGGACACGCGGCTTTTTCTAGGTGCGAGGCGATAGTGCGGCAGAGCGAATAGAGCAACCCTGCCGTTGAGCCAGCTTGGAACAGCTGCAGATTGAAATACACTGGCAGCAGGGTATGCGAAAGGTGATGTTGCAAATGGAGCAGGATAGACGTTTTGCCAATACGCCGCTGGCCATACAGCACAACCGTCACCCCGGTATGCAACGTCTCTTCCACCTGCCGAAAGACCTCATACCGTCCCACAAACAGTTTGCCATCTGCTGGTCCTAATGCTCGACCAGCGACATACGGGTTGGGCAACACCTCAACCTCGACCCCCTCGGCAATCTGCTCGCCCTCCGTGACAAACAACCTTCGCCACTGTTCAAGCCCTTCTTGCAAAAATCGCTGTTCCGGCTGATGTATCTTGAGGACGAGCCGTCGAGCTTCTTCAATCTTGCCTTGCGCTTTGAGCAATGCATCTCGCAGGTTGACCGGATGCTCGCCACTCAAAAAGATCATCGCATCTATGGTGATAGCATACAGGACGTGAAATACGCGGATAAGGTCTGGATAAAGCGTTTCTGACTCGTCCATTTCCAGCAAAGGCTCAATGACCTGCTGACATTGGGCTACCTCAGCCAGATATTCGCAGTGTAACGCGGTATCGAGGGCAAGAAACGTCTGGTACATTTCCTGCCCATACGGTTGGGCTTGCGCTTTTTCAAAGAGAGGCAACACCTTTTGGAAGATAGTATCCGTACTGGCATGGCTGGTGAGCAGGTAGAGGTAGGCTAGTGCCAGCGGCTCATAGGGAGAAACGCTCCGTGTTCGCAGTATCTTGGTGAGGGATAGGGCAAGTCCTTCGGAAAAGCCCATGCGCTCATCCGATGTTCCATGCACCGGTGGGGCTGCGGCTATTTCTGCCAGTAACAGGCGAGTAGTAAAATAGGGGTCAAGGGCTTCGTTGTGTTCGCTCCCCCCAATGGCGTGGTAGGGTTCAGTAATAGAGAGTAGCTCATGCACCAGGAGGAAAAACGGGACGGTATCTTGTTCCAACAGCGTCCGTATAGCCCGTTGGGCAGCCCAACGTTGAAAGGGGTTACTGGCAACGCGGGCAATGTGGCGCAGCCCGGAGCGGAGGTGACAACGCGAGATAACCAGCAATAGCGAGGTAAGGTAGGGCTGTGGTAAGATAAGCATTTCATCAAAGTACACAGGGGAACGCTCAATATGTCGAGACAATTTCCAGATGTGTTGGAGTATATCTTCCCGCTGGCAGTACGTTGAAAAATCCTCTTGGGCTTTTTGGTACGCACGGATAGCAAACCCCAACTCAACCAGCGCAAAGGGTACCCGCAACACGCCCATAAGCACGGCTAGGCTGAATACCAGCACTGCCGATACATGCACCGCCAGCCCCCCAGCCATACCGCCTGCTACCCCCCCCACGAGACCCACGAAGGGTCCGCCTATCAAGCCCCATGCCAGCCCAGACTCCATTGCCACCGCCAGGCTCCCTGCCATACCAATGGCAATCCCCCACGCTAGGGCAACACCGAGATCGTTGTGGAGACCACCAGATAGCCCCCCAACAATGCCTAAACTCAACCCCCATCCCATACCTAGCGTTAGCCCCGAAGATAGCCCCCAGGTGATACCAAGAGTCAACCCCCAGGTCAGGCTGAGGATAATGCCTAGCCCAAGGGCTAACAAAATGCCATGCAGACAGCCATACCAATCAAAGGACACCCCCAGGACCAAGAGGAGTGACCCTATGGCACCATTGATGAGAAAGGGGGTAATAAAGAGCACCATTAAGGCATGCAGCTGAAACCGTCGTAGCAACTTGTTGGTTTGCAACAATTGCCAACGGTTCCCTGGTTGCCCATCGGTCAATTCTGGGGCTACTTGGCGGAGGTGGTCTCGCAGGGCGGTAGGCTTCATAAATACCCAGTAGACCAGGGTCAACCATGCATGAAAAAATGTACGAATAGCAGCAAACATACTGACAACCTTATTCTCTGTTCATTTGATCATAGCATGGGCAAGGGGAAGGTGCAACCGTCCTCCTGATGTGTGGCAGGACGATGGCAAAATCCGGTCAGCCCCCCATCCCCTCGCCCCTGTGGGTATATGCGGGTGTAGGGGCGCACGGCGGTGCCCCCAATGTTCCCCCCTCGCCCTGGCATGGGAGCGGGGGCAGGGGGAGCGGGAAATACAAAATTTGCCCCTAGACCTACCCCTGTCTTGGTAACTTGGTAATCTGTAGTATAATTGCCCTCAGCATGCAAAACACAAGGCAAAGAACCAACGACAAAACAACAAAATAACAAGAAATAAGGAGCCAAACCTCTGTGAATGAATCGCACGACAACCGACCAGCACGAACAGCCCCCGAAGTATACACCACAGACCTCGTATTGCCAAGCCAAACAAACTATTACCGCACGATGTTTGGGGGAGACGCTATGGCAATGATGGACAAGACCGCCGCTATTGCCGCCCTACGGTTTTGTCGACAACCTATCGTTACTGCATCCACCGAACACATAGATTTCCGCGAGCCAATCTATGAAAGTGAAATCATAGAAGTACGCGCACGGGTTATCTTCGTTGGGCGATCATCGCTCGTGGTGCGCGTCCATGTCTATGGCGAAAATGGCTTGTCTGGTAATCGTCGTCTCTGCACCACCGGCTATTTCAGCATGGTGTCTATTGATCAACATGGCACCTCGATACCTATTGAAACGCAACTACTGATAGAGGATGATGTAACGCAGCAAGAGTGGGATAGAGGAAAGCAGATACACGATGCGATTGTATCACGCCGGAAGTGAACTGGTGCTGATTGTCTGCCTCATGTTGACGGGGTGTGCAGACCTTTCCATACAGCGTCCCACTCCGACTGCCGCTTCGGTAACACAAGCGACAGTCCCGCCAGCAGACCATCACTTTGCTCCATCCACATCATCCCCCCCACAGCCAACGGATACCGGCTGGGTGCAGATGGAGCCGGGGGTAGAAATCCGCACGCTTCAGGTACAACACCATGAACGCCTAGCTCCTATACGGGCAGTGCGACTTGACCCAGCATATGTCACCTTTGGGGCTGGCTATGCCCCCGATACACTGCCAAACATTGGGCAGTGGTGTGAGCAAACGGGGGTGCGGGTGGTCATCAATGGGGGATTTTTTCAGCCAGACTATCAACCCTCAGCACTGGTTATCAGCAATGGACTTGCCTATGGCACGAGCTACCAGGGACTGGGGGGGATGTTTGCTGTTGATGCCACAGGCAAAGTATCGTTGCGCTACCTGGGCGAGACCCCCTATCACCCCGATGAACTGCTCCAGGAAGCCATCCAAAGTTGGCCTATGTTGGTGTTACCGGGTGGCAGGGTCGGGTATGCCAATCCAGACGAAGGCGAGGTTGCTCGCCGCAGCGTCCTGGCAATGGACTATGCCGGTAGAGTGCTTATCCTCGCCTTTATGAGTAGTGCCTTCACGTTACATGAGCTTGGCCCGTGGCTTCTGGCAACGGATATGGAGATAGACGCAGCCCTCAACCTGGACGGAGGTTCATCAACGGGGCTATGCGTGAAAGATAGCTCTGGGCAGAGCGAGATAGTCCAAGCGTTTAGCCCACTGCCGCTCGTGTTGTCGGTCTATCAGCGGTAGACGGGTTGGTAGCTTGTTATTACCCCTGCTCGTCGACTCGTTGACCCTCGCGGCTCGTTTGGCGGGGTGGGGGATTTTGTTCGACAACATTGCTATGGCGAGGGAAAATTATACACTCTGGGGAGATTTCTCTCTTGGGTTGAGGGATTCCCCGGAATGAGGCACAGTTCCCGTTCTACTATGTCAATGACCCAAGTCTGAAAAGGCTTGGGCTTGTGAGAGCAAGCCGATATTGACCAAACTCCGCCCGTGGGGGATCGCATATTGCCCAAAATCATGTTCCCCTGGGGTGTATGCAAAGAGCATAGATCATATATAATACTAAGGGGGTGCTCTTTACGTGAGTTAGTATCACGCTCAACAGGAGGTGTGAATCATGTCCGCTACCAGCCCGGCACAAGTCGCAATTAAGCTCTTGAGTATTACCATTGACGCATTGCGCGGGAATCGCTCGCGTGAACAGGTACGAAATGTGCTCTCAGAATCCTTTGCAAAAGAACCGTTGGCAAGCTGTATTGCTGCGCTGACTGGGGCGGTAGATGGCTACCGCGGCGCGGCTGCTGTGTTGATGGCGACATCGGAGGCTGTGCTGGTGCATGCAACAGAAGCAGAGCGAGCAGCAATGATGGCAGGCATTGCGGATATTGCCCACGAGGTGGGCGATTTGGCAACGGAAATTGCTACACGCCAGGAGGCAATCCTTGCCCAACGCATGGCAGGCGATGCCCGCGAGCATTTGCTCCCGCTTAGTGGGATGCTCTATAAGCAGGCGTTGTTGTATGCTGATCTTGGCGATCATCCTGCGGCAGTTTCGCTGTTGGAGGAGGTGGTCTCGTTGGATGAGCAGACCCAGAGTCC
Organism: uncultured Chloroflexaceae bacterium; assembly: GCA_964559995.1. Lineage (GTDB taxonomy): Bacteria > Chloroflexota > Chloroflexia > Chloroflexales > Chloroflexaceae > JAAUSY01. Next base: position 7,372 of record CAZLKK010000098.1, read on the forward strand.
AGATTTGGCGAAACATCGGGCAGCATTGACCCTAGCTATGAAGCGGACGAGTAAGGCGAAGGTGTCGAAGTTACATGAACATATCACCGGTTGGAAAAAGGACAAAGAGCGTGACCCACGCAAATTGGTTGCCTTGCTCAATATGGTGATTACTGTGACCAGTGATACGCTCCGCTCTGGTACCGAGGAAGATCGCAATACCCTAGCGGAAGATTTAGCCCTATTGCGGGCAGCAGGGCCACTCCCCATTATTGGTATGGAAGATTTCCTCCATGTGCTCCAGCTTTGGCTGCGGGATGAGCCAGGGATGTCTTCCAAAGCTGATCAACTACGCAAGAAATTACCAAAAGAGTTTGAGCAAAAACTGCTTCGTGTGCAGGCATGACCTACGTCCAAACAGTTTACCTTATTCGCCATGCTCAGAGTGAAGAGAATGTCTTGAGTTTGCGGCAAAAAACGACGGTTAGGGATTTTAATAGTATGATTAACGAATCGCCGTCTACGCCGCTGACTCGTTTAGGAGTCTTTCAAGCCAAGCATATGGCTAGTATGTTGCAAGATACCAACATCAAACGGATTTATACGAGTCCATTTGATCGTGCGCTCCAGACTGCTCGTATTATTGGTGAGACGTTTGACCTTACGCCCCTGGTGGTCGCTGATTTGCGTGAGGTGCTTCCCCATCACTTAGATGCGATTGATGAAAACGACTCGCGCACATCTCAGCAACGGCTTGGCAAACTGTTGGTTCGTTCCTACCTGCATATGGTCAAGCCAGATGGCAGGGGAGAGAAACTCCACACGAGTATGTGGCGTGCTCGCACAGTATGGAAACGCCTCACTGTCTACCCCTATGGGGACATTGCCATTGTTTCCCATTACGGGCTTATTTCGCTGATGTTGTTGTATGTCCATTCCCACCACTCCTGGCGAGTAGTTTCCAAAGACCTCTCCAATGGGGGGGTCTCTGTTGTCGTTAAAGAGAAATGAGCAGGTATCGCTATGGCACCTTTTGTCCTATTTACCAAGACGGTTATTCCTCGCCCGCGTGATGAGGTATTTCCGTTCTTTGCTGAAGCAACTAATCTGGAACGGATTACCCCCCCGGCGTTGCAATTTCGTATCCTAACCCCACAACCTATCACGATTGCTGCGGGGACTATCATAGACTACCAAGTTGGCTTGTTTGGGGTACCAATGCATTGGCAAACTTTGATTGCCCATTGGGACCCGCCCAATACATTTATGGATAAGCAACTCAAGGGTCCCTATGCGTTTTGGGAGCATACGCATACGTTTGCCGATGGTGAGGATGGCAGCACGGTGATGGAAGACATTGTACGCTATGAACTCCCCTTTGGTCCGCTTGGTCTGCTTACCCACCCGGCGATTCGGTTGCAATTACAGTATATCTTTCGTCACCGCGGCGAGGTTATCAAGCAACTGTTTGGAGAGTAGCGGAGTAAGGGTATACCCGCTCCCCCTGCCCCCGCTCCCTTTCCAGGGCGAGGGGGAGCCGAATATCCCCTCACCCCTCGGTGGGGGAAAGGGCAGGGGATGGGGGGAAGACCAAAGGGATGGGGAGCAAGAATCAAGTTAAGAGAGATAGTACAGGATATACATTGTATTCCAAGCAGTTAATAAGCATTATGTAAGGAGAGTATGCAGGATATGCGACGAGTGGTTATTACAGGTATGGGAGCCGTTAGTCCGTTGGGGCTAGATGTCCCATCCCTCTGGCAAGGCATAACTGAGGGACGAAATGGCATTGCCCCAATTACCCTATTTGATGCAGAAGGTTTTGAGACCCGCTTTGCCGGCGAGGTCAAAGGGTTTGACCCGGCAAACTATATGGACAAGAAGGAATCGCGGCGAACAGACCGGTTTGTTCACCTAGCCCTTGCTGCCGTTCAAGAAGCCCTACAAACATCAGCATTGACGATTACCAACGAAAACAATACTGACGTGGGGGTCTTCTTTGGCAGTGGTATTGGTGGGCTAGATACCCTAAGCAAACAGGTTGATACGCTGGAGAAGCGCGGACCGGGGCGGGTTAGCCCCTTCACCATTCCGTCTATGATTACCAACATTGCCGCTGGACACATCTCTATGGCAACGGGGGCGCGAGGTCCCAACGTGTGCCATACCTCCGCCTGTGCCAGCGGCGCACACTCCATTGGTGAAGCGTTTGAAGCCATTACCGTTGGCAGGGCAAAGGTGCTGCTTGCTGGTGGCAGCGAAGCCCCGATTACCCCCATTGGGGTAGCCGGCTTCAACAGTGCGCGGGCAATCTCTACGCGCAATGATTCGCCTGCAACCGCCTCACGTCCCTTTGATGTGAGCCGTGATGGGTTTGTCTTGAGCGAAGGGGGCGCGGTGTTGGTGATGGAAGATATGGAGCATGCCATAAGCCGTGGTGCGCCGATGTTGGCTGAGGTTGTGGGGTATGGGGCTTCTGGTGATGCCTACCACATCACCCAACCGCCAGAGGATGGCAGCGGTGCCGCTATTGCGATGCACAAAGCCCTCAAACGGGCAAACCTTGCCCCAACAGAGGTAAGCTATATCAATGCCCACGGCACGAGCACACCAGCGGGGGATGTGGCAGAGACCAACGCCATCAAGAAGGTGTTTGGCGAGCATGCTGCTCGTGTGCCGGTGAGCTCTAGCAAGTCGCAGTTTGGGCATTTGCTTGGTGCAGCGGGCCCATTGGAAATTATCGTGAGTATCCTGGGAATGAACCAGGGGATACTCCCACCGACTATCAATCTCAACCAACCCGACCCGGCATGCGACCTAGACTATGTACCGCATACCGCACGTCCTGGACAGATTGACGTTTTCATGAGTAACTCGTTTGGTTTTGGTGGGCATAATGTATCGCTGGTTTTTCGGAAAGTAGCAGACTCCTGTTAGCCAGCAGGGGAACCCTGTATGTATCGTCAACTTTCTACCATGCTTGGAATCCAATTTGCGAATGAGCAGTTGCTCCAGATCGCGTTGACTCATCGTTCATTTTGGAAAGAAAAAGAATCTGCTGACCAGCGCGATGGGTTGGCTTCCAATGAACGGTTGGAGTTTCTTGGGGATTCCGTGTTGAACTTTCTCACGACCTCCTGGTTGTATGAACACTTCCCCAACCGCAAGGAGGGGGAGCTTAGTTCGCTCCGTGCGGCACTGGTCAAGATGAAAACGTTGGCTGACTTTGCCCGTAAGCTCAATCTAGGGACGTATGTCCGTATCAGCCGCAGTGAAGAAGCCCGCTCTGGGCGTGACCGCGATGCTTTGCTTGCAGATGTCTTTGAGGCTATCTTGGGGGCAATCTATCTTGATCAGGGAATAGAAGCAGCAAGACGGTTTGTGTTGCCCTTCCTGGAAGATGAGATGGCGCAGGTAGATGCGGGAAAAGCGGTGGTAGACTATCGCACCCAGCTCCAGCAATTGTTGCAGGGCAAGTATGGCACGATACCCGACTATCGCACGGTTAATGTGTCGGGACCCGACCATCGCCGGTGCTTTACCGTGGAAGTATGGAAAGGTGAGGAGCGTCTTGGTACTGGGAGTGGCAGCACGAAACAGGCAGCAGCACAGGAGGCAGCCCGCAGTGCGTTGGAACGATTGAGGGAATTGCCGTTGTGAAACGATTGCTTGTGACAGGTGGGACGGGCTACCTGGGCGATGAGGTAGTGCGGCAGGCGCAGCGGCAGGGGTATCTGGTGGCAGCCAGCTACTATAGCCACCCCCCGCCTGATGATATGCCATCCGATGTGCTGTGGCTCCCGCTAGATGTGTGTGATAGCCTCGCTGTGGAGCAGGGGTGCGATCTGTTCCGGCCTGATGTGATTATCCATACCGCGTTTCAGTTTCAGGGCGATAATCTTTGGCAGGTCAACGCGAAGGGCGCACAGGCTATTGCATTGGCAGCAACCCAATTGGGGGCGCGGCTCATCCATATGTCTAGCGATGTCATTTTCGCCGGCTTGGATAATGATGGTGATGCTCTGAGCTATGACGAACATGCGCTGCCCGACCCGGTGAATGTGTATGGCAAATCAAAGGCGGATGCTGAGACGCTAGTCCACGAAGGTTGCCCATCGGCTGCCATTGTACGTACTTCCCTGATCTATGGCTTTACCCGCATGGATCGCCATACCCGTTTTGTGCTAGACATTGCCGATGGCAAGCGGGGGGATAGGCTGTTTCGGGATGAATTTCGCTGCCCCATTGTCGTTGAAGATTTGGCAGCCCTGCTGCTGGAATTGGCAGAAGATAGCTACCAGGGGGTCTTGCATGTGGCAGGCGAAGATTGTGTCAGTCGGCATGAGTTTGGGGTGTTGCTTGCCCAAGTCTATGGGCGTGACCCGTCATCGCTTGGGTCGGCGTTGAGTAGCGAACTGGCACAGCCCCGTCCGCGCAATTGTGCGCTCAACACCCAA
>CAZLKK010000098.1:11904-12292 GCA_964559995.1 uncultured Chloroflexaceae bacterium
CCGCTCTCCTTGTAGAGCCGTTGCATGCAACGAGTCGCCGGGCAGCCCCCTATCCCCTGGAATGGGAGCGGGGGCAGGGGGGAGAGGGGAATAAATGAGTGGACTCTGCCCACCAACAATGTTACAACGGAGTAAATGTAAGGATACGATCATGAAACCACCAGAAGCGATTACCAGTTTAATCAACGATTTACACGGCGATGATGAGTTCGCCCATTCTCAAGCGGCATTTGCGCTAGGGATGTTGGGGGAACCTGCGATACAACCCCTCATAGAACTGCTTGGAAGCGATAATGCCGATGTGCGTATGCGGGCAGCATGGGCATTGGGGGTGATGGGACATACTGCGCTCCCCGCCCTGCTGGAACTGGCAGAAAGTGATGATGCC
>CAZLKK010000099.1:0-12219 GCA_964559995.1 uncultured Chloroflexaceae bacterium
AGTGACGAGGGTATCCGCACGGTGTATGTGAGCAAAACCAATGTCTACACCGATACCTACTCCCTCCCACCCGACTACAACTTGCTTGTAGATCATGGAAATGAAGTCATAAAGGGGCAAGTGCTTGCGGAAACCAATATTGCCAATAGCAATGACTCTCCCATCGTGAGCCGTATGGATGGCATCGTGCATGTGCAAGAAGGGCAACTCGTGGTTAGCCTAAATGATACTGATGAACGGGAGATCATCGTCCCCCACACTGCCCGCTTGATTGTGCATGATGGGGAAGAGGTGGTTGCCGGGCAGAAGCTCACTGAAGGGAGTGCTGACCCACAAGAACTGCTGGCTTATCAAGGCAGAGATGCCGTTCAGGGCTACCTGGTCATTGAAGCCCAGCGGGTCTATCGTAGTCAGGGGGTCAACATCAACGACAAGCACATTGAGGTTATTGTGCGCCAGATGTTGCGGCGAGTGCGTATCGAGGAGCCAGGCGATACGGGCTTGTTGCCCAATGAACTCATCGAGGTCTTCGAGTTTAAACGGGTCAATGAAGAGGTGATAAGTCAAGGGGGAGACCCCGCAATTGCCGCCACCGTGCTGCTAGGTATCACCAAAGCCTCACTGAATACGGATAGCTTCCTGTCGGCTGCATCCTTCCAAGAGACCACACGGGTATTGACGGAGGCTTCTATCAATGGCAGCGTAGACTACCTCCGGGGGCTGAAGGAGAACGTGGTTATCGGGAAGCTCATCCCTGCTGGCACCGGCATAGAAAAACAGCAGCATGTGCAGCAGCAGGAGTTGAGTGCCGATATAGCCCTTATCCTCTCCAGACCTGATCATGAGGAAGAAAAAGAACCCGAAACTCCCAAGCTCACTCCAGAGGAGCTAGAGGTGCAGCGTGCGCGGGAACTGCTTGGTATGGATGATGAAGACGGTCAGGTTCCCCCAGAAGGGTTTGACCGCCCGAACGCTATTGACCCGGATATAGTCCAAGCGTTCAAAGCCTTTCTTGGAGGGGATGAAGCAGAAGAAGAGAAAGCTAGGGAACGGGATGAGACAAAGGCTTTGTTAGAGATACTCAAAGGAAATGGAAAATAGCCCAACCTATGGGAAACTCTCTCTCTTTATCTGTATCTGTATCTGTATCTATAGATACGCTCGTTTCAGAGAGTGCTGCATTGCTAGAAGTGCAGCATCAAGCCCGTGAAACTGCCCTGGTGTTGTCGCGCACGCTGGTTCGCCAGTGTGCGCGAGCCATCCGGGCTTGCCATCGAACTTCTTTTCCAGAGGCGGTATCCTTGTTAGAAGAAGCGACCACCACTGCCGACACCTTACACCAAACTGTCGCAGCCCATCCAGAACTTATCGCCGCTGGCTATACCCAGGATGCTTTTAAGGAGTATGCCGAAGCTGCGTTGGTTTATGCTTTCCTTACCAACACGCCGCCACCCTCTGCAACAACGCTGAACATCCACCCGGCTGCCTACCTCAATGGGTTGGCAGAAGCTGCCAGCGAACTCCGCCGGGCTATTCTGGATAGAATACGCCACGAGCACACGGCAGAGATTAGCTCCCTGCTCGACATTATGGATGAGGTCTGTAGTTTGCTGATGACCGTAGACTATCCAGAGGCTGTTACCAGTGGGTTGCGCCGTTCAACAGACGCGCTGCGCTCGGTGGTAGAGCGCACCCGTGGCGATGTTACTGCAGCATTGCGGCAGGACAAACTGATGGATGCCATAAAACAGATGGAAACACAGCTAGAGTGAGGACAGCATCGTGAGCAAAGAACCACAAGCCGTAACCAATCTTGGCACTGCTGCACTGCCTGCGGCGGTGCTTTCTGCTATCTCGCCTTGCACCGAGGCATGCCGCCGAACACTCCAACAACTTGAAGATGACCGCGAACGGTTGCGGACATTGATGGAACGGCGGATACGGGCAGCCCCAGATGGTCCCACCCGTTGTCTCTGTGCTGTGGATGGCTCCCAGGCGACTGTGCCAGCGGCAGGGGCTATCTTTGCCGCAATTGCGGCGGCGGCGGTGGAAGATGCTGCCTTGACCGACCAAGATGTGCATGTGCATCTCCTGCCGCCAATAGAGGAAATCGAGGGTATTCTTGGCGGTATGCGCTGTATCCTTGAACTGCAGTTGCTCGCCCGTCGAGTGCGGTCTACCAGCAGTGGGCTTTTTGTCCTAGATGGCTCCTTCTACTCGATGCTGCTGGAAATCAACCGCTTACTGATACGCTATGCCCAAGACCACCGCCACGAACACCCGCCAGCGTGGTGGGAGTCGTTTCGCCCCTTGATTGAACGGTTTTTTCAAGAGGGCGATTGGCAACTGGTACTGGAATCGCGCCGCGTCATTGCCCATTCCAAGTCGGCGACATCAGTAGAGGATGTCACGGCGTTGGCTCCCCACCTAAGCGGAACTGTGACGGACCGCTCGCTATGGAGCAGTGTGTTGCAGCCGGGCGAATACTCCCTGCCCGTGCCGCTTATCCGACAAGATCGCCCCCACCTGTTGACGGGGTATCGTAGTACCTCATTGCCAGACTTTCGTGCCTATCGTACGACTATAGAACATGGCTATGGGCAGATCTATGTGCTTTACTATCGCCCAGACCGTGTGGGACCAGCTTACCGTCTGGAGTTGCCAGCGGCATTGATTGCCCGTGAGCCATTAGGAGCAGTATTGGCGACCTTTCGGAGTGCTCTTCGCGTAGAGAGTGTTCAAGAACCATTGCCACAGTTTTTGGCAGATGCGGTGTGTCGGCAGCTCTCCCACGCATTGGCGGCGACAGCGGAGGGGGCGCGTACTTCGCTCCAGCGCGAGTTTGATTTGTCGCTGGTGCAGCGGTATCTTGGTCCTTATCGCACCCCCCGGTAGCTGAACTGCTATGTAGCGCGAGGGGAAACCGATTCCCCTTCTCCCGCGGTGGGACGTGGGGCTAGGGGGTATGGGGGGGGAAAGAGCCGCTGCATGCAACGGCTCTCCAACCAAACGGAACCTATCTCCAAAAGGGGCAAGGGAAGAAACAATCCTACCTAGAACTGCGGCATAGGGTGGGGCCCGCGATCATACGGTAGTTCCGAAATCCGCATGAGCTTATTCCAATGGTGGGTCGCGCTCATATAGCGCACCGTCCCCGACTCCGCACGCATCACCACGCTATGGCTTCGTGCTCCCCCCTTGAAATACTCAACCCCCTCCAAAAACTCACCGGGCGTAATACCTGTCGCAGCAAAGTAAACAATGTTACTCTTCACCAAATCATCGGTACCATAGATACGAGAGCCATCTATCCCCTGCTCTTCCATCATCGTGCGCTCTTCATCATTGCGGGGCCAAACCTTGCACTGAATCTCGCCATCAGTACACTTGATAGCACAAGCGGTAATGACAGCTTCAGGCGCACCGCCTATCCCCATGAGAATGTCCGCGGGTGGATTGTCTATAGAAGTCATAACTGCCGCCGACACATCCCCATGCAAAATGAGCTTGATACGTGCTCCAGTAGCGCGTATTTGGCGAATTAATTCCTTATGGCGTGGGCGATCTAGTACCACAACGGTAATATCGCCAATATCCTTGCCAAGCGAACGGGCTACACTACGAATATTGACCGCAACGGGAGCCTCAATATCAATCGCGCCGCGTGCGCCTTCACCCACCACGAGCTTGTCCATATAGGCGAGTCCTTCCCAGTTGTAGAGGGAACCACGCTCAGCGGCAGCAATCACGGCAATTGCCCCTGGCATCCCTTCTGCTAGGAGAGTTGTTCCTTCTACTGGGTCTACCGCAATGTCCATCTCAGGACCTTCGCCATTGCCGATTTGCTCACCGGTATAGAGCATGGGGGCTTCGTCCTTTTCGCCCTCACCAATGACGACCACACCATTCATTGGTACACTCTGCATGGCAAAGCGCATTGCCTCTACTGCCGCTTGATCACATCCGTTTTTGTCACCACGACCCATCCAACGACCACTGCGTAATGCTGCGGCTTCCGTAGCTCGCAGAAGTTCTAGTCCAAGATTACCCTCGATCTGCATGCTCTACCTCCTCGTAGGTTAGAAATGGTACTATTATGATTCTGTTGCGACTTCGCAACGTGACTGATACAATGGACGGCTTATACGAAAGCCTTTATCTCCCGATTGTAGCATAGAGCGTGATTACTGTCTATGCGAAGGGCAAAGCTCCCTGCCCTTCCCGCAAGTGGGAGAAGGGAGACCGTACGGCTCCCCCTCGCCCTCTGGGAGCGGGGGCAAGGGGGAGAGGGAAATAACATAGTGGAACTTTGCCCGGAATCCCTACCCCTAAGAGCCGCCCACACCACCCAACAACATGCCGTATAATAGGAGCAGAGTATCGACTAATCCTAATGCTACCAGCACAGGTGCTTATGACAAACGAATCACAAAAGCAAATAGTCTCGATGGTTTGGTCATTCCTTCGCCAACTTACCGGCTGGGTGCTTATTGTGGTTGGCATGGTTATGGCACCGCTCCCCATCCCCGTTGGTCTCCCCATGATCGCCATAGGGGTCGTGATGGTCGGCAGGCGAAACCGGGTTATGCGTTGGATACGGGTTCACATTCGCCTAGCAATCCGTGAATGGGCAGCACAAGATAGACCTATCCTTAGCCCATTCGCCCGCTGGACGCTGCGACAAAAGCGAAGGTTTATCCAGACATGGCAAGCCTACCAAGAACGCGCCAAACACAAGCGTGAGGGAAAAAACCGGCAAATAGAAGAACGCGAGCAATGCGAAGAAGCAGAACGCCACCAGCAGGATCACGGCTGAAGGTATACCGTCCCCAAATCTATCTCATCGTTTGCTAGGTGAGTTTCCCCACTATAGGCAGGCAACCGCTGCCACGTTTGCGGGTCATACAACCCCATCACCAACTGATACTCCCCCGCTGGTAGTTCATACGGGAGCCACATTTCCTGCCGCTCCACCACAAGCGCACCGGGAGTCCAGGTGTGGGGGGGGAATAGCCCATGCCAGGGGGGGACATCGATTTGGGCAAGGTTGCGCCCCTCGGCATCACGCAAATGCACAAACAACGAGAGGTTATCGGGCGGCATTGGCTTATCTGCTGTCCAGAAGAGCAGCAGTGCTAATGTACGCCCCGGGGCAATCGTGCGCTGCATCTCCATCCTGCGCTCGCTCCCCTGCTTGACGATATACCCTACCTTTGCCCCAAGCAACCGCAAATCCCCCACCTGCACCTGTGGACCATCTACCGGCACCGTATCGGGGGTAAGCTGCAAATCTACCATATCTATACGTGGACCTAGCATACCACTGTCGCGTCCGCCAAAGCTGCCCACCACCTCGCTTGCTTCGAGCAACGGCGCATAATCCTCGGTCAACTCCTCCGTGTCCCGCTTGCCATCGTTTGCCAACAGCAACCCAAACCCACGCTCGCGGTACCAATCCAGCGAATAGCGTGGTAGGTAGTGAACGTAGGTAGCCTGTGCTACCCCATTCCAGCGTAGCGGGTGGGAAAGCTCACTGGCAACGCGCACCCCCTGCCAGTTGTCGTGGAGGTACGTTTGGGCAACCACGCGGCTGTCTGGTTGGGCAAATCGCTTGCTTGCCTGCACCGCGTGCAGCAGCGAAGGCGACAACAGCAATACAAGCCCAATGCCCCATACCAAGCGTAGTTGCGATTGCGAAAGCTGCGGGTATCGTTGGCGCATGATGGCGATAAGCCAATCAAGCAGCGCAACCCCACCCACGCCTGCCAGCATCAGCAGTGCAGGCAGGGTCGGTAATAGATTACGGTAAAAGTGGGTAAGCGGACGGAGCAGCGATAGGATCATCAGCAGGGGAAAGAGCAACAGCACACTGGCAACCGCAGGCTGTCGGCGGATAAGCACGCCCCCCCCAAGCAGGGCTAGGATAAACGGTATTGGCTCCAAACACTCGCGCCAGTAGAAGCGCAGGTATGCCCAAACGGGGTATGCCCCGGTTACATCGCCGTGGGCTATCTCTGCCGACCCATACGACTCAAACAGGGTGTGTATATCGTGGAGAAAGTCGCCGGGAGCCAGGATAATATACGGCGTGGTCATCAGGAAGACCACCGCACTCACCCCACCCGCCGCAACGAGTCGTCCGCCCATACGCAGCATATCGCCCCGCCAGCGTAGCCCATGCGCCAGTGTTACCGAGGCAGCTACCAGCACATTCTGGTACTTCGTACCGGCAGCCAGACCAATGAGCACCCCTGCCAACAGATACTCGCGCCATGTGCCGTTGTGGAGTATCTGAAGGGCAGCAAGCAGCGCAAGTAAGCCAAACAGTGCCGATGGTCCATCTACGGTAATGTAGTGGTCATGGATAATTGCCCACGCCGACCATGCCAACCATGCTGCTGCCAATAGCCCCTCACGCTTGCCAATGAACCGCCTGCTCCATGTGGCAAGCGCGAGCACAGTTGTCGTACCAAGTAGCGCGGTTATCGTGCGTGACCAGACAAACGCCTGTGGGATACTGGTATAGAAGTGAACAGAGTTGGGCAGCGTAAAGGAGTCGCCATACATGCCCGTCAGGTCTCCCCACCAAAAATGCAGTTTGAAGACCAACGCTTGCAGGTACATAATCAACGTAGGGTAAAAAAAGTGTTTGGGGTTGAGGTCGCCCTGCACCATCCGCAGCATTACGCCAACAATCGCTGGCTCATCGGGGTGATCAACGTAGGGGAGCGACCAGCCTACCCCTATCACCCGCAAGATCAGTGCTGACAGCACAATACCCACAATGCTAACGAACGTAGGCGAGGCATACCAGCGGCGTGGGGAAGGGGTATGAGATGAGTCGGTATCTGTGGTCATAGGTTCTAGGGTACACACAAAAGAGCGGATGAATAGTCTAGCTATACGTGAAAAACCAGGACTCCATCGTCCTAGCATCACGCTGTGTCCATCACGCTTTATACTTTGTCGTAGCCCTCATGTCCAGGGGCAGGGAAGTTTGCACAGAGATCGCGCACCTCTCCAGCAATGCGCTGCTGGAGGTCTTCATCCTTTGGATTTCTGAGGATTTGCCCCATCCAGTTGCCAATGCGTTTCATCTCCTCAACCCCCATACCGCGGGTCGTGACAGCGGGAGTACCAACGCGAATACCGCTAGTCTTCGTTGGTGGTTGCTTGTCGTAGGGGATGGCATTCTTGTTGACGGTAATACCCGCACGATCCAGGGCTTTCTCCGCCAGTGAACCGGTGATACCGATGGGGGTTAGGTCAACCAGCATCAGGTGGTTGTCTGTGCCGCCGCTGACCAGTTTGACCCCCTGGTTGGTCAGATCTTCTGCCAACGTTGCAGCGTTAATGCGGATACGCTTGGCATATTCCTTAAACTCTGGCTTCAATGCTTCACCAAAGGCTACCGCTTTGCCAGCGATAACGTGCATCAACGGACCACCCTGGTTGCCGGGGAAGACGCTACTATTGATGCGCTTGGCAAACTCGGCATTGCACAGGATCATCCCGCCACGCGGTCCCCGCAGCGTTTTGTGGGTCGTGGTCGTGACGATGTGCGCGTGTCCCACGGGTGAGGGGTGTTCACCCGCAACGACTAGCCCGGCGGTGTGGGCAATATCTGCCATCAGCAACGCCCCCACTTCGTCAGCTATCGCTCGCATACGCGCAAAGTCTATGATGCGTGGGTAGGCACTTGCGCCGGAGGTGATGAGCTTCGGCTTGGTTTCACGGGCAACACGGGCAAGCTCGTCATAGTCTATCTGTCCCGTCTGCTCATCCACGCCATAAAAGGCGATGTTGTACCATTTGCCGCTAAAGTTGACGGGGCTGCCGTGGGTCAGGTGTCCGCCCTGGTCCAATCGCATACCGAGAATGGTATCACCCGGCTGGAGTAACGCGGTGTAAACGGCTATGTTCGCCTGTGCCCCGCTGTGCGGTTGGACATTGACGGCATCTGCCCCAAACAACTTGAGAGCGCGGTCTATCGCATGTTGTTCTATGATGTCTACAAACTCACACCCGCCATAGTAGCGTTTGCGGGGTAGCCCCTCGGCATACTTGTTGGTCAAGATAGACCCCTGCGCCTCAAGGACCGCCTGACTGGTATAGTTTTCGCTGGCGATAAGCTCTAGCCCATCACGCTGGCGGCGATATTCACTCATAATAGATTCTGCAATTTCTGGATCATGACGGCGTAATGCTTCAAACATGTACTTGTGCTCCTTTTCATTAAACTATTTCTTGTAGGGCAATCTTGCCCCATACCTATGGGGTGTCCTGACAACAGTGTTATCAAAACACCCCATGACAAACGTGCTCCTTTACAGGAGTTCGTTAGCTGACCGACTCACCTGGTCTCAGCGGGATAATCTCTGCATCTACGTTAAACTCTTTGCACGCTTCCTGGAGGGCTTCCGGGGTGCCAGTCAGTATGGGGAACGTCCCCCAATGCTGCCCAATGGCATAGCGTGAACGGGTAAGTTTGAGCGCGTAGGCTGCCTGCCGTGGGTCCATCGTGAAATAGTCGCCAATTGGCAGGATAGTCATATCCGGCTGGTAAAGGTCGCCAATGATGATCATATCGTAGGTGGCGCAGGTATCGCCGGTGACGTAGATGGAGAAGTCGTTGGAGAAGCGCAACACATACCCGGCTGCGTCACCCATTGGGATAATCTTTCCATCCTCGACCAGCGTGCTGCTGTGTTGGGCAGCGGTCATGGTCGCTTTGATACCCGCGACCTCTACCGTCCCGCCTTTGTTGTAGCCAACAACCTTGTCCTCTGGTATCCCTTTGGAGGTAATCCAGGGGGTGAGATCATATTGGCAGACAATAGTAGCCCCGGTGTCTTGGGCTAGAGTCCCCAGATCATTCACATGGTCGAAATGCCCGTGGGTAAGAAAGATTGCATCCAGGTTCTCACGAGCTTTCGTTTTCCATTCGTCAGGGCAGGATGGGTTGGTATCTACCCATGCATCTATGAGGACGCGCTTTCCTTCCGGGGTAACAATGTGGAATGTGGCGTGACCAAGCCAGCTAATAGTGATGTTTCCAAGATTTGCCATTTCTTCGCCTGCTACTTTCTTTGTGTTCAAATGTACTCAACGGTACGCTTTGTCCAGTTCTGAAATTTCTGCTTCGACCTGCACTGCCCCCCCAATCGGAGGTCTTACCCGCAGTCCACAGGCGTGTTTTACGTCCCGACGTAGCCACTACCGAGGACGACCACGCATAGCCTAGAAAGACCATTTGGTTGCTCTGGTCTATCTGCATACGACTGAGTATCCCATCTCGCATCCACCCGCCCCAGGGGGCTTTTTTAAACGTGGGTAGCGCAACCGGAGACCTCTCGAAGCCCGTCATCAGCAGTCCAGGAAACTTGGTTTTCGCCCACTGGTGCCTCTGGGAAAGAACGGTTGTTGCATGCTACTCCTTTCTTTTGTGTGTCTAACGAGGACTTCTGCTCACTGTTGGGTAGGTTTTGCCTACCTAGCTCTAGCTCCCAGGGGGGAAGGGCAGGGGAGCAAATCTGACGAAGGGGTCACATAGAACAGAACCCAAGCTGGCTACAACACCTGCCACTGGGCATTGTGGTGGTGATGGGGTACTTGTTGAGTACCCTGCTGCACCATCCGAATACCCAACTGCTCAAAGGCATACTGTATCCCTTCTTGCAAGTTGGCAAGCGTCATAATGTCGCTCATATCTACGCCAAGATGTACCATCGTCTGGGCAATCTCTGAACCAATCCCCACTAGCATCACCCTTGCCCCGACCAACTTGGCGGCACGAGCAGCTTGCAAGATGTAGTTGGCAACGCTGGTGTCTACCAACGGTACACCAGTAATATCCATAATGACAATATCCGCCTGATAGTTAGAAATTGCCTCTAGGAGCGTCTCCATCACTTGGCTGGCGCGGTAGCTATCCAGTGTCCCCACCAGCGGCAGCACCAGTACCCCCTCATGCACCGGCATAATCGGCGTACCAAGCTCACGGATGGTCTGACTCTGCGCTTCCAGTTTCTCTGATTGCTCTTGCATTTCAGAACGGGTCTGCTCCAACGCGGTACCAAAACTGGCAGCAATATTGATCATAAAGGTATGGGTGAAATCTTCAAGCATACGGACCCGTTCATAGGGCCATCCGCCATGTTCATGCATATACTCAATGAGCAGTTTCCAGATATGGTCACGCATCATCTCTACCGAGTTCAAGACTTCTTGGATAGAAAAGCCAGCGGTAACACGCTCCATACCTATCTGCTTGCTAATGTCTACTAATTGTTCGATATTGTGTTGTTCAATACACTCAACCAGGGCAAGATAAGACATACGCACCTTTTCGCGGGCATGGGTATCCTGGGCATACGATGGTCCTGCCTCAGAGATGTACTCCATCAGTTCGTCCAGGCGGTTGTCTACTTGTTCAAGTAAGTAATTGCCAAATTGTCGTAGTTCTGTCGCCATAGCTCCTGGTATCCTATCACTTGTCTGGTATTAGTAAGCACGGGCAAAAATCACCTGCTGCATGGTTTCCTCGCCAGTCATGATGCACCGTCCCGGCGTATCCGGCTGATCAAAGGGGATAACCCGTATGGTCGCCTTGAGTTCATCTTGGATACGCTGTTCATCGCTGGTAGAGCCTGCCCAATAGCAACGGGCAAATCCCTTTTCTACCGCGGTTCGCAATTCTTCGTAAGTTTCCACTATAAACGTGTGCTCCTCCCGAAATTGCCAAGCGCGGTTGTAGAGATTTTGCTGAATAGTATCTAGCAAAGCCACAAGATGGTCGGTTAAGCCCTCTTGTGAGACAAACGCCTTGCCGGGTTTGCCAGGCATGTCGCGGCGAGCAACTGCCACACTGCCCTTTTCTACATCTCGTGGGCCAATCTCTACCCGAATGGGTATGCCTTTCAATTCCCACTCGTTAAACTTGTAACCGGGGGTGAAATTATCGCGGTCATCTACCTTGTAGCGCAACCGCCCCTGCCAATCGGCAGTAACCCGTTCAATGGCTTCTAATACGAGCTTGCGCTCTTCGTCACGCTTGTAAATGGGTACAACCACAACCTGCGTGGGGGCAAGGCGAGGCGGCAATACCAACCCCTCATCATCAGAGTGAACCATAATCAACGCGCCAATAAGCCGGGTGCTGACCCCCCAACTGGCAGTACAGGCATACCGAATGGTGTTACTCTGATCAGTATAGGTTATATCAAAGGCTTTGGCAAAGTTTTCGCCCATGTTGTGCGAGGTGCCAGATTGGAGTGCTCGCCCATCTTGCATCATGGCTTCAATGGCATAGGTGCGGAGTGCGCCGGCAAACTTTTCTTTGTCGGTCTTTAGCCCTTTGATCACGGGAATTGCCATATCACGTTCCACAAAATCTGCGTACACTTCATTGAGGATCATGAGCGTTTCCCGTTCTGCATCCTCCTCATCCACATGGACGGTATGCCCCTCTTGCCAGAGGAACTCCGCCGTCCGCAAGAAGGGGCGGGTCCGCATTTCCCAACGCATCACATTTGCCCACTGGTTGATAAGCAGCGGCAAATCACGCCACGACTGCACCCACTTGGAGTAGAAGTACCCAATAATGGTCTCACTCGTGGGACGGATGACATACGGTTCTACCAAATCTTCGCCGCTGGCACGGGTGACTTCGGCGACCTCCGGTGCAAATCCCTCGACATGCTCTGCTTCTTTCATCAGCATGCTGCGCGGGATAAGCAAGGGGAAATAGGCATTGACGTGGCCTGTCGCTTTGATGCGTTCATCTAACCCGCGCTGAATAGACTCCCATATGGCATAGCCGGTGGGCTTGAAGACGATACAGCCACGGACAACCTCGGCATAGTCTGCCATGTCTGCTTGCTGTACAATATCAAGATACCACTGGCTATAATCTTTGGCTCTTGGGGTAATCCCTGCTTTCGGCATACGTTTCGGTTCCTTTTCTGCTGTAGGTCAATCTATTCGGCAAAGGTTGCCATTATCGCCCCGGACTCAATGGTATCGCCCTGCTTGACGCGCACCTCACCAATAATCCCATCTTTGGGGGCGGCTATTTCGTTCTCCATCTTCATGGCTTCCAGGATAAAGACAACTTGTCCCGACTCGACCTGCTGTCCTGTCTTGACGCGCACGGCAGTTATTGTCCCCTGGATAGGCGAAACAATCGCATTGGCGGGGGGAGCAGTGGCTCGCTCGCCC
>CAZLKK010000100.1:0-8666 GCA_964559995.1 uncultured Chloroflexaceae bacterium
CTCCCATAAAGGGCGAGGGGGAACCGCCACCTGCCTAGTTCCCCTATAGCTGCTGTGAAGGTTCCGTTGGGGTTTCTGGTAACTGTATCAAGTGTTCAGTCAGACCATCAATGAAGGCTCGTGGGCGAGCAGGGCTAAGGATAAGTGGCGGTGCCGAAAAACGGGACACTGCGACTAATCGCTCACGGTTGGTTGCCATAAAGAAGACCTGACCGAATGGCTCCAAATCAAACGGACCTTGATAGCCAAAGACTCCTGGATTGAACGCAAAGCGAAATTGGGTCAATTGAGCCAGCGGTGTTGCCAACATCGTCCCTGTAAGAGAGGCAATAGGTATCTTGAGCGCACGAAACCAACGTCGCCGAACGATCAGCATATGCTCGCGTATCTGGTACTTCGTTGGCTGTGCTGCATAGGTTAAGGTCAGGAAAAGAGCCAACATCAGCGCAAAAACCGCTGGAATGAACAACCCATACCACCGCATATTGCTGATATAGGCAAAGAGTATGGGCAACATCAATATCCCACCAAGAAAGGCTATCCCCATAGTAATACGCTCTGCATAGGTGTCAAGTGGGGCTACATCAAAATCCATACGTGATTCGTCCTCCATTCCGTAACTAAAAAATCCCCCCTCTTTCATCATACCAGTAACGAGGGGTACGTCAACGTCTCCCGCATACACGAGCAAATTTGCTTGTGGGTGTGGCAGACATTTTTCCCATCCTTAACACAATGCATGGCAAAGGGGGAGCATGTTGTGGTATGATAAAAAGAAGTAAGAACTATTCTATATCATATAACCTGTTATAGCGTAGCGTTGCTACGAGAAAAACAGCTAAATGAGGAGGATACCTATGCACATGCGATTGATGATACGCTTAGTTTTGCTACTCGTGATAGGAGCTACTCTGGGGGGGATGCCTAGAGTAGAACCAGCAAAAGCAAGTTTGCCCCCGGCACAATACTCGGTCTATCCTGAAGCAGGGTCCCCTGGTACGATCTTCTTCTTTGCAGCATCCAGCTTTGCAAGCGAGCGGGTTGGGTATTGGTTTAATTCCCCAGACGGACGGGTGTATAGCAATAAATACCGCTATGCAGCTTATGCCTACCAGAGCACCATTCAATGGCGATGGCAGGTTCCCTATGATGCTATGCCAGGCAGATGGACCGCTGTAGCGCAAGGGGAAGAAAGCGGATTCCAGCAGGTCATTCCCTTTCAGGTGCTGCCGTCAACTGGCACGGTGTCGGTGGAGCCTGCCGCCTATGTTCCCGCCAATGCCGATAGGGTAGACGTGCTGCCAGCAGCTGGCCCTGCCGGTACGAGCTTCACGTTTACTGCTCCTGGGCTAGAGGGGGAACGGGTTGGGTATTGGTTTGACCAACCTAACGGCCAGATACTTGCTGATAATCAACGGTACTGGTTTAAAGCAGAGAGTGACCCTGCGACATGGCAATGGAAAGCCCCTGCCAAAGCGATCCCTGGGGTATGGAAGGTGACGGTACAAGGGGAAGAAACAGGTGTTACCCACGCTATCTTCTTTGAAATCCGCGAAGGGGACGCACCACTCCCACAGACTGTCCCCGTCAACCCGCCGTGTTTGGGAGCGGTAGAGCCGTTTGTTGGCTACCCCAATACCGACTTCAAGTTTTTTGTTACCGGGTTTCCCCCTCGCACCCATGTGCAATACTGGGCAGAAGACCCCAACGGACGTAAGTATGATTATGATGATGGGTTGTTTATTGGGTCAAACCCCGATGGTCGAGTGGATATTACCTGGAACGCCCCAGAGGAAGCAGCCTATGGCTATTGGAAGATGGTCTTTTTGAGTGTAGAAATGGGCAAAAACCCTAGCCGTATTGAGCGGGTCTTGCACTTTGAGATACGCAACCCTGCCGAGCCTATCTTGCAAGAAGAAGCGTATGTACCGCCGCCCCCTTGCCAGTGGCAACCATAGCAATACGTGCTTCACCAGAGACGGTTTTCCCCCAACCCCCTCACCCTTTTATTGGGAGAGGGGGAGCCGACTGGTATTCGTGCCCCTTCTTCCCGCGGTGGGGGAAGGGCTAGGGGAGATGCCCGAAGAGACGGCACCGTCTTTCCCCCAAAACCTACCCCAGAAAGAGGGGCAGGGAGCGGGGGAAGGTAAAAAACGAGGGGGTTACTCGCAGCGTCCGTAGGCTCTGACCAGGGTCTTGAAGCCAGCAGCCATGCCAAAATCAAGCAAATGGCTTTGCAACCGCCACTCCCAATTGCCCACTGCCGTGCCAGGCATATTCATACGAGCTTCGCTGCCAAGCCGCAGCACATCCTGGATGGGAAAGATGGCAACATCAGCAACAGACATCAGGGCCAACCGCATGAGTTCCCAAGCAATATCATTACCTTCACGCCCCATATAACACTGCACCGCCTGCTGTTCCTGCTCCGACATAGCATGAAACCAGCCAATAGTCGTGTTATTGTCGTGCGTACCCGTATACACCACGCAATTATGAACATAGTTATGCGGCAGATAGGGATTTTTCGATGTATCGCCAAAGGCAAAATGCAATACTTTCATACCCGCCAACTCAAACTTATCGCGTAGCTCTTCTACTTTATCGGTTATCAACCCCAAATCTTCCGCAATAATGGGCAAATCTTCACCAAACACACGCCTGAGTTTGTTAAAGAAAGCAACGCCGGGGGCTTCCTGCCAACTCCCATTTATCGCTGTTTCTTCATGCGCGGGAACTTCCCAATAGCTCTCTAGCCCACGGAAATGGTCTATGCGGACAATATCCACCTGGGCGAATGTATGGCGCAGGCGATCTATCCACCAGCTAAACCCTTTCTTGGACATCTTATCCCACTGATAGATAGGATTACCCCAACGTTGTCCTGTTGCACTAAAGTAATCTGGTGGCACACCTGCAACTACCGTGGGATTGCCAGCAGAGTCCAGTTTAAACAAGGTTGAATTTGCCCAGACATCCGCACTGTCATAGGAAACATAAATAGGAATATCGCCAATAATACGGATACCATGATCGTTCGCATACGTTCGCAGTTTGAGCCATTGTTTGTAGAAGATATACTGCAAGAACTTGTGCAATTGGATTTGACTGGCTAGTCGTTTTTGCCATTCCGTTATGGCTTCCGGCTTGTGGAGGGCAATGTCCTTGTCCCATTGGTTCCAGGAGGTTTTGAACTGCTCCTTGAGGGCAGTATAGAGGGCATAGTCATCAAGCCATGCCGCATTTTCCTGACAAAACCGCGCAAAATCGGCTTTTTGATCGCCATTAGCCCGCGATTCAAAGTGTTCAAAAGCCCGGCTAAACAACGATTCCTTAAAGGTATGGACAGCTTCATAGTTTACCCGGCTGTCATCGGCAAAATAGCCATAGGGTGGCTCTATATCACCCTGATGTAATAACCCTTCTTCAACCAGTTGGTCTAGGTTGATGAGCAATGGATTACCGGCAAGAGAAGAAGGTGACTGATAGGGCGAGTTGCCATAGCCAGTGGGGCCAAGCGGCAAGATTTGCCAAAATGATTGTCCGGCTTCTACCAGAAAATCTACAAATTGATAGGCGGCTGTACCAAGATCACCAATACCGTGTCGTCCTGGGAGTGATGTTGGGTGAAGGAGTATTCCACTAGAACGGGAAAACTGCATACGCTTCTCAACTCCTAACGTGTACTTCAAAAAAACCTTCTCGGTTTATACGGTTTATACGGTTTATAGGTCTATTTCGGTCTATTTCGGTCTGGTTCGGTCTGGTTCGGTCTGGTTCAGTATTACATGGATACCAACCCGTTTTCCTTAACGAAACGAAAACGGGTTGATTACTTTCGCCACTTTCCCTTTTTAAGATAGGATGTGTGGTGGTGGTGTCATTACAACGGTGAACCGTTGTAGATTACTCAGGGCGATTACCAAGCCCTTCTTGCCCCCATCCCCTGCCTCTTCCCCCACCGCGGGGGTAAGGGGATACTCGGCTGCCCCCTCGCCCTACAATGGGAAAGGGGGCAGGGGGAGCGGGTGGGCAAGAAGGGCAAAGTTTCTGTGATTGTGCGACTTTGCCATCACCCTGGCAGATTACTCAGTCGTTTCGTCACCGGGGCTAGGGGGCCAAAGCCCGGCGATATAGGCTGACACTGCCCCAAAGAATGCCCCAAATGCAGCAGCTAATTCCATAGATTGGTAGTGTATTGTCGTTGTGCCAAAGAGCAATAACACGACAGTTCCTATGATAGCCCCTACGATAATGCGCGTCATCAACCCGACCATCGTGATAGGCCGAGAAGATGGATTTGCCGTATCTGTACTCGCCTGGGCGGGTGTTGGCTTGGCGGCAGGAGGGGTGGGACTTGCAGATCGCACGGTCTTGGCGGTTTTTTCACTGGCAGGGGTGGGGGTTGGTTGAACAGCGGGCGGAGTATCCCTTCCCCCGGCTTTTTTGTCGGCATTGGCAGCCCGGATTGCTGCCAATCGTGCTGCTTTGTCTTCAGACATGCTTTTGCCCTTGCCCTCAGATTCGGCAGGTTGCTCACTGATCTTTTGGGTAGGCGCACCTTCGGTTGCCTCTCCCCCGGCTTTTTTGTCGGCATTGGCAGCCCGGATTGCTGCTAACCGTGCTGCTTTGTCTTCAGACATGCTTGATGCAGGTTGTTCGGTTGCTTCTGGGGATGGGGCTTCCTCGCCTCCCCCAGGTTTCTTTGCTGCGTTGGCAGCCCGGATCGCTGCCAGCCGTGCAGCCTTTTCGTCTGACATCTCTTTCTTGTCTGCCATTTGTTGTGTTTCCTCACTCTAAACCATTATGGCTGTGGTAGCGTTTCTCATACTTCATACGCGGTGTTGCCAACCCGCGCTCATTAAATAATGGGTACAAGCAAAAGACAGGTGCCTACTACGGCAGTGTTCCCAATGATACCATAGCTACTATGAAAAGACAATGTATACGTGTGGCAGTCGGTTTCCCTTGTCATAGCACCAGTACCCAGGAGCTATTGCCTCAGCTACCCGCTCCCCCTGCCCCCGCTCCCATCCCAGGGCGAGGGGGAGGAACACCTGCCGCGGTTCCCCTTCTCCCCCAGGGGGAAAGGGTTAGCGGGGAACCAGGCGAAATTGGAAAAGATAGGACTCTCTGCCTATTGAATGTTGGGGCGAGCAGGCGTAGAATAAAAGAGGGTAAGGAAATGTTTAGATACCGTTAATATTTCCTCAAGGTCTTTGCTCTCATAGGTGCTGGTTTGCCGATTTTCTCGTTGTCATCGTTTTGTCATACAGAGCGGTTGACAGGTCGGGGAAGTTGGTACCAACGGGCTATGGAATAGCAGCCATGCGCGGGGTATAATGCTCACGAGAGTAGATAAGTCGGAGTGTGTCAGGCACAATATCTCTACCAACGAATCAGAGGTATTTTTAGCAGGTGGGGGGTTATGATGAACAGGAATGTCCTAGAAGCGAAACACCAACAAGCGGTTGAGAAAGGGCAATCTCTCGTTGAGATGGCGTTTATTCTCCCGCTCCTGTTGATTCTGCTCTTTGGAATAATTGACCTGGGCTACTACGTCTACTGTTATGGGACGGTCTATCAGGCAGCCCGGCGGGGCAGCGATATGGCAGCCTACTACCCCCCCTTCCCCACCCGGCTTGATGGGGCTGATGTCTATGCCGAGGATGGAACATCCTCCTATGACGAAGATGCCTATGATATGAGTGATAAATGTGTCTATGCCGTGGTTAAGGGAACGCAAGAAGGGGCTTTTTTGGTAGACCTTTCTGATATTGACAAGGATCGCAGCGAGTTTTCCATAAGCTACCGCCCTGCGCCATATCTTTCCCCAGACCCAGAGGATGAAGACCCACGCAAGCCTGGGAAGACGGTTGTCGTAGCGATTACCCATACGATAGACCCACTTACCCCGTTGTTTAATCTCATACCCGTGTTTGGCAATGAGGGCAGGATGACGGTCTATGCTACGTCAATGCGAACTATACAAGGTCGTGGTGAGTCGCTTCCGTTGAATGAAGAAGGGTTTGAGGGAAATCGGGTTGTGTGTCGTGAATAATGGCTAGAAAATGGTCTAAGCTAGAGGAGCGTAGGTTGTTGTGAGTTGAAGGTGTTGTTGGTTTATCACACTCAGGTAGGGAAACACGAGGTAGAGTCATGGTACAGAAGTTCAAAACATTGGTCACAGAAGCAAAGATTGTAGCAAAGACGGCAGGGCAAGCTCTTGTAGAGTTTGCGCTGGCTGCCACCTTGATTTTTTTCATGCTCTCTGCGGCTATTGATCTTGGGATGATCTTCTTTGCCATGCAGGGATTGCACAATTCTGCCCAAGAAGGAGCCCTCTATGGAAGTGCTATGCCCTTCCAGGATCAATTTGATCTCAACGGCGACGGCAAAATTTCAGGAAAAAAAGAAGAGGATTTTGATGGGGATGATTTTACTCAGCGCGACATCTTTAATGACCAAGACGGTAAGTTCTACCCAGAGTTTATCGATGAAGTGCGACGACGGGCGAGCTATGAAGCGGGAACACACGGCGGCATAGGCTTTACGAGTTTACGGGACTTGGATAGCGATGGGGAATATGACGATGTGGATACCCTGCGGGAATACATTGAGGTAAATATCGTCAAGACCAACAGCAACCCCCCTGAACCGTGCGGTAATCCCAATAACAACAACTGCACTATTCATGTTAAGGTCACTACGGATTATCGCATCCAGTTTCCTTTGGCACCAGCGTTGCCCAATGATAAGGTCCGCCTCTCCTCCGAGTTTTCGGTGGAGTTGAGCCAGACCGGGTTTACCCGCTTTGGTAAACCCAACACAGACCCGATTACCGCAACCTTGACCCCACTGCCAACGACGATAACGGAGACTCCTACCGTATCTCCGTCACCCACGCCTACCCAAGAGCCACCTATTGCATGTGATGGCTTCCTTGATAGCGGTGATATTATCGAGTCGCCCTGGTCCCAGCGTGCCATTGGTGAGGCTGAGGGGATCGGCTCTGCTTCGGGTGGTGTGGACGACTCAACGATTAAGATGTGCGGGGCTGGTTTGCAGGTCTTTGGCAAGCACGACAATCTCTATTATATGTATACCGAGCGAACCGACCCGGCAAGCGAGTACCAGGAGTTTACCGCCAAGATTACCGACTGGCAGCGTCCCGGTATTGATGACACCGAGAATTTAGGCTATACCAACCAAGATGCCACCAAAGTTGGCTTGATGATCCGCACGTCAGTTGTGCCGGGGGCTCCGCTGGCGTTTGTGGGGTATCGCCCGCTTGAGAACAAGGTCATCTTCCAGTATCGGAGCCAGCAACTTGGCACTGGTGATGATAGCGTCAAAAACTTTAGCGACTTTGTGGATGCCTCTAGCCCACCAGTGTGGTTCCGCCTCCGCAGGCTTGGCACCCAGGTCAAGGCGTGGTATTCCACAGATACCGGCAACAACCCGACAAACTGGACACTGCTTACCGGTTCGGGCGGGAAAGAATGGGCTGATGTTGACGGCTTTACGCCGGGAGCATCCCTAACCTATGGTACGGCGTTGATCTCTGGCTATGAGCCAGACTCTTCTCAGACCGAAGGCTACCCGCATCAGTTTGGGAAAGCGACTTTTAGTGATGTGTCTGTTGAGTCAACAAACATTGGTATGTCGGTTCGGTTGCTCAAACCCACCCAGAGGCAGGAAATTGCCTCGCTAGACGAAATGGACTTTGAATCAGAAATTGAGATTGAAGCTGATGATGTCAACATCGTTGAGGTGAAGTACTGGATAGTCAAACCAGATGGCAGCACCATCCTGATCCTCTCACCAGAAGATGGCGAAGATAATGAGTGCTACTTTGGGGGCAGTGCTGGCAATTGTAACGCCATGAGCCTAGAACAGTTTGAACAACTGACGGAACGCGGCGATGCGAATGAGTACACCGTTTGGGTGCGGGTAGAGTTTGATGACCCCCAGAATACGGTCCTAGGGGACTCCAAGACGTTTACGTTGCAAGACCTAGACATCCGGTTTGTGGTACCAGAAGAGAGTGGGTGGGAACTGAATAGCCCGGGCCAGACCAACTTTGAGATTGCTGCGAATGACCCGACAGTGGGAGAAGAAGCTGGTGACGGTATCGCCCGATCTGTCTTCTGGCTAGAGTTTACCCCGCTAGGGTCAAGTACTAGTCAGCGTATCTACTACATGGACACCGAGCGCGAGGGGCGGACAAGTGACCTGATGTGTATTTTTGGGGGCGAAGCCGGCGATAATAATGGCTGTGATGAAATGCCAACGGCTGAGGGGGAAGGCTGGAGTATGGACTTCCCGGTTCCCTCGCCCGCGCCGATAGTGCCGCCAAACTACAACCGGCTGCAAGCAGGCAACTACATTGTCTATGCCCAGGTGCAGACCGCCAGCGAGGTCTGGTCAGCCCAGGTATCACGCCAATTTAGCGTACCGGCTCCTGAGTATACCTGGATCGTGCCTGATGAGGATATGAAGGAAATTGAAGCTCTGGATGAGAGCGAGTTTGAGGTCAAAGCCTGGATGCCGCACATCGGCTCGGAGAATGGCGCAGGTATTGGCAGCATTGCCTTCCAGATACTGGAAGGGGATGACCCAGGTAACGCAACCAATGCCGTGCTCTATTCAAATGTTGACACGAT
>CAZLKK010000100.1:8717-9188 GCA_964559995.1 uncultured Chloroflexaceae bacterium
AAGGGGGACAAGACCTGCAAGCCAATGCCGTCAGATGATACAAACTTTCCCGACTTTGACTACTACAAGCTGCCATCTGGCACCTATACCATTCGGTTGATGGTGTTGTATGAAGGGCAGGAGGCGAACTGGGTAGAGTGGCGGAAAATTCCTGAATCGGGCGAACCACAAAACTACCGCCGGTTTGTCATTCCTGAACTGCCTGCCTATGTGGACTTTGTATATGATGATAGTGATGATGAACTGCCCGATAACCTGGGCTACATCGTAGACCGCGAAAACCAAACGCGCTTCCGTGTCCGAGCTTTTGCCGGCGACAAGGATGAGGTAGAAAATAAGGATGGGACGGATGGCACAAATATAGAACTGGTTGAGTTTCAACTACTGGATATGCAGGGGAACGAGATGGAATTAGACTCAACTGAAGATTTGCAAGTGCGCTACTGTCTCTTTGGGGGAAGCTCACCATGC
>CAZLKK010000100.1:9198-9611 GCA_964559995.1 uncultured Chloroflexaceae bacterium
TCCTATGGATAGCACGATGTTTGATGAAAAAATGCACAGCGAGACCCCCTATCACGACAAGCCGTATACTATCCGAGCGCGTGCCAAAACAGAGTTGAATGGCGGACGCTGGACGGACTGGGTGGAACGCAGTTTTGCCATACCGCCCGTAGAGATGCGCTTTGCTGACCCAGACCCTGCGCCATCTGATGATGACAATGATTATCCAGAGGAAATGGATGACTACCATCAGGATGATGACCGCAAAGTCGTGCGGGAAGAGGAACAAACCCGCTTTGCAATCCAGGCGTTTGATCCCAAGTACCTCAACAGCTTGAAAGACAAGTCTGGCAAAGACCTCTACGATAATGTCTATGATGCGAGCTTGTCTGGTACAGACTTAGACGACTTGTACGACCAGTACAATGGGGTGG
>CAZLKK010000100.1:9621-12195 GCA_964559995.1 uncultured Chloroflexaceae bacterium
TACGCTTCTGTGGTCCCTATCCAGATGATGCGTGTGAAGAGGCGGATGAGATGGAAGACCCAGACCTAAGCACCACGCAGGACTATACGTGGATTGGTAATGGGCAAGATGGACCGGGCGACCCGATGTGTGTCTTTGGCTATGATGATGAAGAAGACCAGTGTGAAGCGACAGATGATTATGACCTGATGGATCGGGGCGAGTATATCATCAAGGCACGGGTTGCCAACAAGATTTATGAGAACAACGGTTGGTCTTACTGGGATCAGATGGAGTGGATAGACATAGAATTTGACATTCCCGATGTCTTCATGGCGTTTATGAACGTGCCGAATGCATCCGCAGACAAGACGCTCCCCCTGCCATCTGAAGTACGCAACCGACCAACCGGCACAAACTTTGGCTTGAAGGCGTATGACCCGAAGGCGGAGAATGCCACCATCGTTGATGGGGAGTTCCAAAATGGCAGCTTCAATGAGCCAACAAGTTTGTACTTTACCATACAAGGTCCCTCGCCGCTGAATACGTTGGTCTATTCAAAGACCATAGCGTTGCCAAATATCAACGCAACCAACAACTATTGCGTCTTTGGTGGGGTCAATGGCCCGTGCGATCCGATGCCAGAAACGCTGTATAGCGAGTTGCCAGCGGGTGACTATACGCTACGCGCCCAAATTGCCACGGCGGATGGGTTCTTTACCCACGAGGACACCTTCAAGATGCCCTACGCCGATGTCACGGTGCTGTTTGCCACAACCTATACCGAGACCTACTCTGTGGATAACCTAGAGGACGAGGCGGCAGCCTTTGCGGTGCAAGCCTATACCACAGGGCTAACCCCGGAGGAGAACGGCGAAGGGGTGCAGCAAGTTGAGTTTACGCTGGTAGGCGTGGATAACCAGGGGATGAGCTTCCCGGTTGTGGGCGTGTTTGGTAAAGATACCAGTGTCTTAGCAGATACTACCGCACCGTTCTGTCCCTTTGGGAGCGGCGGCACAACGTGTAATGCAATGACGAGTGCTGACAAGAAGACCCTAGAGGACGCAGGCGGTGAATACTATATCTTAAAGGTGCGGGCACAGCAAAGTGTTGCTTCTGGCAGCAGGTGGTCAGCAACCAATCAGGTGACATTTATTCTCGTGCCGTAATTGCTGGCTGTGCCAACCAAATCGGAGCTGAGGTTTCGTGTACCAACAGGGAATCTCAAGGAGGAAGTCAGGGTATTGAGGAAAGTTACGTAGGTAACGTGTCGGGCGTATCTCATTACGAAGATACGCAACCAATGGAACCTTACGACACGATGGACGTTGTACGAAAATGGATGAGTGAAGACGGAACAATCAACAGTAACAATGTTAGGTACGGAATGAAACGCTACAATAGGGTACGTTTCTTATTAGGAGGTAAGTCATGAGGAAGTTTTTGAACATCAAGACAAAGGGGCAGAGCCTTCCCATCATAGCACTGGTTATCCTGGTGCTGTTTGCGATGGTCGGTCTCGCCGTTGATGTCAACAACACCTACGCCAAACAGCGTGAGGTGGCGCGGGCATCAAACGGTGCTGCCCAAGCGGTGATGAACTATTGGGTGAAAAACCCCAATGCTACCAACGAAAAGTTGGGGCAAATCGCCATGGATTCGCTGGCTGCTAACAATGTTGCAGTGACAAAGCCTGGGGAAGAATCCCAGGAAGGTCAGCGAAAATTTTATATGTTTTATGCCGGCAATGATGGTAAGCTGGTCGGCTGCCAGGAGTACAGCACATGTCCTCCTGATAGACCACCGCCCAGCGGCACCACCTACATTCAGGTGCAGTTGCACGGGCGCGTTGATACCTTCTTTGCCCGTATCGCTGGTACCGACTCCCTGCCCGTTTCTTCTGTGGTAGGTGTCACCAGTGGTCCTTGTGAAGAAGGGGTTTACCCCATTGGTGTCAAAGATAGCTTGATCAAAGATTTGTCAGCAGGCAAATTTGAAAGCCCTGACAATCAGTTCAAGTGGGATCAGAGCGTCTCTGGTGTGGCTATGAACCAGTGGCGTGATCAAAAGCTCGTTGAAGAAGACACAGGGTTTGTGTTCTTGGCATGGAATCCTGATGCCGATATGAGCGAGATGCTCACAGGTAGCGGTAACTTGGAAGGCAACTTCAAGGAAGCCAACTTTGGTTCATCTGATGTGACCAACCCTGGCTTGTTGGAGCCAAAAGACTATGTGCTCAAGTACAACCGTAGTGTCAACTTTGGCAGTTTGCAATCGGCATTTAAGAGCCACATTGAAAATCGTACTTTGATGACCCTGCCCATCGTGAAAGAAGATGGCGACAGACTCAAGGTCGATGCGCTGGCTACTTTCCTGCCGCGTGAAGTGAAGAATAGCAATGGCTCTATTGGGATTGATTTGGTTTTCATTGGGAAAGCAGAAGCCTGTACAAAGGTGATTGCTGCTCTGCCTGATGCGACTACCTTCCCAACCCCGTCCCCAACGGCAACGGATATTCCTAATGCTACGCCGACTCCAACGGACACCCCAACCCGTGATGTCCCGCCTCCTACGCAGGAGCAGAAGACGGCTACC
>CAZLKK010000101.1:0-12170 GCA_964559995.1 uncultured Chloroflexaceae bacterium
CCGTCTCCTCCGCCGTGGGCGTAGGCGATGGGGTAGCCGTCTCCTCCGCCGTGGGTGTGGGCGATGGGGTAGCCGTTTCCTCCGCCGTGGGTGTGGATGTAACAGTTGATTCCTGTGTATCCTCTGTATCCCTTGCAGCTTCTTCATCATCGCTTACTGCACACGATGCATCAGGCGGGAGTTTCCCACGGCTATCTGTCACCACCACCTGCTGCATTGTCACCCAATCGCTTGAACCACAGGCATGGTCGTGAGCTTGCACCCGCAAGACATAACACCCAGGGACGACATCTTCCAGCGTTACCTCGCTGCTCTCGGTGTAATGTTCCGATGTCCCCTGCTCATCCGTCCCAACATAATAGTTATAGCCAGCAACACCAGAACCTGGACCATCATCGAAATCATCCCAAGCGAGACTTAATGAAAACGGCACATCATCATCTGGGATACGGTAGGTTTCTTGGGGTAGTTCTGCTGGTTGGTCATAGGTTGGAGCAGCAACATCATACCCCACCGGTCCAAAGGTCGCCAGCGTTGTATTGCCGCTGCCATCCCATGCCCGTACGGAGATGAGATGGTTCCCTTCTCCCCCCCACGACAGTTGTATATAGCCAGCGTCACCTTCAAACGCCGGGGCATCCTCTGCGGGGTCTCCATTAAACTTTTGGTCAAAGCCCTTCACGAGACGGTCATCCGTAATGGTAAAATCAAGCCGCTGATCTTCACAATACCACGTCTCTGGCTCCATATCGCTGGCAAACAGGATTTCGGGTGGGGACTCATCGGGATTATCACGCGCAACCACTACCTCACCATAGTGTTGATTGCAGCCGGAGGTGTCGTGCATGCTATAGCCATCCAAAAAGTCAAGTTCTAGCGTTTGACGACTAAAGTATGATCCCACTGCAGAATAGTAGAAACTAAAGTGTAGGTGATCATAACCATTGACATATCCCACAACCTGCCCCTGATAGACGGGGGTACCTGGTATGGCAGAGAAGGTATCGCTCATATGGGTGTATTCGGTGTAGTAGTTATTCCCGTGGTGAACAATCAACGTTCCACTGCTAGGAGTCCAGAAGTAGACGACCCCATCAGCAGCTGCTCGCACGGGCGCACCAATAGATGAACCACTGACCCGCGAAAAATCTATCTCGCGCTCACCAGCGTGTGTCCCACAGTTGAAGCCTTGAATAACCATCCACTCTTCACCAATGGGCGTAGGGAGCCAGATGTTTGGTGGGGCAGCTTGGGCAACTGTGGTACTAGGGGAAAACACCCCTAGAAGGACAAGCACGAAACCGAGAAAGAGTACCCGATAGAGAGATGTAGACATGAAAGACATGAGAAAGGAGACTCCTTGAAAATTGAGGTTTTGTAGCCAACGTTTGGAGCGCACATAGCCGTATGGTAAAGGAAAAAAGCAAGGAGTGTTGCTGATTTGTATGACGGTTCAATGACAAAAACAAACGATGTGTCAAATTTTTGGCACATCGTCTCACAACATTTCGTATGAATAGGCTCATTGCAGACCCCCCCTTGTTGTCAGCACCCCCACCCGGCACCACTCGCGGTTGGATACGGAGTGCTGCTGTTGGGGCAGCGCAAAGGGGAGGACAAGGGTTATCTGTGCATAGAGCGCACAAGGTATGTATGATGTTCGCATACGAGTCTGTCATGGACTTCATATTGGGCTATCGGTCTTGGATAGCGAACCAACTACCAACCAATCAACCAAATGCAATTGCAATGGTGACTGGTTGTGATTATACAATTTCTTGCTTTAGCAAATGGCTATAAAAGATACCACGAGGTTTGGGTTCTGTCAAATGCGCCGATTGTGGCCGATTGTCCCAGGGTGTGGCATATGGTTTCCCGCAACATAGCCATGTAGCCATGTTGCCCAACGAAAGCCATCTAGCTCCTACTTTCCCTGCCCCCGCTCCCATGCCAGGGCGAGGGGGGGAATGTGGTACAATAGGAACAGAAAATGCTTGGCAATCGGGCCAAATGTACTAGTCGCAAAAGTTAGAATATTCCTATGACAGCCTATCACACGCTTACTATAACAGAAGCTCGTGCCGCTCTTGATGCAGGTGAGATAACTTCTGTAGACCTTACCCAAGCCCTGCTTAAACGCCTCTCAACGCTTGAACCACAGGTTCAAGCATTCCTGAGTATCACCGAGGAGCAAGCCATAGAGCAGGCACGCGCCGCAGATGCCCGGCGCACGACCACCGGCACGCATAGTCCATTGCTTGGTATTCCGCTTGGTATCAAAGATGTGATTTGTACGCAAGGGGTACGGACTACCTGCGGCTCACGCATGCTGGAAACCTTTGTCCCGCCCTATGACGCAACGGTTATGACCCGCTTGTATGCCGCAGGAGCGGTGATGGTTGGCAAAACCAACTGTGACGAGTTCGCTATGGGTTCGAGCAACGAAAACAGTGCTTTTTACCCTACCCGTAACCCCTGGGATTTGGAACGGGTGCCTGGGGGGAGTAGTGGGGGCAGTGCGGCTGCTGTTGCTGCCAGCGAAGTCCCAGGGACACTTGGGACAGATACCGGCGGCAGTATCCGACAACCCGCCTCGCTCTGTGGCATCTCTGGCTTGAAACCAACCTATGGGCGCGTCAGTCGCTATGGGCTTATCGCCTATGCATCATCGCTTGACCAGATAGGACCGCTGGCGTGGACGGTGGCAGACATTGCGCTGCTCTTGCAGGTCATCGCTGGTCAAGACCCCAACGACAGTACTAGCGTTCCCCATGCCGTTCCCGACTATACCGCTGCTATGACTGGCGATATACGGGGCGTACGGGTTGGGGTACCAGAAGAGTATTTTGTTGCTGGTATGGACCAAGAGGTGGAACACAAGACCCGTGAGGCAATTGCTACGTTGCAAGACCTCGGTGCCGAAATTATCCCCGTTTCATTGCCCTATACTCCCTATGCCCTGCCCTGCTATTACCTGATAGCCACCGCCGAAGCCAGTTCAAACTTGAACCGTTACGATGGGGTGCGCTATGGATTTCGCGCCTCGGCAGATACTATGTGGGATCAGATAGAAGAGACTCGCGGGCAGGCGTTTGGGGCAGAGGTGCGACGACGGATTATGCTCGGTACATATGCCCTTTCTGCTGGCTACTATGATGCCTACTACCGCAGAGCACAGCAGGTACGAACGCTCATTCGCCGTGATTTTACCACCGTCTTTGCCCAGGTAGATATTGTGGCAACGCCAACATCGCCAACCGTTGCGTTTCGCATGGGCGACAAGATAGACGACCCCTTGTCTATGTACCTCAGCGATATTTTCACGCTGACGGTCAATCTAGCAGGGGTACCGGGCTTATCCATTCCATGTGGCTTGAGTAACAATCTCCCGGTGGGATTGCAGCTTATTGGCAAGCCGTTTGATGAAGAAACATTGCTGCGGGTGGGAGATGCCTACCAACGGACTACCTCCTGGCACAAGCAACGACCAACACTGTAACCGATAGATTTATCTATAACAAGAAATGAGGACACATAATGAAACAACATCCTATTGTGGCAAAAGAGGACATCGCCCGCTGGCTAACGTTTGGGGGATTTTGGGGGTTTGTCTTTTACCTGCTGTCGCTGGTGGGTATCCTATCAAGTCACAGCAAACAACCCACCCGTATCAACATGGCAACTGTGCTGACTGGCTTAGTATTGCAGGTGCTTTCGTTCATTGGGTTTACCGCTTTTTTCAGCACGGCGCAAGCCCTAGTCCTAAAAAAGAATAGCACCCAATTGTCCCGCGAACGTATTGGCGGTGGCACATTTGAAGAGAACTTCGCAAAAATTGGGCTTGGGGCAAGCCTGGTATCGCTGCTGCCTTTTAGCTTTGCGGTGGGCAATTTGCGCTTTGCGGAGAAGATTACCCATAAACCAGCTTTTGATGATGCTGAAAACATCAATTGGCCCATTGCGGTAGCGATTACTGCGTTCTTGAGTAGCATAACGGGTCTAGCCGTAGCTCGGATTACCTCATGGGTAGCCGAGGATGCCCGCTGGAATGCAGAGTAGCGATTACCCCAGGGGTAAGGGGTACTTGGCAACGTCCAACCGTACCCCCTCCCCTGCCCCTTCGGGCAGCCCCCCTATCCCCATCCCCTAATCCTTCCCCCACTGAGGGGAGAAGGGGAATCGCGGCAGGGGGCGGTTTACGGTCCAAGTACCTCGCTCAACGGACGCGCCTCAATGCCCATAGCATCGTAGCGGTCTAGGATAGCCCACAATGCCTCACCTAGCACATGTTGGTTTGCACAGCAGTGCGAAAGGGAGATCATCCCCGGCATCTGCTCCGGTGCCGTATGACGAGTCATCCGTTCCAAGACGTAGTTTGGTGACTTGGGCATGCCAACGGCATCTTGTGTATCCAATGACCAATATACCGGCAAATACCCCTGCCGTATGACTGCCAGCAACACCCGATGGTCATATCCCCCGTAGGGTGGGCGAAAGTAAGGGCGCGTAGTTGCGCCGGTGATCTCATGCACAATGCGCTCTGTCTCAGCCAATTCCCACGCAATACGACCATCGGTTATCGTGCGAAAATCCGGGTGTCCCATTGAATGATTCCCCAACTCATGCCCATCTGCGACCATTTGGCGCAGCAGATCTGGGTGGCTCTTTGCCCAACCGCCAGTGACAAAAAACGTCACGCGAGTGTTGCGCTGGCGCAGTACTTCAAGCACTTTTGATGCATCCCCAACCTCGACATCTAGCGTGATAGCGACCCGTGGTTGAGTGGGGGTTCCCTTACGGACGAGCAGTGGTATCTCTGGCAAGGTAGAGGTGCGCCCCTCTAATCGGGGGATAATGAGCGGTTGTCCAGGCAACGGTGGCTCGTGGGTATGGTTGTAGTGGCGAATGATAGATGGCTCACTGCCGCCTGCCGCAGCGATACTGGCGAGCGTATCTCCTTCTGCTACCTCATAGGCACGATAGTCTGCCAGTGGCGCAAGGTCGGGAAGGGGGGTGAGGTCTACGGTATCTAACCCCACATCAGGCGCGTACATCCAGAACACCCCCAAACCAAGCACATCGGATTGTACCCAATCCCACCCAAAGCGTGCCACTACATCGTAGGGGGAGTTTGCTGGCAACAGCGTAGCCGTAGCATCATCAATGTAGGGAACAAAATAGGCACTTGTTGCCGGGGGTAGACGGGGGATAAGCTCACCGGGTTGGAGCATATCTTCAGGAAACACTAGCGCAACACCGGGGGCTAGGTTTGGCAGCATAGCCAGTGTTGTGCTATCAGACGGTAGGTTTTCTGTGGTAGTCCAGAGGGTACCGTAACCTACAAAATGAGCCTGGAGCCAGCCCCATCCATAGCGTGCCGTGGGGGTGTAGCCCGTTCCCTGGGGAATAGTCCCCTGGGGTTCTGTAGGCTTTTCTGGCGCATAATAGAAGGGGACATCCTGCTCCAAAAACGCCAACGGAGGTTGTTGTAGGGGTTGGTTTGTTAGCGTGGTAGATGTGGTAGACGTGATAGGCGTGGTATTTCGTAGGAGGGGGAACACACCTCCGAAAAACCCCTTGAATTGGTAGATAGCAGGTTCTGGTGTTGGTAACTCGGTAGGGTAGGCGGGATAGGGAAGGTATTGCTCGGCAAAGGTTTCATGGTGCATTGGAATGAGGATACCAACAAGGAGAACCAGCCAGAAACTCCCTCTTCGTAGCAGGCTGTGAAGCAAACAACCGTTGGTTGAGTATTTCCTAAAAAGATGGTGCATACGACTACCTCTTTCAATTGCTACTAGCAAAAAGTATTGTACCTATTATATAATGAGATTCTAAATTGTGCCTAATCCCCCGGCAACACAAAATAAGAAGAGAAGAGGGGAAAGTAAAGGAGGACGAGCCGTGAAGATAGCTTGCGTAAAATTGCTGCTACTGTCAGTAGCAAGCAGTATCGTATTAGTCTGTCTTATGTTTTTGGCGAGCGCAGTTCGAGATGGACACCTACCCCTACATGTGGCTACTCCTGATACTGCCTATGCTGCCGAACTCTCAGCAAAGGGAGCAGCAGGGAGTGAATGGTTGACGATGACAGTAGCTCCTATTGTGAAGTGGAATGGTGGCACAGGCAACACATCGGCGGTATCGGTGTCCGTCAAGTTGCATGTACAACAATCTGAACCCTACACGACTACCGAATGGTATAGCATCACGTTGGAGTATGGCGACCAGCAGCAGCAGATAGCAACCAATGTGGACACAGATGGCAACCGCTTGGTTGAGGCAGCAGACCAAGTGTACACCACATCATTTGTTGTTGCGCTTGGACGAACAGGCGTACACACCCTACGCACCACTCTTCATCGTGTCTATACCAACAGTGGGGTGCTTGACGTTGCGCCAGTTATCGGGGAATCTTCTGCCATCCTTTCGGATACTGCCCAGGTACTTATCGTCCCTACCATTAAGGTACAGGCAGAACCAGCGAAGACTGCCGATACGACTGGGAACATCTATGTTGGGCAAGATGGGCAATTTACCGCCCAAGTTGAGCCGCCAATCCAGGCGAATGAACCACGCGATGGTTTCTGGACAAAGCAGGCAAACCAGGCAAACCGGGTGATGATGATGGCAGATACCAATGCTATCACTGCTGGCATACGCGAGCAGGTTATCAGTGGAACGGGCGAGATTGTCTGGATACACCCCTACAGTCGCACCGGGACATTCACTGCATCGGCATCGTTTCTTTCTGGTGTAGACCATGTGTATGGTGATAGTCTGCTGCTGGCGCAGGCTTATACGCCAGTGACAATCACCACCCCATCTATTGCCCTATCGCTCAATACAGATACAACCGATTACCTCTACACAACAGGGGAGATAGAAGTACAGGCTACTGTCCCCGCGCATACCGTTATTGGGGTTACGTCAACAGTACGGTTTGCCTTTGATGAGCAGGGGCAGGAGGTGCAGGAACGGCAATTAGCCCCCGGTACCACGAGCGTTACCGGTACCGTGAGCTATACCAATACGACAGATTCCCCCCAAGTGTATCCCATCCAAGCTACGCTCTATGTGGGTGGTACCGAGAATACGATGGCTGTTACCTCATCCCAACAGGTGACGATTACGGTGCGCTCTCTAAGCGACTATCAACTGGTGGTGAAGCCCTACCAAGAGTCGGTTACTTTGCCAAACAAAGGGGCAGGGGTTGTTTCGGTTACTACCCACCTGGAAGATGCTGCGGGGCAGGTATGGATACCCCCAGAACGGGGCAAACTCCAGATTACCACCTCGTTTGGTGGGCTAGACGAAGTACAGATTGACGAGAAGTTCAGTGCATCCCATTTCCTGCTTTCTTCAGCTGTACCCGGTATAGCAACGCTTGTCGCCACCTACCAGTTTGCTGGTGTAACTGCGCCTATTTCCGACACGGCGACGGTTTTCTTTGAACGCAGCGTATCATCTACTGATGAGGTTGTCGAGGTTTTGCTTGACCCAGAGAAAGCAGGGACGACTTCTACTATTTTGGGAAATCTGAACTTTTCGTTGCCACAAGATTTATATGGGCAATTAGTCATTGTCAAGATTACGCAGCGCGATCTTGCTGACATTCCCGCAGACCGTATCGGGGTAAAGGGTTTCGTGATAGAAGTCTTTGATGCTGCTACCGGTGTCCCATTGTTGCAGGGGGATTTTCCCAATGGGACAATTGTGCTGACGCACAAGGTCTATCGCCAAGATACAACCCCACCGATCATCGTGTCTACCGTCTATCTTGTCCACAGCCGGTTGGGGGGGACGTGGGAGACGATCAACGCAAAACTAGCCCTAGCACAAGCTACCCTCAGTGCGGTAGGTGATTCGGCGTATGTGACGGCTGATCTGCCATCACCAGGGGACTATGTGATCTTGGGGAGGGATACGCTCCCTGTCTATTTACCGCTGGTTATTCGCCCACGCTATTAGGGCAACCGGAAATACGCTCCATTCCCGTGGTATTCCTGGAGAGCCGCTGCATGCAACGGCTCTCTGGTACCCATAAAGAAAGGTGTAACAACTTATGCTTCAACAAACTGTATGGTATACCCTAGCTGATACGGATATAGGCAGCATCCTGATAGCCGCAACGAAGCAGGGGGTCTGCTTTATTGGGCTAGGGAGCAGCGAGGCAGAGTGCATAGCCGCAATGGAGACGAAATGTCCTCAATGCCGGTTTGTGCATAATGATCATCATGATGTGGGTGATAGGCAAGGCGAGGGTAAGGGTAGTAGTAGGCATGCCCAATTGCAGACATGGAAGCAAGCGTTGATCGGCTATTGCCAGGGGACGCTAGGGCACCCCACTATCCCGCTAGACATCACCGGTACGCCATTTCAGCAGCAGGTGTGGGAAGCATTACAGACTATTCCCTACGGCGACACCTGCTCCTATGCTGCCATAGCCCAGAGCATCAACAACCCGCAGGCAGTGCGGGCGGTGGGGGCGGCTTGTGGGGCTAACCCTGTGCCGCTGGTCATCCCTTGCCATCGCGTCATAGCCAGCGATGGGGGGCTAGGCGGGTATGGGGGGGGACTGGAGCGCAAGAAGCTGCTGCTGGAGTTGGAGCAGCGCAACAAGAGCCGCTTTGCTGCTTGTTCATCACCCGTTCACGGATAGGTCAACGTAACGAAATTGTACTCCCCCCTACCGCACGATCTCGACCTCCCCCAACAGCAAGCGGTGATTGTCCAACACCTGTCCCCCCCGCACCGGCAGCCGTGCTTCTGGCGCGGGGGTATCGGGGGGATATAACCCAAGCAACAACGTATACCGTCCCGGTGGGGTATCGGGTGGCACATGCAAGGCGCGGTCATCACGGGCAGGGTTGCGGGGCAACCAAACGCTTGTGGGGAGATACCCCCCCAATGGCTGCCCATCATCGCTGGCTACCGGCGGCATACTGCAATCTTGACACAGGTGCAAGAAAACGCTGTATTGCTCGTCTATCTGCTCGCTGACCTCCCAGAAAAGCGAAATGGGAATAGTGCCGCCAGCCCGATACTCCCCCACCCCCGCTGGTGTCGTTGGTTTGAGCGTATACCCAAGCAACTGGATGTGCTCGCCAAACCACGTATCTGGCAGCGGAGTCTGGGGAATGATCTCCTCGCCTGTCACATACATCTCTGGCGACTCTTGGCAAAAGAGGTGGACACCCTGAAACCGCCAATTGCCACAGAGCCACTTTTTCTCCTGCTCACTAAACTGGAAATAGATACCCACCAGTCCATATTCATCGCCATAGTAGGCATTGGGTATATCTACCGTGCGAGCATGGTCTGGCGAGATAACCAGGAAGCTACGGGCATGCCCCGCGAAGGTCTCCCGACGGGCAGCATGCCAATCACGCCGGGTAAACTCTGTCTGTCCCTGCTTGAAGGCAGCAAAGAGCGCAGGGTCAGGGGGAGAGTCAGTGGTGAAGCGGGGCATGTAGTAGTTGTAGAGCGGTTGCATATACGCCGGGTGTAGCACAATCACATCATCCGGGTGGACCTGTTGCGCCAATACCCGAAAAGCCGCACGAAACTCCTCCTTCACCGGGTCGCCGGAGTATAGCCCCAACTGTGGCTGAAACAACCCGGCAATGCTGACGACCACCGCTGCCCCTACCCCTATAAGAGGGAAAAGGGGAGGGGCGTACTGCCGTATGCCTCTACGGGGGGGTATGGGAGCAGAGGGAGCAGAGGGAACAGAGGGAGCAGAGGGAGCAGACAACAAGGGGTATGCCAGCACCAATACCCACACCGGGAAAATTAACATCAGGTAGCGGGTTTCATAGAAGCGGGTAAAGACGAGCTGTGCCAGAAACAGGAGTAGCGGGACGGTCAAGAAGCAGAGCAACACCAGCAACACCCGCCGCGGCAATGCCCTCACCGCTGCTCGTGATGGGCGCAGGTCATTGACCATTGCTGCCAACCCCCACACCATCAG
Organism: uncultured Chloroflexaceae bacterium; assembly: GCA_964559995.1. Classification (GTDB taxonomy): domain Bacteria; phylum Chloroflexota; class Chloroflexia; order Chloroflexales; family Chloroflexaceae; genus JAAUSY01. The sequence goes on from CAZLKK010000101.1 coordinate 9,974, forward strand.
CACAGCAAATGGCACCAGCCACCACCAGGGAAACTCGCCGGGACCGCGGTCTAGGCTAAAGCGCACTATCGTTAGCCACAGGGCTAACCCTGGACCGGCGGGGATATGTGCGCCAGTGGATGCCCCCTCACTGCCTAACCCAAGCACCATAGCTGCGACCATCCCAATAGCTACCACGAGGAAGAGGAGCCAACCGGTAAGACGGTTTATACTTACTCGCTTGTTTAGGTGGTTGTCGTCTTGCCGGTCTGTTTGCCGGTCTTCCTGCTCGTCCCCCTGCACAAGCAGGAGGGCAGCATAGGCGGCTATCAGGAGCAAGATAGCGAACCGATGCACAAACACTGAAGTTAGCGCGATACCCCCATACAGCAGCCATGCCCGTTGGGTCTGCACCCGCAATGCTCGCAAAAATGCCCACACACAGAGCGTTGCTATCAGCAAAAAGAGGCTATACACCTTGACCTCTTGGGCATACCAGATAGCAAAAGGGGAGACCAACATCAGCACCGCCGCCACCAGCGGGTAGGAGGAACCCTCTAGTCTCCATTGCGGTTCTCCCTCTTTCGCCCTGCCGCACTCCAACGCGGTAACGTACAAGGCAACGACTGCCGCTGCACCTGCCACTGCTGATGGGAAGCGCAATGCCCACTCGCTCTCGCCAGCTAGTATTGCCCATCCCTTGAGCAACACATGGTAGAGCGGGTATGCCGACACTGGGCTAAACAACTCAGCCAATAGTACGCCCCATCCCTGTTGGATGGTCTGCCATGTGCTGCCTTCGTCAAGCCAGAGACTCTGCTCCCCCAAATTGTAGAACCGCAAGAGCAATGCCACAACAAACAGCACTATTCCCACAAGCAGCGTGGGGGAGATATGGGCTAATGGTTGGCGCATCTTGTCCAGTATGGTGTTGGGGGTTATCGCTCCCTGCGACTTACGATGGTTGGGTTGTGCGCTCTTGGATAACCTGTGCATACACCTGTTCAAACTGGTCTGCCGTGGTGTCCCATGTCAATTCAGCCTCGATGCGCTGACGGGCAGCCGCACCCAAACGTGCCATAAGGTCGGGATCAAGCAGCAGCCGGGTAATAGCCGCCGCTAATGCTACCGGGTCGCGGTCTGGCACAAGCAAGCCGTTTGTTTCGCCTTCAATCACATCTGGCACACCTGCCACATCCGAGGCAACAATGGCACACCCGGCACTCATCGCCTCAAGCAGCACGTTGGGCAGACCGTCTGTCCCCTGGTCGCGCACAATAGGCAGAGCGAAAATGTCTGCCGCCGCCATATAGGTTGCTGCCTGCTCGCGTTCAAGCTGCCCCGTGAAATGCACCTGCTCGCGTATGCCCAACTGCGCCGCCTGTTGCTCTAGCTCACTACGCAGGTCGCCATAGCCAACGAGCACAAGGTGGGCATGGGGTTGGGCTTGCAACACATGCGCCCAAGCATCGAGCAGCACCCCAAACCCCTTCTTGTAGACCAGCCTGCCCATTGCCAGCACCAGCGGGGCATCGGGGGCTATGCCAAGCTCGGCGCATACCTGTGGTTTTGCCTGTGGGTTGGGGCAAAACTCCTCTGGGTCTATGCCGTAGGGTATGACCTGGCTATGCTCTGGGTGCGCCCCAAGCATAATGCCACGCCGCAACAGGTCGCCGCTGCATGCCGTCACTGCTGCTGCTGCCCGCAACGTCAATGCGGCTGTAGCGCGAATAGCCCAATGTTTCTCTGCAAGGTAGACATCACTGCCATGCAAACTGACGACTAGGGGAAAGTTCTTCCACCACGCAGCAAATGCCGCTGGAGGACCGTTGGGGATGCCCCAATGGGCATGCACAATATCAAACCGTTGTTGTGGGTGGTAGGTGACAACGGGGGTATAGCCCATCACGTCCAGTAGCCCCTTGACTGACCCTGCCAACGCAAAGGGCGCGGCGGCGAGCGTTTGCTGCTTAACATCCACATCACCAAGCAACGATTGCGCGTAGCCCCACACATTGAGCGAGGGGTGAGGGGCATAGCGGTAGAAATGCAGTGCCACGCCACGCTCAATAGGTTCTCGGCGCAGCTCGGGGTGGTAGGGCGCGACAAGATGCACGACATGCCCCCGCAACGCGAGGGCAGAGGCGATTTCCTCAATGAACGGGGCAGTTGTTTCGCCAGCATACTTGGGATAGGATGACGTAAGCATCAAAATTCG
>CAZLKK010000102.1:0-12110 GCA_964559995.1 uncultured Chloroflexaceae bacterium
CACCAAGATCAAACAACCATAAGCGAGGTTGTAGGTGGTACCATAGGGATACAGAGAACCTTTGCCATACTCTGTATACCCTCTCCCCTGCCCCTACTACGCGGGAGAAGGGGGGCGAACGAGCCGCGAGGGTCAACGAGCGGATGCGGATGAGCCGCGAGGGTCAACGAGCGCGTGTTTCCCCTCAATTCCCCCTATCCCTACCCCGCGTCCCATGGGGGAGAAAGGGAACCGGGCAGGTGTGGTTCTACCCCCTCGCCCATTCTAGGGCAAGGGGGCAGGTCAAGTGCCGCTTTGCGCTTTGTGCTTCTGTGCCGCTACTCTTGCGGCAGCACGGGACGGAACTTGTACCCGTACACGAGCACGCTATCCTTGCCCGTGTCCTTCAAGCAGCGCGTCACCATCTCCACCGGCATGCCAATGGAGAGGTCATCTTCGCCACAGTCGGTAAGTTGGGCAGAGATCAGCGGTCCCTCATCCAGGCGAACCAGAGCCACCGGATAGGGCGTATCCTCATCGTAGTTTTCAGGAGCCTGACGTAACACCGAGAAGCTATAGATTTCCCCCTTGCCGCTCATCGTATACGTCTCCCAGTCATCCTCCTGCTCCATCAGGGTTGCGGGGCGGGCAGGAAAGCGCACCTCTCCCGTGGTGCGATGGCGTTGCCCCTCCATACGATAGTATGACCCCTTTTGTCGCCAATGTTTTGCGAGATACATTATCCCTCCACAATATCTAAGCCAGCGATATGGTATCGCTGATTGGTTCTTTTACTGGTCATTGATCAAAACATGGGTGACGGCGGTAGCCCCAACACCCCCAAGACACTGGGCAAATCCAACGCGAGCATTGGCGACCTGACAGCCGGCTTCGCCACGAAGCTGGCGCACAATCTCCGCCACCTGATATACCCCGGTAGCCCCACCAACATCGCCGCGGGACTTGTAGCCACCAGCAGTAGCCAGTGGGGTATCCCCCTCCAGCGTAATGCCCCCATCAGCAGCGTAGCTTGGGGCAGTCCCTGGCTCAACAAAGCCATTTGCCTCTAGTGCCAACGCAGCCGCTATACCGTGCGGGTCAGTCAATTCAACAACATCAATAGCTTTGTGAAACACCTGTGCCTGCTGCATCGCATGCTCTGCGCTGCGCTGTGCAGCACTCAGCCACAGGGGATTTTTGCGCTCGTGTAAGGCAAGCGTATCGGTTGCCAGCGCACGTCCTGCAATACGAATGGGCGCATGCGCCGTGCCAAGCTCACGCATCAACCGCTCAGATGCCAGCAACAGCGCGGATGCCCCGTCTGCCAGCGTTGAGCAGTCTAGCATATTGAGCGGCGAGGCAATCTGGGAGGCTTTTTGATAGGTGCTCTGCTTCACCGGGAAGCGATAGAGCGCGTGGGCAGTTTTGGCACCGTTGGCATGGGCATTGATGGGGAAGGGGGCAAATTGCTCCGCCTCATACTTATACTCATGCATGTACCGCCGCATCAGCATAGCCCACTGTGAGGTGAGCGTGAGTCCATGCTCCGCCTCGGAGTCGGAGTCCATTGCTGATGCTAGGGCAGCTTCCTGTGAGCCGGTGAGTTTGTCCATCACCTTTTCTACCCCAAGCACTGCCACGAGATCATGTGCGCCAATCGCCACCGACTGGGCTGCCTGGCGAAGCGCGATACCGCCACTCGCCCCGGCGGCTTCAATACGCAACGCTTCAATATCTATCAAGCCTGCGCCAGTTGCCAATGCCGTACCCAAGTGGGCATAGCCGGCTAAGGGTTCACCCATCGCGTTGGCAACGTAGAGTGCGCCGATGCGGTGGGGGTCTATGGCAGGCGATGGTTCATTGACTGCTGCACGTAGGGCATCAAGTGCCAATTGCATCAGCGTTTTGGTGTAGTGTTCGCCTACCGGCGTTGTCCCAATTCCAATAATATACACATTTTCCATAATTTCGCTGCTCCTTAACCCAACACCAATTTATTGCGCCATTTCAAATATCGTGCGTAATCTACAAACTCCTGGCGAGCGAGGTATGCCGAGGTGAAGGGGGCGCGTTTGCGTCTCTCAAGTAGCGCGTCCGTTACCACCAGCGAGTAGGCATCGCTCCCAGCACCGCTCCCGTAGGTCGACATGAAGATGGTATCCCCCGGCTTTGCCTTATCCAGCGTGTTGCACAATCCAAGAAACACAATCGCTGAATAGGTATTACCAATTTCTGGGGAAAGCAGACCAGGAGCTATTTGTTCGTTGGTAAAGCCAAGTTGTTTTGCCATATTTTGGGGGAATTTTGCGTTGGGTTGATGGAAGATGGCATAGGTATAATCCTGTGGCGTGCGCCCTAGCTCTTCGAGCAGCCGGTTTGCTGCGCTGCGGACGTGGTGAAAGTACGCTGGTTCACCCGTGAACCGCTGCCCGTGGACCGGGTAGGGACGCTCTGAACGGCGGAAAAAGTCCGGCGTGTCTGTGACGTAGGAGATGGTCGCCTCTATGGTCGCCAACGACTCCTCGGCGGGTCCCACCAGCAATGCCCCTGCGCCTGCCGATGCGGTCATCTCCAGCGCATCGCCGGGGCGACCCTGGGCAGTGTCTGCCCCAATTGCCAGCGCATACGGGATCATCCCGCTGCCAACCATACCCATGCTGGCGGTGAGGGCTTCGCTGCCAGCCTTGCATGCAAATTCCCAATCGCCGGCACTAATCCAGGGAGAGGTGCCGAGAGCTTCAGAAACAATCGTCCCGCTGGACTTGACGCTATAGGGGGGACTTTCGCTGCCCACCCACACCGCGCCGATGTCGGTTGCGGATATGCCAGCGCGAGCTATAGCGTTGCGCCCCGCTTCAATAGACATGGTAATCGTGTCTTCATCCGGTCCCGGTACACTCTTTGCCTGCACCGGTACCCCCGACTGACCGTCAGTCCAAATCCGGGCAATTTCCTTGCCAGCGATACGATACCGTGGGATGTAGCTCCCATAGCCCAGTATCCCTACCGGGCGTTCTGGTTTCATCATAAGAAATTACGCTCCTACTTGTGCTACTTGCAATTCCTGTATCAATTCTTCGGCGCGGGCAGGCTTGATGGTCCGTTCCTGCACCATACGCCGCGCTATTTCGTCTATCAAGGAGCCAGAAGCCCCTGCCGCCATCGCAATCTGACGGGCGTGTAACCCCATATGCCCCCGCTGGATACCTTCGGTTGCCAACGCTCGCATAGCTGCCAGATTGTTTGCCAACCCTGCACAAACGCAGACCTCCGCTAATTCACGAGCACTGCGTACCCCCAACAGCTTGAGCGAAGCCTGGGCTGAGGGGTGAACTTTGGTCGCGCCCCCGATGATCCCCACCGCTATGGGCATCTCCAGGGTACCAACCAGATTTCCCTGCTCGTCCTTTTCCCAGACGCTCAGGGAGGTGTATTTGCCACTACGGGCAGCATAGGCGTGTGCGCCAGACTCTATCGCTCGCCAGTCGTTGCCCGTGGCGAGAATTACGGGATCAACCCCGTTGAGAATACCCTTGTTGTGGGTGGTAGCACGGTAGGGGTCTACCGCCGCAAACGCATAAGCCCACAAGATGCCTTCGATAACCTCTTCCCCCGTTAAGCCGTTACGGTCTAGGGCGCGGGGCGGCACTACCGCACGGGCGCGAGCAAGCCGTCGATCACTCAAGTTGGAGAGGATACGCAGATAGGAACGTCCGCCGGTGATGAGTTCCATCAGTGGGGCGGTAGCCTCACACATGCTATTGATAGCATTGGCACCCATTGCGTCAAGGCAATCTATGATGAGGTGGACAACCAGCATAGGGCCCATTGGGCTGTCGGCAAAATGATGCACTTCAACATCACGCGCCCCACCGCCGAGGGTGCGGAGACTGCGGCTTTGGGCATTGGCAAGCTCCAGTATCTCCCCCTTGCGAGCAAGAATATCGGCGCGTGCCTTGTCGGGGTCAGCAACATTGACCAGTTGCACCTGCCCAATCATCAGCGAGTCGGTGCTGCTGGCTTCAAAGCCGCCGCCTGAACGGATGAGTTTTGCGGCAAAGCTCGCCCCTGCCACAATAGACGGCTCCTCTACCACCATTGGGACGAGGACATCACGTCCGTTGATGACAAAGTTGGTAGCGATGCCCAGGGGCAGGTTGAATGTCCCAACAACGTTCTCTATCATCTTGTCTGCCCGCTCAACCGTCAACACCTGCTCGCCACCGCGCAGCGCGAGTATATCGCGGTTGTCCAGTCCATCAAACGATTTCACGGCGTTGAGGCGTTCGTGGGGGTTGAGTTGGTAAAACCCTTGCAGTCGTGAATTTTTCATTCCCATATGCTTGTACTCCTCACTTTGGACATTCCCTGATAAGGTCATTCTGGTTTGAAGCATGAAGATGGAGGGACAGACGCTTGGCTGTCCCTCCATGCTTCCTTGCATTCATGATTATTCTCGTCACTGTTCTACCAGTGAACATCTTGTCGGTAATCTCCCGTAATCCGTGGCGAATTGTACCATGTTGGAACTATCAGACACCACAAAACAACTGTCAAAACCTATCATATCCCTGTCTTAGCCTCCCAGGTCTAGGATTTTGCCTGCAAACTACACGGTTTCGTTGGTGTAACCCTCGCATCCCCTTGCTCCCTTTCAGGGGTAGGGGAGGGGAGATGAGACAACACCGGGCAGCCCCCATCGCCTGCCCTGCCCCACTACGCGGGAGAAGGAGACCGGACATCTGGCTATGGTATAATAGCCCTAACGTTTTGCTTGTAGGGTCTCGCTCGCTTGAAAATAGCCCCCATCCCTTACCCAAAATTTAGACTAGACTAGACTAACCTTATGACACCAAAACTGCACTGGTCCTCTACAGACCATCCTACTGTCCCGAATATAGACGCTTGCATCCACTGTGGCATGTGTTTGCCCGTCTGCCCTACCTACCAACAAACTGCCCAAGAAACGTCATCCCCCCGTGGCAGAATCTATCTCATAAAGGCGGTCAGTGATAAGCGTATTGGCATAGAAAGTACGGTATTTCAGCACCAGATGGGAGAATGTCTCAACTGTCGCGCATGCGAAGCAGCCTGTCCAAGCGGGGTAGCCTATGGGAGTATGCTTGAAAAAAGCCGGGTACAGCTAGAGCATGCCCGTGCAACTGCCCCTCACCCACACGCCCCGACCATTCAGCCCCGACCACGCTGGCAACGGATACTCCGTTGGTTCATCTTTAACACCCTCTTTCCCCATATGCGCTTCTTTCGCCTTTTCTCGGCAACACTAGCCCTCTACCAACGCAGCGGTATCCAATGGATCGCCCGTCACAGCGGCATCCTGCGGTTGCTTCGACTCCATGAACTTGAAGCTATGCTACCAGATATGAGCCAACATCCGATTATCCCTCTGGGGCAGATATACCCGGCTGAGGGGACACACCGCTACACCGTTGCCCTGCATACCGGCTGCATTATGAGCACGAGTTTTGCCCATGTTCACCGTGCCACTATTCGCATTTTGCAAAAAAACGGCTGTGAGGTTATCCTGCCGCCAGACCAGACATGCTGTGGCGCACTCCATATGCATAGCGGCAAGCTCGATGGCGGACGTGACTTGGCACGGCGCAATATCCAGGCGTTTGAAGCGTTGGGGGTAGATGCCATCATCAGCAATGCGGCAGGTTGTGGCAGCACGTTGAAAGAATACCCCGAACTGCTCGACCATGATGCCGCGTGGCATAGTCGGGCGCAAAGGTTTGCTGCAAAGGTCCAGGATGTTCACGAGTTTCTGGCAATGCTCATCCATAATGACACGTTCAACTATGCTGACCTTGCTCCACTGCCTATAACCATCACCTACCAGGAGCCATGCCACCTTGCCCATGCCCAACGCATCACCCAGGAGCCACGGATGCTGCTCCATGCCATACCCGACCTTACCCTACGCGAGATGCACGAGAGTAGCCTTTGCTGTGGCAGTGCCGGGGTCTATAACATTACGCAGCCGGCAATGGCGGCAGCCCTTGCTACGCGCAAGATAACCCATGCACTGGCAACGCAACCAGAGATCATCGCCACTGCTAACCCTGGTTGTGCGCTCCAGCTGGTCAATGAACTGCGAAGGCAAGGCAAAGCTGTTGACGTACGCTATATTGTTGAACTGTTGGATGCTGCTTACCAACCCCTATCCCCCCTACGCTCTTTATGGAAACGGGGGCAGGGGGGAGAACGAGCGGATGTCTGGGGGCAGGGGGGGAGCGGGGAATACATACCATGATGGTTGATGATGGGCTTTGCCCGGCTAACCGCTAATCTACCCGTAAAAGAGGGGGATAGCCCCAACGGATAGCTGTAGCCCCCCAGGTATAGCCGGTACCTGCACCCGCTACCACCACGAGGTCGCCATCGTGTATCAACCCCCGCTCACTGGCAATGGAGAGACCAAGCGGTTGATCTACCGACTGGATATGCCCAAACTCCTCAAGGTAAAGGGCTTGGTCAGGGTGAAGCCCTAGCTCTTGTAGCAAGGACAAATGAAAGGAGCGTTTCATATGGGTGACAATCAAGAATGCTATATCGCTGCGACTAGCACCGCTCCGTTGCACCGCCTCATCAATCACCCGCGCAAAGTTGGGCAATGAGATCGCGCCAAGCCTATCACGCATATCGTCCATCTCTTGCACATCCAGCATATGCAACCCCTGACTAACCGTCTCTGCAGTCGTTGGGTTGCGACAACCCCCGCCTGGCATCACGACATTCTCGCTGAAAGAACCATCTACCAGAATCGAGGATTCTAATACTTGGTTGCGCTCATCGCCACGGCGCAACAATATAGCTGAACCACCGGCACTAAAGTTTGCCATAAAACGGGTGTTGGGATTTTGGGGATGAACGAGGTTGTTTTCGCAGGCAGCAGAAACGAGTAGTACATACCCCAAACGGGGGTCGCCGCGCATCTGGTCACAGGCTGACTTGAGGGCTACGGGGGTACCGGCACACAGGGCGTATATCTCGTAGGCGTAGGCTTTGCTGGCACCAATGGCATGTTGAATCTTTGCTGCAGCCGACCAGACAACGTAATCTTTGAACTCGCTGCCGTGGTAGATAATCAAGTCTAGTTCATCTGGGGACACTTGCGCCTTGACTAAGGCTTGATGGGCAGCACGCGCAGCCATTTGTGAGGGCATATCGTCAGGACCAGCAACATACGTGCGCTGGATACCCATTTTTTCCACCACGACATGCTCAGGGATGGCATACATGTGGGCAATGTCGACGGCGGTGCGTGTCTCTGCGGGTAGATACATCCCAATGGCAGCAATACCAATGGGCAAGGGTTGTTTCATAGTGTTGGGACATCTCCTGTTCGGTTAGCTAACGGGTTAAAAACCCACCATAAACCAGCCGCACGAGGGTTCCGTGTGACTGGTTGCCAGCTCTCTTGTACCAATAGTCAAATTATCGTGGCGAGACTTATACCGCCTGTTTTTCTTGTTTGCCACCCTGGATAATCCGTAGAGGGGGACGTTGGCGGGTAAGCGTATTGACCTCTGCATGTAAGGATGATTCATCTAGGAGCGTGACTACAACGGAATTATCCCCACCAGATTCACTTGGAGTAAATTGATCTGCCTGCCAATCATTGACCCAATCGGTGTTGTTGACCAGATAGCGATATTCATACATACGATCAGCATCAAGTTCAAGCGTGACACTCCAACAATTATCATCTAATTTTAGTGGTGTAGCGTTCGGTTCCCAGTTATTAAAGTCACCAACCAAGTAAATGGTATCAGCCCAAAAAGACGCAGGTAGATAAAATTTCACTCGTACTTTACCGAGAGGTCCGGGTGCCTTGTATATCATGATATACGTCTCTCAGATCGCAGCCCTTAATTGTAAAAAGTACCTACGGGCTTGCACATATGCACCTTTGCAACGTTACAACAGATGATCCTTGCTCACTAGGCTTCGTTGCGGAAATTGGGTCATGCTGCTTGGCATGAATGACGGGAGCTAGAACCATCTCCACCCTTAGCCTACACGAAATGTACCAACAAGACAATCAGGAAAAACCTGATGGAAAATCAGGGAAAACCTGAGAAACATCTGTTGCAAAATATGGCGTTGTTGGTGTTGCCATATGTGTTGCAAACCCCCAAAGAGTGTGGTATACTCATCCTATTGTGGGGATGTGGCGAAATGGCAGACGCGCATGCCTTAGGAGCATGTGCCGCAAGGCGTGTGGGTTCAAATCCCACCATCCCCACCACTATTCTCCTGCTAGTTTCCCTAAGCTCTGCTTTCTCTTTCCCTATTTCTTTACGCTAACATAGGATCATAGCAACGTCACACGATTACAGGGGTATTGCCCCTTCTTATTCTCCCCCCAGGGCGATGGCAAAGTCGCACAATCAAAGAAATTTTGCCCTTCTTGTTCTCCCTTTTCCCCTGCCCTTTCAAGGGTAGGTCTGACGGGCAAATTTTTTATTTCCCTCTCCCCCCTGCTCCCTCTCCCAGAGGGCGAGTGGGAGCCGACTTCCCCCTACCTACAGAGCAATATCTGGTATAATAGCCCCATAACGCAACAATGGAGAGTCAGCGTAGCCCAAGTGATACAACCAACGCTCCATAACATCGCAGAAAACAATCAAAATGAGGATCAGAGTAGAGATAATTTAGGATACCGCAAGAGCTACCCCTACGACAAGGTTCCGCTAGTACCGCCGCATGGGTAGCTCCCTGCAAAAGCTGAGGAGTAGAATTCAATGAGTGAAGACGTATTGTACTTCAATGGTATTAACGCAGTGAGCGGCGATTATTCGCTGCCCCCCTCGACGGCTAAAACAATAGCGAGTATAGCTCGCGGCGAAAAGCTCGACGCAAATGACCCCCTCTTAGGCGATTTCAAGAAAAAACTAGAACAAGAAAAAGGTGGAGGAATCAGTCAAGCCGTGCTTGGAGACGACCCTACAGACCTGACCCAAACCGGGTGGGGGGTCATCTTTGCCCATGATGATGAACAGGCGGATGCAATCAGAGATGCCTTGCGCCCTTTGCTTGAATTGCGAAAAAGCCAAGTCAACAACGAGAAATACTACAAGGAATTTACCGGTGCGCTTGCCTACCGTTCAGGGGAAAGCAAATACAAATTCTTGGAACGTCACGGAGCCGGTCCTGGTATTGTTGATCCTGAGAATGGTGTCCCCTACTATCTACTCATTGTCGGTAGTCCAGAAAAAATCCCCTTCACTTTCCAATACCAACTTGACGTACAATTTGCCGTAGGGCGTATCTACTTTGACACCATAGAAGAATATGCTCAGTATGCCCAAAGTGTCTTACAATCCGAAACCGGCGAGGTAGAACTCCAACGCAAAGGGGTATTCTTTGGGGTAAAAAACCCCGATGATCAAGCTACCAAACTGAGTACTGAGCATATGATCACTCCCCTACACCAATATGCCACCGATGAATTTCCTACATGGCAATTTGACCGTATCATAGAAGAGGCAGCCACAAAAGATGCCTTGCATAGCCTACTCAATGGCAAAACGCCCCCTGCCTTTCTCTATACCGCCAGCCACGGTATGGAGTTTCCCAACGGACACGATCTCCAACTCCGTCACCAGGGAGCACTCCTCTGTGGGGATTGGAAAGGTCCATACCAGCATGGGAGAAACCCGATTACTGATAATCTTTACTTCTCACAAGATGACCTGAGTAGTGATGCCAACTTGCTTGGGACAATCGGTTTTTTCTTTGCCTGCTATGGTGCTGGTACGCCCTTAATGGACGAGTTCTATCGTAGTGCTTTCAAAAACCGTGCCGCTATAGCCCCGCACCCCTTCATTGCTGGTCTGCCCCGTCGTATGCTCTCCTTGCCAAAGGGAGGCGCACTAGCTGTTATTGGGCATGTAGAACGTGCTTGGGGCTATTCATTTATGCTAGGTAGCTCAAATAACCAGCTGACAGCATTTACTAGCACCTTAAATGCTTTGCTTGCTGGTGGACATCGTATAGGCTTTGCATTGGAGGTATTCAATACCCGATATGCTGAATTGGCTACTGATTTGACCTATATCATAGATAGCATAGAAAGCAAACAAGATAAATACACCCCCGCTGATGTGGCGAGTACTTGGACTGCCCACAACGATGCCCGTGGCTATGCCATCATTGGCGATCCTGCCGTGCGGTTGCCAGTGAGTAGCAATGGGGGAGGGGGTACGCTGGAGCGCAAGGAGATAGGACCGGTGGTCATCACCCGCTCGGAGTCCTCTACCGAAGAACCCCCAAGTGAATCAAGTTGGGCATTTGATAAGGATGGGTCGCTTGCAGAGCCAGAATCATTTGGCTTATTTGGGGGTGGCAGTGATGACCGCGAAGCTGACGGACAACAGCAGCCTTCATCCTTTGACAAGATGCAAGAAAGTCTCAGCAATGCCATCAACGTTTTTGCCAACAAACTTGGCACTGCTTTCGAGGAAACGGCTACCGTTCAGGTAAAGACTTACGTTAGTCCATCGGAGTCTATCTCCAAAGACCATATCAAGTTGCGAGCATTTACAGAAATCAAGTTGGATGGCGATATAGAAACCTGTGTCCCCACCACGCAAGATGGCAAGATAGACGAAGACCTTTGGGCTATCCATACCAATATGGTAGAGCAAGCCCGCAATCATCGGGTGGAAATGCTCAAGCTCATCATCAACACGATTACTGGGCTAACCAATAAGTAGGTGGCAAGTTAGGTGGTAGGTATGGCTATCTTTGAGATTACTGGCGGGACAACCAACCAACAACTCCCCAATATGCTTGGCATATGGCAGCCTGCCCCGTCAACTACGTCAACGTCTACCAGCATGGGAGAGGGGGTGTCTTTTGGCATAGCTTCTAGCGAAGCCGACATACTAGCACTTCCCACATGGCGGGTGCGGTTGCCAGCAGCGGTTGAGCAAGCCCATGCGCTGCTTGCCACAGGCGAGCAGCAGGTCGCCACAGCCTATCGCAACCTGCCCGTAGCCCGTCAGCGTATGGAGACCATCGTGCAGCTTGCCGAGGGGGGCGCAGAACAACCGGTCTCGTTTGCTACCCCAACACTCGCCGACGACGAGCAGGAGATGCTCGCCCTTTTGCGGGTGGGGGAAAGCAGCAGCAGGGGGGAGTCTGCACCGGTGAGCTTTAGCGGGGCAGAAACGGTTGCCCCCAACGAAGCTACCATCCAGCAGGCAACCGGGTTTTTTGAGCAGGTGCGCCAGATGATCTCCTCCTACACACTCGTTGAGACCGAGGTTGGCAACAAGCTCCTCGCCCGTACCAGCGTCAGTTGGGGAGGCGATTACCACACGGTATGGAGCAGCAGGACGTGTACACCTGAGCAGATGCAACTCCACGTCCGCACGTTGCGTCTCTCCACTACATCACGAGATGCATTCGTGCTTATTTTTCAGGAAACTATCCGTTTACTCTTTCTCGTTTCCACGCCGGCGGGTGCGCTCCTCGCCATACCGTCGGCGTGGCGACTCATCAATCGTATTATGCAGCAAGGAGACCTTACCTATGGCAAATGAATTGGAAAATTCCATTAAGAAAGCGGCGGTGAAAATCGCGCAGTACGTTGAAGATGTAGCAAAGTTGACCGTAGAGACCAAATATGTTGAGGTTGGTAGTGAGCAAGCAACCGACTATTCCCAAGCCCGCCCGCTCGCCAGTACGATGATTGCCATTGACGGCGATAGTCATACTATTGTGCCAATGCAGCGTACCAAAGAAGGCGGACTAGAGATAGACAATGCTCTGTATGAAGTGCATCAAGACAACGTAGCCACGGCTATAGCCTACCGCACCGAGATGATGGAGTCGTTGCTTGGCTTGTTGCGGCAACCTAAAGACGACCAGTAGCCAACCTTGTCATTCTTCCGTTTGTCGAGACGTGCAACGGCTCACCGGGCAGCCCCCATCCCCTTCCCCCACCGAGGGGAGAAGGGGATGTTTGGCTCCTCCTCGCTCTTTATGGGAAAGGGGAAGAGGGGAGAGGGTTCGAGACCACATTACTAACCCAAGTCCAGGAGGGAATGGGGCTTAGAGAACGGGCTCCATTACTGACACCCTGCCAGGGTTATGGT
>CAZLKK010000103.1:0-12108 GCA_964559995.1 uncultured Chloroflexaceae bacterium
CCCCCTCGCCCTGGGATGGGAGCGGGGGCAGGGGGAGCGGGGGCAGGGGCAAAATTGGATTTGCCCTTGAGTTACCGGCGATCTCCAAAAATACGCAGCAGCATCAAAAACATATTGATAAAATCGAGGTAGAGCATAAGTGCCCCGATGATGGCAATGCGCTGGATAGTATCCTCGCCAGTGGCTTGTTGGCTCATTCGCTTAATCTTTTGGGTATCCCATGCCGTCAAGCCAACAAATATCAAGACACCAACATAGGTGGTAATCCAGTAGAGCATCTCATTGGCAAAGAAGAGATTGACGACAGAGGCAATCAAGAAGCCTATCAATGCCATAACGAGAAATTGCCCAACGCCGGTCAAGTCTCGTTTGGTCGTATAGCCATAGAAACTCATAGCCCCAAACATCCCTGCCGTAATAAAAAAGGTACTGGCAATAGAGACGCTGGTATAGGCAAGAAAAATAAACGAGAGGGTCAAGCCATTGAGGGCTGAGTAGCCAAGAAAAAACCCCGTTGCAGTAGACGGATGCATTTTGTGGATACGGACAGAGAGAAAGATGACCATACCCAATTCAATGATGATCAGCACGAAAAACAACGGTGATTGAACCAATCCTAGCAATGCCGGGGTGTTGGCGGTAAACATGGCAATAGCCCCTGTCACCATCAAGCCAGCGGTCATCCAGGCATAGACTTTCGTCATAATACCTTGTATACGCAGCACATCTGTTGGGCTATAGGTAGAATATTGCATATTTCCTGGTCCCATAAGAACAACTCCTTTCAATTTTTGCTTGGTTATTTTTGTTCTCTCATCAACTTGGTATCACGTATCTCTATTTATCCCTATTTATCCATAGGATTCTGGTCGGTGATCACGATTGAATGTTTGTTCAATAGGCACTAGGTCTACTTTAATCGGGTTGCGATTTACAATACGTAGGCTAGTGTTACACTTTGGATTGGCACAAACAATATGTGATTTTGTACCTACATAGGCTTGCACAGCTAACTTCTGCTTGCAAACAGGACAAACTACAAACTCCACATGCATAGATGCTTACCTTCAGGCACAGCATCCCCGCTTGAGCGGTGGGATGAAGTGCCCCACTTGAGCGGCTTTAGCCCACTGCCAAAGCCCTAATCGTCCCCATCTACCCGATGCAGCATGGGGTTGGTTTTTTTCGTGACCTGCCTATCGGAGCCTCCACGGGCTAAGTCTGGTCAACATCGGCTTGCTCTCCCAAGCCTCTTTAGGCTTGGGGGGGATTCTTGCTCTGGTTTCTTCAATAGGCAACTAGCAAGGCAACTAGCACAAAAACACGATTGTGCTACCATAGATACCTTAATCATAGCAGGTTCATGGGGAAGTTGCAAGACATAGCCTGCATCCCCCAGGATCACGGCAAAGTTGCACAATCAAAGAAATGTTGCCCTTCTTGCCCCCCCGCTCCCCCCGCTCCCAGAGGGGTAGGTCACAGGGATTCCGGGCAGAATGGAACCATAGATGCCCATAGATGCCCATAGATACCGGGCAAGAGATTCCCGACAGAACCGCAGAGCCGCAGAGATTCGGACAACAACGGGCTATACGGTAGCATCTTGCCCGGAAATCCTGTCCGGTATCTGTGTGCATCTGTGTGCATCTGTGGTTAAAACTTGCCCGGAATTGGCATGACCTACCCTTGTAAGTCCGCTCCCCTTGCCCCCGCTCCCAGAGGGCGAGGGGATGGGGGATGACAGCATGGGCAATATATCCTTCATTGGGTAATGTTGCTATGGCGAGGGGAAAAAAAGCTGTCACACCCGTATGGACTGATTGTCATGGTATAATCAGCATCGAGAGTGGCAAGAGAAAAAACCACCCCATAAAAAGAGAGGTAACGCACCGTATGCAAAACGAACTCATTACCCAAGCAGCTGCTATGTTGCGCTCATCCCAGACGGTTGTCGCTATGACGGGGGCAGGTATTGGTAAACCCTCTGGTATCCCAGATTTTCGCAGCGAAAGTGGACTCTGGTCGAAAGATGACCCAATGGAAGCAGCTTCTATCTATACCTTTCAGTCCAATCCGCAACGCTTCTATGACTGGCTTCGTCCCCTGATGGACTTGATGTTGGCAGCAAAACCCAACCCTGCCCACCAAGCCCTTGTACAACTTGAGCAACGGGGATTATTGCAATCTGTCATTACCCAAAACATAGATGGCTTGCACCAAGAAGCAGGCTCACAGATGGTCTATGAACTGCACGGACACATCCGCAGTGCTACATGTTCACAGTGCAAGCAGACAACCTTTGCTGAACCACTTATCGAGCCAATTCACGCGGGCAACGTGCCCACTTGTCCAGCATGTGGGGGGGTCTACAAACCAGATATTGTGCTGTTTGGTGAGCCGCTTCCCCAGACCGCTTTTGTGCAGGCACACCTTGCGCTTGAAGCGTGTGATGCCTTGATCATAGCCGGGACTTCGTTAGCCGTTCATCCCGCCGGGAGTCTGCCTATTGTGGCAGCAAGGAAGGGTGCCAAGATTATCATTGTGAATATAGGCGAAACAGAGTTAGACGATATAGCCCATGTCATCATCAATGCAGATGTCGCCCAAGCCCTACCAGCGATTGTGGAAGCTATCTAACAAAGGCAACCAGTGGTGCAAAGTTTACAGAAGGGGATACTATGCATATCAAAGAGGCTATCAGTACGGTTGTTGGGGGAAAAGACCTGAGCCAAGCGGAAGCCGCTGCGGTTATGGAAGAGATAATGACGGGTATGGCTACCCCCGCTCAAATAGCCGCGTTCCTCACGGCTATGCGGCTCAAGGGAGAAACGTTTACCGAAATTGCGGGAATGGCAGAGACGATGCAGATGAAGGCTATCCATGTCCCCTATGAAGGGGTCGCCATAGATACCTGTGGGACTGGTGGCGATGGGGCAAGAACGTTTAACATTAGCACGACGGTGGCTTTTGTCGTGGCGGGGGCAGGTCTCACCGTTGCCAAACATGGCAACCGGGCTAGCCCTGGGGGTTAAGATAGACTTGGATGCAGACGGCGTAGCCCAGTGTATGCAAGAAGCCGGTATTGGCTTTATGTATGCGCCCATGTTTCACCCGGCAATGAAGCATGCCGGACCGGTGCGGCGCGAGATTGGCATACGCACGGTATTTAACCTGCTTGGGCCCCTGACCAACCCGGCACGGGTGCTCCATCAGGTTATTGGGGTGCCAAGTACGCTCATGGCGCAAAAGATAGCGCATGCGTTGAGTTTACTGGGGGCAAACCATGCGCTGGTTATTCATGGCGATGGCGGGTTGGATGAACTCAGCCTCAGCGGTCCAGGGTTGATTTATCAAGTCAAAAACGGGGGTGAGCCAGAGCGCAAGATTATAGACC
Organism: uncultured Chloroflexaceae bacterium; assembly: GCA_964559995.1. Classification (GTDB taxonomy): domain Bacteria; phylum Chloroflexota; class Chloroflexia; order Chloroflexales; family Chloroflexaceae; genus JAAUSY01. The sequence goes on from CAZLKK010000103.1 coordinate 3,395, forward strand.
CTTCGGAGCTAGGCTTAGAACGTGCCCCTCGTGAGGTGTTGGTTGGGGGCAATGCAGAAGAGAACGCGACTATTACCCGCCACATTCTGGAGGGCAAAGATACGGGACCTAGACGCGATATAGTGCTGCTAAATGCTGCGGCAGGGTTGCTTGTTGGCAACCTGGTACCAGACCTGCAATCGGGTATTGCAATGGCCCGCACGAGTGTGGAGAGTGGACAAGCCCTCGGTTGTCTGGAAGCCCTCAAAGAGGTGAGTAATTCGCTCTAGCTGCTCCTTTATCGCCATCCCTGCCCCCGCTCCCATTCCAGGGCGGGGGGGAGCCGAACATTGGGCGCACCGCCGTGCGCTCCTACACCCGCATACAACCACAGGGGTTAGGGGGATGGGGGCTGCCCGACAAAACATTGCATGCAACGTCTCTTCCCCTTGCCCTGAACTGGACAAGGGGGCAAGGGGTATGAAACTCTATATGGCTCTATTCAAGTGCATGACCGAAACGTAACCCTATGACAGACGACACCTACTCGCCTACTGGCGAACCAGAAAACCAACCAACACCACCCTTGCCAAGACCACCATACACTCCTATTGGCAAGCGTAAGCTCCGAGCTGCCCCCCTAAACCACACCATCAGCACATTTCGGCTCTTGCGGGCATACTTCTATGATGTGCTGACCTTGCTCAAGGAAGCTCGTACCCCGTTACTTGGCTTTGTGGTGCTGACTATCATCAACACTACCTACCTGACCCTGTTCTATGATCACCCTTCCTGTGAAGCCTATCCAGTAGGCAACCCGCAGGCGTGTATGACCATACCGCGTGCTATCTTTGAGACCATGCGGATGTATGTTTTTGAAATCAACATTGAATGGCCCAATGATAACCTGTTTGGTCAAGCCTTGTTTTTTATTACCCCCATTCTTGGCGTGGCACTACTCTTCCAGAGCGTACTGGATTTTAGCCGCCACTTGCTTGATAAAGGGAGTCGGCAGGAAGCATGGCAAATATCGCTGGCACACACCTACCACAATCACATCATCCTCTGTGGCTTAGGGCGCGTCTCCTATCGCATTATGACGCTGCTTATTTCTACCGGCTATGAGGTCGTCGTGATTGAGCAAGACTGGTCTAGTAAGTTTGTATCAGAAGCCCTCAAGTTGCGTGTGCCGGTTATTCACGGCAGCGCAACCGACCCTGACGTTTTGATACAAGCCGGTTTGTTCAATGCTCGTGGTCTCATTGCTGGCACAAGCGATGACCTGATCAACATTGAGGTTGCCCTCACCACCCGACGATTGCACGATTCTATCCATGTAGTCATGCGTATCTTCAATGATGAGCTAGATACCAATTTGGAGCAGAGCTTTGGTCCCAACACGGCATTTAGCTCTTCTGCGCTCGGTGCGCCTACGATGGCGGTGGCGGCGGTAAGCTGTAGCATTGCCTATGCCCTGCCGCTTGCCGATACCGTACTTGGTGTATCTGAAGTCACCATAGCTCCAGATAGTCAGCTTGCAGGCTTTGGCAACACTATAGAGGAAACCTACCAAGTGCGCTTCTTACAATGGCTTGGCAGTGATGGGCAATGGCATCAGCCGGAGCCGGGGTTGCGGTTGGCGGGTGATGATGTGGTGTTACTGCTTGGCACCATTGAAGCCCTAGAACGGGTGGCAATAGATAACCGACCTGGCAGCAAGTTTGATTTTCTCAGACCAGAACGCCTCCCTCACCCTACCCCACCTATCAATACCGTGATTGTTTGTGGGTTGGGCAGGGTTGGCTACCGGATGATTAAAGCTCTACAACAGCGCATCCCCCGCATTGAGATTGTGGTCATCTGTACAGAAGAGACCAAACCGTTGCTGATCACGGAGATACAGGCTCCGGGGGTCCACATTATCCGGGGGGATGCGCGTATTGCTGATGTGCTCCTAGAAGCTGGTATCACTCATGCATATTCCCTAGCGGCTGTCACGAGTAACAACCTGACCAATATTCAGATAGGTTTAACGGCACGGCGGCTGCGACCTGACGTTGATGTAGTGTTGCGGGTCTTTAGTGCAGTGTTAGCAGAACAGCTTGATACCATCTTTGGGATGTATACCGCCTTTAGTACCTCTGCCCTCGCTGCCCCCACCCTAGCGGCGGCGGCGTTGGAGTCTGGTATTAGCTACGCGATCAATATTGGCGATAGGCTTCTTTCCACAGTAGAAATATCGGTACATACGGGGGATGAGTTTGTTGGTAATACCATAGAGCAGGTCTATGCTTGTACCAAAGTGGTTATTGTTGCGCTCCATCGTGGTGAAGAGCGCATGATTATGCCAAATAAAGCTCTGGTATTGCAAGTGGGGGATGAGATAGAGATTTTGGCAGATATACAGACTATTTCCCATCTGAAGCCGCGTATAAAGCAGCACCATAAACGCATTACCCGTAAGTTGGCTGCGGTGGGTTAAGATATGATTGTTGGAACACCCGCTTTCCCCCGCTCCCAGACATTCGCTCGTTTCGTTGATCCTTGCGGCTCCATAGGGCGAGAGGGAGCCGCACAGTGTTCGTTCCCCTTCCCCCAGACATGGTATCTTCCTACGCTTTAGCTTTGATCACGATGGGCAGAAAGACATGCTCATCCTGGTTTGTCGAGTCTTGGTAGGGTATGACGCTCGTTGGTAAGACGAGTTGGGGGATTTCCGGGAATGGCACAAGTTCCCGTTTGGGGGCAGTCTGAGCAAGCGTGATCGTCCGACTGACTACCTGGGTATTAGTTGTCTGCCTAAGTATAGCCCCGCTAGATTCCCCCCCCACTTCCACCACTACCACATACTGCCCCGTTTGTTGCTGCTCGGTGGTAACGAGCAAAAAGGAGAGCGTACCATCGCTCCCTGTCGTCATAGCCTTTTCAGCAAAGCTGTACCCATTGACCTGAACTCGTGCCGGGGCTTGGGGCAACAGATTGCTGCCTACAAAAGAGAAACCACTCCCCGGTGCGCCATCATCCTCGCTGCTCGTAAGCGTTGGGGTGGTCTGCTTGGTTATGGTGATAGTATGGTTGGTCTGGACTGTCCCACCTTCGTTGGTTGCCGTTACGGTGATGGTCTTGGTGCCGCTTTGTTGCCAAGTATAGGTAGCACTGGTTGCCTGTTGGTTCGTGGGGGTAGGGGACCATGTGTAGGTGATAGGCTTGCTTACACTATCAGGCGCAACCATTGCCTCAAAGGTTAGTGGAGTGGCTATAGTACCCGTGACAGGACCGGTAATCTGGACACTGGCAAGCGGCTCCGTCACAGTCAGCGTATGAGTGTGCGTGATACTGCCAGCATCGTTGGAGATGGTGATGGTGATCGTTTGGGTACCGGGCTGATCCCATGTGTAGGTTGCGCTTGCCTGTTGGGTGCTATCAGGTTCTGGCTGCCAAGTGTAGGCTAGTGGCTCGCTGGCATATGACGGCGAAGGGCTTGCATAAATGGTCATAGGTTTTTGGACTGTCACCTGATTGGGGGCATCAATGGCTACCATTTGCGGTGGGATATAGCCACTGACGGTAAGGAACTCCTCGGCAATGGCTTGGTGTCCTGCGGCACGGGGGTGATAGTCTAGGTCGCGCTCAAAGTTGGGGTTGCTTGGACTAACAAGGGTTTTATCATCATAGATGGCAGGGTTGACAAAGGTAAGCTCTGCTTCATTACCAACAAACCGCGCATAGACTTCGGCTACGGGGAGGTTGTGCCGTGCTGCTACGGTTTTGATGACAGTATTAAAGCGTGGAGTCCAAATATCTGCCAACTTTTCGCCAGAGGGCGGGATGGGCAAATTGGGGTAAGGGTTGTAGTAGGTCATCAGCAGAATGTCGCATTGTGGCGTGTCGTAGGGGTCATTGAGCGTGGCTTGCAGCCGGCTGATAATCGTCTCAAGGTTTGCCCCAAACTGTTGTAGGGCTACTTCCCCATCACTGTTGCCCAACAGGACATCTACTACATCATTGCCCCCAATACTTAGCGTCACCAGACCCACCCGCCGCCCGGCTTCGCGCTCGCTGGCAATAGCGGCTATCGCTTGATCAAGCTGCCCATTGGTCAGGATGCTAGTAGAAGTTTCGCCTGATACCCCTACGTTGATGAAATTGCTGTTGGGGTGCTCATTGCGGAGCAGAGCCACCAGCATATCAGGGTAGCCAGGTTGGTTGTCGTTGTTCGCGGAGGCTTCCTCGCCAGTCGTCAGGGAGTCACCCAGGGCAAGGTAGGTATCGCCCGGTCCCACGGGGTGGTAGGATGGTGGGACGACGGCTTGCACGGGGAGACTGGGTATTCCTGCTAGGATGAGCAGCAGGGTAAGCATAAGGAATAGACGATGGTATTGCATATATTTTGGCTCTTTTCACGAGATGGTTACAGGTACAATCAATAGTTGGCTGAAGATAATATACCACATTTTACCCCAACGCTACATCCAATACCATCATGACGGTAAATCCAAGCATCACCCCCATGGTCGCCAAGTCGCCGTTGCCCTCGCGGTTTGCCTCTGGGATGGCTACGGCGATACCTTCGGGGAAGTTTTGCAAACCAATACCTATCGCCAACGCAACCGCACCCGCAAAGGTCGCTGTGGGGATACCCATATCTGCTGCCCCAAACGCCACCCCCACCGCCAGCCCTTCAGGGATGTTGTGGATGGTGATGGCAAGCACAAGCAACACGGAACGTTGCCACGTTGTCTTGATACCCTCGGCTTCTCGCTTGGGTGCGCCAGGGTGCAGGTGGGGCAGGATCATATCTATCCCACGCAAACATATACCCCCAAGGAGAAACCCAATCATAGCCGGTATCCAGCCGGGGGTGCCTTGCTGTTCTGCGTATTCAATCGCCGGTGCCAGCAATGACCAAAAGCTGGCAGCTATCATGACACCAGCCGCAAAACCAAGCATCCAATCGAGTACCCGCTGGCTAAAGTTGCGGGTAAGGAAGACTGTCCCCGCTCCCAGTGCGGTAACTCCCCAGGTGAAGAGGGTTGCCAGCACCGCTTGGATTATCGGGGGATAGTTCATCAGCATGTCTAGCATAGCGTGTGTTTTGACTCCTGTTGTATCACTTGTATCCTATCAAGAAGGACTTAAGGTTTCAAAAAATGTTTGTTGGGTGTAGTCTTGTATCTGGTTCAATTTGATGGAATATTGGATTTGTTGTGTCGCAATACGGGTATAGTGCAAGATGCAACCTGCTACATATTCTGCCATACGTACTGGTACCGCATTACCAATCATCTGCTCCCGTTCAGACTTTGTGCCTGTGAAAATAAAATCCGGTGGGAACGTTTGTATTTGGCTTCGCTCCCAAGTTGTCAATGGGCGCAGTTCAGGCGTTAGCGGGGCAGTATCGCCAGGATGGGGACGATATGTTTTAGGGATAGGTCTATTTACCCCCCGTATCGTTGGGCTTGGCTCATCTATACTAAATACAGCTCGACGTTGGTAGCTTCTTGGATGGCGATAGTAGTGTTCAATACCCAAACTCTCACCAAAATAATCCCGTATGGTCATAGGAGTGCTGGCTAGACCGCTATGCAGATGGGTAAGTAGAGCTTGGTGGTAGCCGTTGTATTCTCCTATGAGAAAGAGCCGCTTTCGCTGTTGGGGGACACCACATAAACTGGCATCTAGGACACACGCGGTTAATCCATAGCCGGCTGTGGCTAGGATAGTATACGCTTCTCGATAGGCTTTGCTCTTTATTGTCCGCTCTACATTTTCCATAACTACCCATTTGGGCAACAGCAGAGCAACGATACGAGCAAACATGACGGTAAGGTTGGAGCGTTTAGACCCTTCATCACGTTTTCCAGCAGAGGAAAAATCCTGGCATGGCGGACCACCAATGATCATATCTGCTGGAGCGAAACGATCTAGTATCGGCATAGCTTCGTGAAGTTGCTGAAGGTCAGCGGCAACAATAGGGTGCGAGAAATTGTTGCGATAAACCTTGATAGCAGGGTGCCAGTTATCAAAGGCGGCGTTGATAGTATAGCCGGCTTGCATAAACCCTAGTGACATACCCCCACAACCAGCAAACAAATCAAGAACATGCATAGCTTGCCTCTTTGTTAGGTGAAGAGATAGGGAGAATTGACAATGATAGCATCCAATCTTCGTTCTGGGCTAAGAAATCTTTGTCCATTCCCTAGTATAATATCTTTCACAGCGTATTTGCTAACTCTTGGTGTTGTTAATTCTTGAGACTTCATATAGGGATGAGTATTACCACCACTCAATGAAAAAGCTTTATCGTTTCTCGTGTCAAAACTTATTTGGTCTATTACTTGGCGGTGGTGTATCTTCCCATTACGAGCAAAATCACACAGCATTTTGACTAACCAAACAACAGAACGTTCTATCCGTGTTATTCGGCTATACTGAACATTCAGGGCTTGTTCGGTAAGCATACGAGTAAACCCAAAGTCACTCCAGACAAACATATCAAAACATTGTTCTGCTAGTACACCCAACTTACCTGTTGTTTTCCATACTGGTTGTATAAGCAGTGGTTGTTGATTATGACTTTGCAGCTTCATAATCTGTTGCAGAACCTCAACAAATAAATGAAGATAGGGGCGTACACTATCGGGGTCTTCCCATTTGTCAATAGAATCACAAATCGGTGCAAGCAATTGGAGCAGTTGCTCTCTCTTGTCCCGGTAACATACAGCAAAACTTAGCCCAACATACACAATGGTATCAGGACGAATGACCATTTCACACCCATACTGATCTTCTGAAAGCTCACAGGTAGTGTAGTCAGGGAGAGCCGTTAGCTTAATTTCTAAACCTCGTAGGCAATCTCTATATGGAGTTGAAGTATCTTGGATAACCAAATCAATTCCAGGAAGAGTTCCTATCACAAGATCAGCATAGGGAGTATACGGTTGTTCAAAACTAAAGTGTAGATGGGGTTGTAAAGGTTTCATCCCCAACAGTTGTTCAATAGGAAGGGTTGTTTGTTGAAATTGCCCTTGTGTATCTACACAGAGATACACTGGAGCTATTCCCTTAACACCCATATAGCAAGCAAGAGAAGCCGGGAAAGCATTGTTAAACTGATTCTTCCCCCAACTTTCTTTCTGGGTGAAATCACGGTTTGAATAGGTTATTCCAAATAACCCCGGTTTGTCGTTTGGTTGCATAATAGTTGTAGTATAGCACAAACCTACTCTTCATCCATGTGATGTGTGCGGGTGTAGGGGCGCACGGCGGTGCGCCCAACACGGGGGAATGGTTATCTCCCCCTCGCCCAGGAATGGGAGCGGGGGCAAGGGGGAGAGAGGGTTGTTTTCTCTATCCCTAGACCCTATACCCGCAAACACCACATGGCATCAATGTTGCCTCCATTATACGTGATAGAGGCAACATGTATATCAGACATCCCCACGAAAAAGTTGCCACACGCTTGACTCCCTTGCTTCTATCGGCTAAAATCGCTTTCTGGTAACAGGTACCACAATGCATCGCTTTTCTTGAAAACTGAGGCAATCCTATGCAAGCAGCAAATATGCTGTTGACTATCGCGTGTTATGGTGCTGCCATCTATCTTTGGTGGCGTTGGCGTACTCCACTCTTTTTCTTTGCGCTTTTAGCAGGACATATCACCGCTTTGGACCCTGCTCTACAACGAAATCTACACCGCCGAAATGTCCACGATGGTTTCGTTTGCAGGCATCAACCTGTATAAGCCCATCGTTATTGGCTCGGCATGGTTTTATATGCTCCCTGCGCTTATCGTGCTCTTGCTCTATCGCCTGCGTTGGTGGTTTGCCAGCTATGTGATGGGGCTATTTACCTATGCTGCCTTTGTCTTCTACCACCTCTTGATAGAACTTTCCGGCTTAAACCTGGGCATATGGAGCTACACCAACCAATCGTTGCTCCCTTTTGGCATAGATCACTGGATTCTCTCAACGCTTATGGCAGCCCTAATTTCTTTTGCCACCCTCTATATCCTGCTGCTCATTATCCGCTTTTCTTGGACAAGTATGCTGGCTTTGCTCCTGCCCGCTCCGCTCGTGTTTTCCCTGATAGTCCGGGGGCTATTTGGCGCACCCCTCTGGATGTCCATGCTGCTCGATGCCGAATCATGGGCAGCCGCCATTGGCATTATCTGTACCCTGGGATTGCTCGCTTGGGCAGTGCATATTGTCGCCTGGGGCGTATCGCGCATAGACCGCGAAATTTTGGTGTAACCCAATACCATGATGGAAAACGAAGAACAAACAGCACAAGAACTATCCTATGCCCCCGATCAAGAACTATCCCCACCTGAACGGGAAGCCATTTTTCATCAACTGCGTGCGCCAGTTCAATACACCATTGGTCGCACGGCTATTGTTGAGCGGTTGGCTGAGGGCATACGCCAAGCGGCACCACAAGGGGCAACAACCGTCATGCTCTATGGGAGCAGCGGGGTGGGCAAAACAGAACTCGCCTATATGCTTGCTCAACAGCTTGAGAGGTTTTTTCCTGATGCCCATTTGTACCTAGAGATGCGCTGTGGGGATGGCTCCCCTCGTCCCCCCCAACAGGTGCTCCAACAGATTATCCATACCTTCAAGCCACAAGCACAGGTGCTTGACGATCTCGCCGTGCTTCTGCAGGCCGGATTTCTTTACCACGGCCACCCACTGCGGGACGGTTTTGCCGGTCTTCTCGGCGATATTGGCTTCCAT
>CAZLKK010000104.1:0-9294 GCA_964559995.1 uncultured Chloroflexaceae bacterium
CAGGATTTCCGGGCAAGATGCTACAGCATAGCCCGTTGTTGTCCGAATCTCTGCGTCTCTGCGTCTCTGTCGAGAATCTCTTGCCCGGTATCTAGGTCTATCTATGGGCATCTCTGGTTCCATTTGCCTGGAATCGGTATGACCTACCCCTGAAAGGGGCAGGGGGCTGCCCGGTGAGACTTTGGTTACTCTCCCCTAACCTCCCCCTGTAAGCGAGGGGGCAGGGGGAACCCGCTTACCCCTTGGGCAGCGTGAGCCGATACCCTCGCCCACGCTCATTGACAATATACCCCGGCGTAATCTTCTTGCGAAGATTGCGAATGTGGGTCTTGAGCAAATTGTAGGCATCATTATCGTTTGTCTCAAAGCCATGCGTATACCGCACTATATCACGCAACCGGCATAGATCATTAACCCGTTCGGCAAGATAGCGCAACAACGTGTACTCAATCGGGGTAAGATGCACCTGTTCTTCATCAAACAAAACATCATGGCGCGAATTGCCTACAGAAAGCGACCCAACCCTCACCGGAAACGAGGGAACTTGTTCAAGCATCCCAACCCCCGGCAACGAAGCAGCAATATTGCCAATCTGCTCATTAACATGCCCCACCAGAATATTGGCAACATCACGGAGCTTGTGCTCAGCAGAGTAGCGTTTCACCGCGCCTTGCACACAAGAAACAATCTGCTCCGGTGAACAGGGCTTGAGCAAATAATCATATGCCCCTGAGCGCAGAGCTTCTATACAGGTATTCAGCGACCCATAGCCCGTAAGCAAAATCACTGACGGATGATTTTTCTGCTTGCGAGCAGCATGCAAGACCTGAATACCATCAACATTCCCCATAACAATATCGGTCAATACCACGTCAAATTCTTCTGCTTGCATTAACCGAAGAGCAGACTCCCCATCATACGCCTGGGTAACTTGATACCCGGCATATTGCAACCGATACGCAAGTTTATTACATGCTTTGACATCATCTTCAACGACTAGTATATGTGAACTCATCCTCATAATCCTTACTGTGTATGTTGTTCTTTCGTCACCGGGAGCACAACAAAAAAGGTACTGCCGACCCCCGGCGTACTTTCCAATCCGAGAAATCCACCGTGACCTTGCACGATCTGGGTAGAGATAGCCAAACCTAACCCCGTACCCTGGTCTCTGGTGGTAAAAAACGGCTCAAACAGCCGATCTTGAATATCGGGCGAAATGCCATAGCCCGTATCTTCTATAGCAAGCACCACAACTTCGGACAGTTCTGGTGGCTCTTTGGGAGAGGTAACTCCCCGCACCTGGGGCGGAGTATCTGCCCCCCATATCCGTACCTGCAACGTTCCTCCTTCTGGCATGGCATACACCGCATTGAACATCAGGTTCAACACAACCTGCATCAACTCATCGGCATGCCCCCAAACCGGTGATATATCATCGGCAATATTTTGCTCAATATTCACCCGATGCTCACGTATCCATTTTCCCATCAGCAGCAAAATGCGTTCTAGCAATATATCTATATCAACTGGAGCATAGGATACTGCATTTGGATTATACAAGTTTAGCAGTTGGTTGACAATACGCGCAATACGCTGAATCTCTTCACGGGCATCTTGCAAAAAATTAGGTCGTTCTTTATCTGGCACAATCTGAGCCATCTCCAACGAAAAATCAAGCGACAACAGCGGCGTATTGATCTCATGGGCAACACTAGCAGCAAGCCGACCACCAACGACAAACCGTTCATTTTCCAAAATTTGCGTTTGCAATCGTTTGTGTTCGCTTATATCGCGCACCATAATAACCAGCGATGATGGAACATCATGCACCCGGATAACCGCACTGCTAATCTCAGCGGGAAACTGCTTGCCATCCACCCGACGCAGGGTATACTCAACATTACGTATCGTATCATGATGGACTACCATTTGGGCAAAGGCTACCGAATCGAGATGCAATTCAGGAGCGACCAGCGTTCCCCAATACTGCCCAGTTACTTCTTCAATCGTCGCAAACCCAAACATATTCAGGGTTTGCTGATTGCAAAAAGTCACTTTTGCTGCTAAGTCTGTGAGCAAAATCGCATCAGGCGCAGTCTCCACCAGAGTACGGTAGCGTTCTTCACTCTCGGCAAGGGAAGAAACCGTGCCTTGCAGACTTGCTGTCCGCTCATCTACCCGTGATTCAAGTTGCATACGGGCATTAAACAATGCTTGCTCTGCCCTCTTGCGTTCGGTTATATCTCGCGCCATCCCAAAGATGACATCGGCTCCATTCCAGATACCACGAGTAAAGCGAGTTTCTACCGGGATACTCACCATCTTTGAGCGATTGATAAGCAGACTCTCTACAACCCCCTTTTGCCTTGTAGCCACACACGTCATGATTGGCTGGCGACATTCGAGCGGGTGTATATCTTGAAACGGCATGCCTTGAATGGCTGATAACGTATAGCCTAGCCGGTTTACTACCGCTTGATTGCAAAAGAGCATATTCCCCTGGGTATCCAGCACAAAGAGAAAATCGTCTACCCCATCGAAGAATCGCTGGAGATTGCGCTGACTTTCCCGTACCGCATGCTCCATCTCTACCCGAAGGATAACCCCGCCTATCTGGTGAGCTATCGTCTCTATAGACATCTGCGAACTTACAGGAATAGAGTCGAAGGTATGGGATGCCGCATTGAGCAAGGCTATCACCTGACCTTCATACCAGACCGGCACAGCAGCCAACGAGCACAACCCCTCCTGCTCACGGATAGGGTCAAGGATTGGCACCGTCTGGCAGTAACTACCATAGATAGGGTTGCCTTGCAGTACCATCTGCACATGGGGCATGTGTAGCTCGTAGTGACGGGTGTGCTCAACAAACGCATTGGACAGCCCAACATGCGCGACCATATCCAGCGCAGAGGTAGCTGTATCAACAAGATAGACTGCCCCACAATCAAAGCCTTCTATTTGCATGACCATATCCAGCAAACACTGGAGTGCTGCTTGCATATCGTTGGTCGAGCTGAGAGCTATCGCTAAATCGCGTTGCACACAGAGAGCGTGCTCTGCTTGGATTCGGCGCATCTGTTCCGTAGCCAATCGTTCTACAGTATTCTCCAACTGAATGTTGCGTTGGCGTAGGACAGCAACCTCCGCTTGGAGTGCTCTATATGGAGGTGAGTTTTCTCCTAGATTTTCCATAGCTAACCTCCATGCTACCACAATCTGGCAAAAGTTGCAGCATGGGGGAGAGGTATGCCCCCACCATTTTGTCGCCTGATAGACAATGGTCATGAAGTCATGCTATAATGGCGTACTAGTATACCGTAAAGATAGTGTTGAGATTGGAGTATTCAGCCGGTGAAAGTTACGACTGAAAAGATACCGAATGGCAGAATAGCCCTAGACATTGAGCTAGACGAAGCACAAGTACAAAAAGGGCTAGATCGTGCTGCTCGTCGTCTGTCGAAAGAAATGCAGATTCCCGGTTTTAGAAAAGGGAAAGCCCCCCGGTTTATTATCGAACGCTACTTTGGCAAAGAAGCCTTGTTTGAAGAAGCCTCTGGCGAATTGATGAATAAGGCCTTTGAAGAAGCCATCAAAGCAGAAGAAATTACTCCCGTTGGCAAACCAGATGTAGAAGCGATAGATACCGCTGATGGGTTTCGCTTTCGGGTTATCGTGCCTATTCCCCCGACTGTCACCATCCCCGATTATACCGCATTAAGCTACCCGCTTGAGGAACCAGAGCCTACAGAAGAGATGATTACCTATGCCATGGAGATGCTGCGGGACAAACATGTTGCCCTGCGTGAGCTTGATGAGCCACGCCCGGCTGCAAAAGGCGACCTTGCCAAAGTGCTGGTCAATATCGTTGTTGAAGGCAAATCCATCATGGGAGATGATGTAGGCATTGATAACGGCATGGAGCAAGACCTTATCCTTGAAGAAAGTCGCATCATCCCAGAATTGTATGCAGCCCTAGTTGGCGCAGAAATCAATGAAGAAAAAGAGCTGACCGCCAACCTTGATGCCAACCACCCAGACGAAAATCTCGCCGGCAAAGAGGGAATCTTCCAGCTACGCCTCGTGGATATTCAAGAACGGGTGTTGCCCGATTGGGATGAACTCCCAGAGATTGAAGAATACCAGGGAACATTGGAGGAATTGCGCCAAAATGTCACGGAGAAGATCCGAGTATCCCTGATCAGCCAAGCACGCGCCGCAGTGTATGAACAAGCCATAAACCACCTGATTGACGTGAGCGAGTATGACATAGCCGATGTCAGCATAGAAGAATTTGCCAACAGTAAACTCAAGGAATTTGAGCAGAAGTATGCGCCACTAGGGATTACTGCCGAGCAAATATACACCATTGCTGGCAAGGATCGCCAAACCTTCTTCCAAGAAACTCTCCCAGAAGCAGAACATGACCTTAAAGAGAGTCTTATTCTCCTCAAGATTGCCGAGAAAGAAAATCTCGTGGTTGAGCCAGAAGATATAAATTTGTATATTGGAGAATTGGTCAACAAAGACCCAAACATACTCTACTCGCTCCAAGACCCAACGATCCAACAACAGTATGTTGATCATTTCTACCGAGTATCGCTTGAAAATAAAGCCCAACAACGACTCGTAACGGTTGTCACAGGTAAAGAACCACCAAGTATGCCAGACGATGTTGACCATATTGACTTTGGCGATGAAGACGAAGACTTTGCCTACGAAGACTTTGCCGTTGAAGACTTTGCCGATGAAGACTTTGCCGATGATGCTGTTGCAGACCAACCAGCAGGGCATACCCCCGTGGTGATTGAAGGACAAATCGTCTCAACGCCCATCAGCCAGGATTCCCCTGAGACACTCCCCGATGCTAGGGGCAATCCGAGCACGTCTGCCAATGAATCTGCTCCCTCACCAGACCAAAGGGTTGATGAGGTTGAGAGATAAGCGTATACTAGAAAGAGAAGGAAATTCTGATGTGTGCTAGTATTGGAGGATATGTATGAGGTGGCTTTCACCTTACGTTAGCGACTGGCGTTCTCTCTCTGGTGATGATATGGGAGATTTTATGCCGGCACAGCTTGTCCCCATGGTCGTAGAGAATACTAACCGTGGCGAACGAGCATTTGATATTTTCTCGCGGCTGCTCAAAGAGCGTATTATCTTGCTTGGAACGCCGATAGACGACCAAATAGCCAACCTAATCACCGCTCAGCTGCTCTATCTGGATCATGACGATCCCGAACGGGACATTATGCTCTATATCAATAGCCCTGGAGGGTCTATTACCGCTGGTTTGGCTATCTATGATACTATGCGAGCTATTCGGGCAGATGTCAGCACCTTTTGTTTAGGGATGGCTGGCAGTATGGCAACGCCATTGTTGGCAGGGGGGACAAAGGGCAAACGCTATAGTCTGCCCCATTCAACCATCCACATGCACCCGGCGGGTGGCGGCACCCGTGGGTATGCCCCGGATGTAGAGATTATGGCCCGCGAGCTCCTCCGCCAGCAGCAGGTTATTCGCCAACTGCTTTCGCGTGATACCGGACAAACAATTGAGCGTATCGCTAAAGACTTTGACCGTGACCTGTTTATGGACCCGCAAGAAGCCAAAGCCTATGGTATCATTGATGATATACTCAATAAGGAAGATTTGATAGGGTCAACAGAACCGGAACCACCACAGGAATGATTCTAAGTTGTATGTCGTAAGGAAACATCTCGTCATAGGGCAAAAATACGATTGCATTTGCTATGGCTAGGTGTAGTTGGGAGATTTTTGTATGAGCCGTTCTCGCAGCAATGGACGTGGAGCATATATCTGTTCGTTTTGTGGCAGAGGGCAAGAAGAAGTCCGCCGACTCATTGCCGGTCCAGGGACTGTTTTCATCTGTGATGAATGTGTCGCGCTATGCAGTGCCATTATTACCGAAGAAAGCGAACAACAATCGAGTATGTCCCGGCGTTCTAATCGTTCGGGACCATCCCGTCTACCTACCCCCCGACGGTTACGAGAAAAGCTTGATCAGCATATCATCGGGCAAGACCGAGCCAAAGTTGTGCTCTCTGTGGCAGTCTACAATCACTACAAACGTATCCGTGCGGGACTCAAGATGGATGATGTTGAACTCAATAAGAGTAACATCTTGCTGATGGGGCCGACTGGCTCCGGCAAAACGTTGCTGGCGCAGACCCTAGCCCGTATCCTTGATGTCCCGTTTGCCATAGCTGATGCAACGGCACTGACTGAAGCTGGCTATGTAGGTGAGGATGTAGAAAATATCTTGCTCCGGTTGATTCAAGCAGCAGATGGTGAAATGGAACGCGCACAGGTAGGCATTATCTATATTGACGAGATAGACAAAATAGCCCGTAAGTCAGACAATCCCTCAATTACGCGGGATGTCTCTGGCGAAGGGGTACAACAAGCGTTGCTCAAGATATTGGAGGGGGGAGAGGCGCATGTCCCGCCAATGCCAGGACGCAAACACCCGCAACAAGAGTACATCCCCTTTGACACAACCAATGTACTCTTTATCTGTGGGGGGGCATTTGAAGGATTGGACGAAATAGTTGGGCAGCGCATCGGTACCAATCGCTCACTTGGATTCATGGCAGAAGAGTCATCAGAGACAAAGGATGCCCCCAACGGCGGGGGAAAGCGACAACGCGCCACTGGACCGGACTATGCGTTGCTCTCACAAAGCACCCCTGATGACCTGCTGCGCTATGGGTTCATTCCAGAGTTCATCGGCAGATTGCCGGTCTCTGTTGCGCTAGAACCGCTAGACAAGACGGCAATGATACGTATTCTTACGGAACCACGTAATGCCATTATCAAACAGTATAAGAAAATGCTGGCTCTGGACCATGTTGAGCTAGAATTTACCGAAGACTCGCTGGAAGCCATCGTAGATCGGGCAATGCAGGTGCGAACAGGCGCACGAGCTTTACGGACCATCGTTGAGCAAGTATTGATGGACGTGATGTACGAGATACCTTCACAGGACCACATCGGGCGTTGTATCATCAATGCCGAGGTAGTCCATGGCGAGGGCTATCCCATCCTGGTTCCGCGCACAGATCGCTCTGACCTTTCCGATTACCGACGACTAGAAGAGGCAGTCTAGCATCTAGCGGTCTCCCTAACCCTCGCAAAATATTATGTCTGGTCTATTTGGGTTAGAGAGATGTGTCCATGTTCGCCAATTGGTTTGGCGGTTTGTCCTGTCACTATGACAAAAAACCGTCACCAAAGGGGTACATTCGCTCAAAACCGGGGTGTTCTTCCCAGAGGGCTAGAGGGAATTTCTCTCCCTAGAGGCATGCATCTATGAGCTACGCATATAGAACCACGATTGAACGTTCGTCACAGGATGATGGGTCTCTACGGCGCATTTTGGTAGCTGATGATGACCCAAACATCGCCCAATTTATCCAAATAACCCTTGAAGACCCTCGCTATGAGGTGGTCGCAGTAGAAAATGGACTAGAAGCCATCAAAGCGTTTGAAGAGAGCGAGTTTGATGTGGTTATCTTGGATATTATGATGCCCTATGTAGATGGGTTTCAAGCGTGCCATCGTATTCGTGAAGTTAGCGATGTGCCTATTATCATCTTGACTTCGCGTGATGGCACTGACGATGTGGTGCATGGATTTGGGCTAGGGGCTGATGATTACATTACCAAGCCCTTCAAAATGGCGGAGTTGATTGCCCGTCTGGAGGCGATATTGCGGCGGGTGCAGAGCCGTAATACCCGCAAAGCCCCGCCAATCGTGCGTGTGGGGGAGCTAGAAATAGACGAACCGCGCCATCGCGTGGTCGTCCGGGGCAAAGAAATTTCGCTCACCCCCATGGAGTTTGAGTTGCTCTACTTTTTGGCAGCCAATGCCGGGCATGTCTTTGACCGCGAGACGCTGTTTCGTGAGGTCTGGGGGTATGAATACATTGGTGAGACCAATTTGGTAGATGTGTGTGTGCGCCGGTTGCGTGAAAAAATTGAGCGAGAACCGTCTCGCCCAAAGATGATTTTGACCGTTCGTGGAGTGGGATATAAGTTGGCAGAGAAATAGGAAATAATCACTGATGAACTTTTCAGATCATGTGTCCATATCAACACACCCGCTGATCCAACACAAGTTGGTTCTCATGCGGAGCAAGCTCACGGAACCCAAAAAGTTTCGAGTGCTCTTACGTGAAATCTCGCTCCTCTTGTTTTATGAAGCGACAAGCGACCTCCCCCATGCGCCATTGACGGTCCAAACACCGCTAGACCGGTGCTCTGGCTTTGAGATTTCGGTGCGTATTGGCATTGTGCCTATCCTCCGGGCAGGGTTGGGCATGTCTGAGGCTATTTTAGATATTTTGCCCAATGTCAATGTATGGCACCTGGGCATCTACCGGGACCACGAGACCCTCGAACCAGTAGTCTACTATCAAAAGCCCCCTTCACAGACCGACATTGACTTGGCAATTGTTATGGACCCTATGCTGGCTACGGGAGGTTCTGCCATTGCTGCCATAGACATTCTCAAAGAATACTGGGGGGCAAGCCTCATTAAGTTTATGGGCATTATTGCCGCACCAGAAGGGCTAGATGAACTGATCAATGCCCACCCAGATGTGTTTATCTATCTTGCAGCAGTAGACCATCATCTCAATGAATCTGGCTATATCATACCAGGTCTTGGTGATGCTGGTGATAGACTCTATGGCTCTGAAGAATACTGATTTGCATGGTTGCTCTCGCCCTGATCCTGACCTTCGCTGTGGCAGCCGGGGTGACGGCATTGCTTATCCCGGTTGTCGTACGACTCGCGCAACGTAACGGGTGGGTCGCTCAGCCGGGACCACGCCATGTTCATCGTGTACCTACGCCGATGGTCGGGGGGGTGGCAATCGTAAGTGGGTTTGTGGTGGCATTGTTGCTCTCCTTCGTTTGGGAGGGGGCAGATATACTGCTCCAACGTTCCCGCTTTGAGCATTTGCGCTTGTCTCTGCTGTTGGCAGGAGCATTGCTTATTGCCCTCGTCAGCTTCATAGACGATATACGCACGCTTTCGCCGAGCTTACGTTTGACTATCCACTTTGTCGCCGCACTGCTTGCTGTTGGTCCCTACCTCTGGGACCATACCCTCTACCTAGACATTCATGGGCATGCCTCGGAAGCCCGCGGTATTATCCTCACGGCATTTAATGTCCCCTTCTTTAATCAAATACACCTGCACCATTGGAGTCCCTGGCTGGCTATGCTCATAACGATGGTCTGGATAACCGGCATCCAAAATAT
>CAZLKK010000104.1:9304-12103 GCA_964559995.1 uncultured Chloroflexaceae bacterium
GGGCAGAAGTATCAGAACGACACCTTTATTAAACTCCTCGGCTCCCGCAGCCTTACCCAGAGCGGTTCTGTTCATCTGATAGAAGCTGCAGGTAAATATTTCCTCCTGGGCTGCGGAGAGGGGGGGGTGTCGCTTATTGCCTCGTTAGTGCTGGCGGTGCATGCGATGATGCTTGGGCAATGGACAGTGGCGTTGTTACCGCTGGCGTTAGCAGGCGCATGTGCGGGGTTTCTCCCTTTCAACTTTCATCCAGCGAACATCTTTATGGGGGATGTGGGGGCTATGACGCTTGGCTATGTGCTGGCGGTAAGTGCTATTATGGGGGGGGCAAAGCTGGCTACTGCGCTGCTAGTGCTTGGTATCCCGATTATTGATATGACATGGCTCATCTTCTGGCGGTTGTTGCATGGGCGTTCGGTGGCGACTTCCGGGCGCGATAATTTGCATATTCGTTTGATAGACATGGGCTTTTCCCAGCGACAGGTGGTAGGGTTCTACTATGTGGTGAGTGCTGCATTTGGTGGGGTGGCGTTGTTGGATGTCATGACCCCCTTAACCAAACTGGTGGTATTGTTGGCTATGGGCTTGGTCATCTTGGCTGTGGTGGTGTATGCAGCACGGGCGACCCCATAATGTGGAGATGGGGACGGAGGAGCCGCCTACCCGCTCTCACCCTGCCCCCGCTCCCATTCTAGGGCGAGGGGGAACACATGCCCGGTCCCCTTTCTCCCGCGTAGTGGGGGAAAGGGATAGGGATAGGGGGAATTGCGAGGGGGAACCCCCCCGCCCCCTCGCCCTTCTCCCGTTTGCAGGGGAAGGGGCAGGGGATGGGAGCAACCCAGGGTATTGCCTTGCGCTGTGCGCTTACCATGCCCCTTTGCTGCGAAGGAAAATCACCCCAAGCGGTGGGAGCGTGACATAGATACTGTAGGGGCGACCATGATGGGGTTCTTTCTTTGCCGTCACCCCACCGGCATTGCCCATATTGCTGCCCCAATAATACTCTGCATCACTATTGAGCAATTCGCGCCAGTAGCCCCCACGCGGCACACCGATATGGTAGCTCGTGCGCGGTACGGGGGTAAAATTGCACACCACCAGCATAATATCATTGGTTAGGCGGCATGTGCGGAGAAAACTCAGCACACTGTTTTCTGAGTCGTTGCAGTCTATCCATTCAAACCCGCCCGGTTCACAATCTAGCTCGTGCAAGCATGGCTCTTGACGATACAAGCGGTTAAGGTCTTTCACCAACTGCTGCACCCCGCTATGCGGCGCATGCTTGGTGATGTGCCAATGGACACTTTCCTCATGGCTCCACTCATGCCATTGGGCTATCTCTGCCCCCATAAAGAGCAGTTTCTTTGCCGGCATGCTATACATATAGCAGAGCATAGCTCGCAAGTTGGCGAACTTGTGGGTATCCTCACCCGACATCTTGGTAAGCAATGACCCCTTGCCATGCACCACCTCATCGTGCGAGAGGGGCAGGACAAAGTTTTCGGTGTAGGCATACATCATACGGAAGGTCAGCTGGTCGTGGTGATACTTGCGATGAATAGCATCACGCTGCATATAGAACAGCGTATCGTGCATCCATCCCATATCCCACTTCATCCCAAAACCAAGCCCGCCAGCGTAAGTTGGGCGCGACACAGACCCCCAAGAAGTAGACTCCTCGGCTACGGTCTGGACATCAGGGAAGCGGCGGTAGACTTCCTCGTTGAACATTTGGATAAACTCTATCGCCTCTAGGTTCTCTTTGCCGCCATACTTGTTGGGTATCCATTCGCCATCATTGCGCGAGTAGTCAAGATACAGCATAGATGCCACCGCATCTACCCGCAAGCCGTCAGTGTGATACCAGTCTAGCCAGAACAACGCACTGCTAATCAGAAAGCTGCGAACTTCATAGCGTCCGTGGTTGAAGATAAAGCTATTCCAATCGGGGTGCCAACCCTTTTGTGGCGAAGCGTGCTCATACAGGTGCGTACCGTCAAAGAAGCTCAACCCGTGCATGTCAACAGCAAAGTGAGAAGGCACCCAGTCAAGCAGCACCCCTATCTTGCGCTGGTGCAGATAGTCTACGAGGTACATAAAATCTTGGGGGGTGCCAAAGCGACTGGAAGCGGCAAAATAGCCGGTGCATTGATAGCCCCAAGAGCCATAGAAGGGGTGCTCCATCACTGGCATAAACTCCACATGGGTAAAGCCCATGTCTTCCACATACTCTGCCAACAAGGGGGCAAGCTCACGGTAGGAGAGAAAGCGGTCTTCCTCCTCATCGTGCTTTTGCAGCCACGACCCTAGATGAACTTCATAGATAGCAATAGGCGAGTCTCGTTTGTTACATGCTGCTCGCTGCTTGAGCCACTGGCTATCCTGCCAATCATACGTCATATCCCACACAATAGAGGCACTCTTGGGCGGAATTTCGGCATAGTGAGCGAAGGGGTCAGCTTTTTCTACCCGGTAGCCGCCATAGCGGGAATGGATGTAGTACTTGTAGATTGTCCCCTTGCCTACCCCCTCAATAAACCCTTCCCAAATACCAGAGGGACCATGCAAGCGCAAGGGAAAATCCGTGCGATTCCAGTTGTTGAAACTGCCAGACACCAAGACCTTTTGGGCATTGGGTGCCCATACTGCAAAGTAGGTCCCCTCAACCCCCTCAACCGTCATGACATGTGAGCCGAGCTTTTCATAGAGACGAAAATGCTTGCCCTGATTGAAGAGGTCTATGTCGTCACTGGTCAAGCGCGAGACATCATGGCGCATTTTTGCCTGCACCAAAACAGG
>CAZLKK010000105.1:0-5925 GCA_964559995.1 uncultured Chloroflexaceae bacterium
CGGGCATGAGTGCGGATGAAACACCAAAAACGAGTGAATACGATAATGCTTGGAAAGCCATTGTAGAAATGTACTTTCAGCCATTCTTGGAGTTCTTCTTTCCCCACATTGCAGAGGAGATAGACTGGGAGAACGGATATACCTTTATGGAACAGGAATTGCGAAGGATTCTCCAAGATGCCAAAGAAGGAAACCTTGTCGTAGATAAACTGGTGCAAGTTTCCCGAAAAAATGGCAGTATTATCAGTGTGCTTATCCATATTGAATTTCAAAACCAAAAACAGATGAACTTTTCCGAGCGAGAGTTTATCTACTTCTATCGGTTACGGGATCATTATAAAAAGCCTATTGTGTGTTTGGCAGTATTGGGGGATGAACGGCGCAATTGGCGACCCAACCACTTTGAGGAAGAGCTATGGGGGTGTCATCTCAGCTTTACCTTCCCCATTGTGAAGATCGCTGACTATTTGGAGCGGTGGGATGAGTTAGAAGCATCAACCAATCCGTTTGCCACGGTGATTATGGCGCACTTGAAGACCCAAGAGACCCGCCAGGACATTGAAAAACGCAAAATCTGGAAATTGACGTTGGCAAAGCGGCTGTATCCGTTAGGGTATAGCAAGCAAGATATTGTCAATCTCCAGAGGTTTTTAGATTGGATTATGAAGTTACCCGATCATGTAGAGCAAGAAGTGTGGCAAGAGGTATTGAGCTATGAGGAGGAAATCAAGGTGAATCATCTGATGAGTTTAGAGCGTCTCAGCATGGAGAGAGGGCGTAAGGAAGGGCGTGAGGAAGGACGTGAGGAAGGACGTAAGGAAGGACGTAAGGAAGGAGAAAAAGAAGGTTATGAGAAAGCGATGCAAGAAGCGATGCAAAAAGTCGATCAACTGTTACAAGAAAAACTCGAACGGTATGCATTGCAATCTTCCATTCGGCTAGGTATGAAAATACGCTTTGGGTCTGTTAGCCAAGAGTTGTTGGACAAGATACAACACATAACAAATACTGCTGTCTTACAAACTATCGTTCAAGTATTAGAAACGCAAGGGAGTTTAGACGACATCCGAAAAATCTGCGACGACAATACTGATACTGATGGTTCCCATCCGGTACAAACCGCATAATCTCATTGAGGACTAACACCAACACCCCATGCCGCTAGGAGACTACTACCAAAAATATGGTCCCATGCACCGCCGCCGCCGCCAGCCGGGTGACAACGGCGAAGCCCCAAAGCCACCGGGGGATGACGACAAACAACCCAAACGTCGCCGCCCGCGCCGTAAGCGCATGTCTCGCTCCAATGCACCAGCGACAGAGACAACGACCTCTCCCCCCCCCACCGCTAAGCCCCGCCCCCGTCGCCGCTGGTGGTCGCAGCCCTTCTCTTCGCAACGGCTCATTGTCGTGGTGGCGATAGCCCTACTCACCGCACCATTGCTAGTACCCTATGTGGTACACCTGCTGACCTACAACCGCGTTTTGCCGGGGGTCAGCATCCAGGGTATTCCAGTGGCAAACCTAGATCGCCAGTCGGTTGTCACCATAGCCGCTGCTCGCCATATGACCTTCCAGCGTGAGCCGGTGTTGTTCCGCTACAAGATGCAAGCATGGAAACCCACGTTGCAAGAGCTAGGTGTAGCGTTTGCTCCCGAAGCGGTAGCAGATGAAGTCCTAAGTTTGGGTAAACGGGGGAGTCCCTTCCAACGGATTCGAGAACTTTGGGCTATCTGGCACGAAGGTATGGATATATCACCACGACTGGTTATAGACCAGCGGCAGATGCAAGCCTACCTGATAGATGTGGCAGAGGAGATAGACTACTCGCCGCATGATGCTACGCTCAGTGTGGCGGGGGGGACTATACGTCCCACGCCCGGCGTGACTGGTGTGCAGATGCTTGTAGATGAAACATCCCACGAGACGATAGCTATGTTGCAAACCCTCACCCCGCAGCAGGTTACAGTACGTACTCGCCAAGTCCCCCCTAGCATAGACGATGACGCTTTGCATACGGCTAAACTCCAAGCACAAAAGCTCCTCTCTGGTACGCTGGTGCTGACCCACGAGGATGACCAGTATGTCTGGACAGCAGACCGTCTAGCAGAACTTATCCGTATTTCCCCTGATGGGCAGACCTTGCGTGTGGAGCTAGACGATGAACGCTTGACAGATGCGGTTGAGGGGTTGGCGCAGCGCGTAGATAGCGGCAGCGTGGAGCCACGGTTACGCTTCACAGATGGGGCGTTGCGTATTGTGCGCGAGGGGCGCGAAGGTTGGCGTATCCAGCAGGCTGAGGCGGTAGAGGTGATTAGCGCAACCTTACAACGTAGCTCCCCCACCACCCGCACCATTGTGCTGCCTGTTGAGCAGGTCTACCCACGTATTACCGCTGATACCCTCGATGACTTGGGTATTGTTGAGGTGGTTGGTGAGGGCAAAAGTAGCTTTACTGGCTCTGCTGACTATCGCATAACCAACATTCAAGCGGGGGCAGCACGGCTCGACGGGGTGCTGATTGCACCAGATGAGGAGTTTTCCTTCAACACGCAAATAGGCGAGATTAACGCAGAAAATGGCTTTGTTGAGGGGTACGCAATTATTGGCAACCGTACCCAACTGGAATGGGGCGGGGGGATATGCCAAGATTCAACGACAGTTTTTCGTGCGGCATTTTGGGCAGGCTTGCCCATCACTGAGCGACACGCACACCCCTTCTACATTAGTTGGTATGACCCCTTCGCCTACGGGAACGCGGGTGATGGTCCTGGTATGGATGCGACCATCTACACTGGTATTAGTGACCTCAAATTTGTCAACGATACGGGACACTGGCTCCTGATGCAGACTGAGGTAGACCTATCCAATGCCGTGTTGACGGTCCAGCTTTTCGGCACCCAACCAGACCGCATTGTTGAACTGGACGGACCGTACATCAGCAATGAGGTACCTGCCCCGTCAAGCCCCATCTACATTGAAGACCCCACACGTCCCGCGGGGTCGCTCTACCAAAGCGATGTTGCCCGTAACGGACGCGATATTGTGATACATCGCGTTATCAAGCAGGATGGGGTCGAGGTACGCAGTGATACCTTCTTTACCCGGTTCAAGCCGTGGCCCAATGTGTTTGTCCGCGGGACGGGGGAGAACTAGCAAGGGGGCTTAAGGAGGGGAAAAAGCCCCCCCACTGATAGCCAATGACCATCCCATACTTCTTCCACCTTGACAAATTGCCCACAACCTGCTACTCTTATGAGCGTAGGTACACCCATATCATAAAGGGTGTGCTTCTCATTGTAAGTATGCAGACGTATATCGGGGCGTGGCGCAGTCTGGTAGCGCACCGCGTTTGGGACGCGGGGGTCGATGGTTCAAATCCATTCGCCCCGACCAACGAAAGCGAAAAAACAAGGGCCTTCTCACGGTATTGTGGGGAGGTCTTTGTGATCTGATCAACTCACCTAAACCCTCGTAAAATAGACTGGTTTAATAGAGGGGAAACCAAGCACGAGGGTAGAAGGGTAGGCAATGCTGGTATACTATGCCTAGAAACAGCGAGAACTATTTGTAAACATACCGGGGGATGTATGACCTATGCTACAGGCAAAGCAAAGCCCTACGCTTGCAGATTATTGAATCCTTTGACACAGACAGTCTACACTTCCATCACAAGCACTGTATCAAGCCTGCTCAATTTCTACCACAGTGTCACAAGGGATGTGGTACCTGTCATCATCTAAGAAGTAATGTGGCTCACAATGCGGTATCTGATCCCATGTCCTACCCTCTACTATTCTCCCAGCAGCTTTTTTGCCTACCCGTCTCATGGTATATTCCCCTGTTTCAAGGAGACAAGGTCCCCACTCCCCCCACTGTTTGAAGAAAAAGGGTACTTTCGCAGCCACACACTGGTCACGGAGTTGATACACCCATTCAGGGTGCATTTGGCGAGCTTGATGACCACTCTCACCCCCAACAATCACCCAATGAATATCCTGTAGCCATTGGGTCAGATCAACTGCCCCTATCAATGGCTCAACAGACAAGCCGCGTATTTGGGCTGGAACTTCAAGTAACAGCGGTATGCGTTGTTGTGCTTGCTCTTGATTTTCAACACTGACCATAGCCCAAACATTGGGCAGCCAATTGTCCTGCCACGGGGAAAATCGCTGGATATTCTCTGGTCGTTTCGTTAGCAAAAGCCAGTCTAACATTGGGGTCTCTTGCATCAATTGCCAGAGCTTTTGCCGTTCATCTTCAATAGATGGGTGGTCTTCAAATACATCAGCCATGGATGCACAAAATACCCGTTCACGCTGTCCATGTTGGACAGCATGACGATTCCATCTAAGCGGTTCATTCCAATGCTTCTCACCAAATGTACGTCGTGGGTTTTCTGTTCCCCACAGGCTATGCCCATAGCGTTTTGCCCACAACTCCGCATAGCAGTGAGCGCATCCTGGAGATACTTTTGTACACCCCCACCAGGGATTAAACGTGTGGTCGGTCCACTCAATTGTTGAATTATGTCCCACTGCACCAGTCCTCTATGCTTCGTGATAATAAAATCATATGCTTCTTTCTATTATAGAACATATACGCTATATGTCAACTTTCTATGGGAGGGAAGGTTACTCTTACCTTATCTCCAAACGTGTTTTTTCGTCTTTTGGGAGGGTCTGTTTGGATAATCTGTTGTTCTTCTAATTGAAGCAAAATTTCTTTGTAATTCCTTTTGATATAGGGTTTATCCACACTATGTTGTTCATATATTTCTTGCATTGTCAACGTTTGCCCAGCAAAGTCTCTGAGCAACATTTCAATAAGATCATCGAGCGGGCGCGACAACTCAAACAAGAGAGACTGTTGCTTACCTGCAGGCGTATAGGCAAACGAAGCGACATTTTGTTGAATATCAGTGCTTGCCTTTGCCATAATGTCTTTCATGATTTCATATCCAAGAAAGTGTTTACTCACAAAAATCAGGTAATGGCTGGTACGAGTACCATGTTTATCTACAAACCGAAAAGGTAGGACAAAACGTTGTTTATCTTGCTTTAATACCTGGCTCAGTTCTTCAATAATAGTGCTCTCACTTTCTTGAGGTGTTAGTCCAGCTAATTTAGAACGTAGTTCCTCTGAGCGTTTTTCGCCAAATAGAGCATCCATATGTTCTTTCACATAGGGATTATTTATGCCAGCACGGATACGGTTATAATTGAAGAAGAAAATACAATCACTTCCTCTATTTTGCAACACCGATTCAATTAAACGATACGATAGTCCTTTATACCCCCATGGGTCAACAAAAAGGAGAGTTGGTACCAGTGATATTTGCTCAAGTTCTTGGACAATATGATCACCCACTTCTTGACAGCTAATGTGCGGGTAATATTTGAGTGTGTCTATTCCTGGTAACTCACGAATAGCATTTTCCAATGAACGAGCATTTGCTTCATCTTTATCATTAAAGATCGTGACGAGTTTTTGTCGCAGCTTGTCATCATCAATAGCTTGTTTTAAGACAAGTAGTGGGGTTGATTCTGTCCCATCTTCATAACGACCAGGACCAGCAAAGAGATCAATATAAGCAATTTTATTAAGGTTCCAAGTCGAAATAACATTTGACCAAGCGGTGAAATATTTGCGAACAATGGTTGTCTTTACAACGGACTGTTCCAGTGGAGTATCGAAAAACTCATTTGTTGTCATTGCCTAAGCCCTTCTTTATATTGCAAAGTTATCTGTCCCACAAGTTACGCTCTTTCTCAATCTGAAGTTTTGCTGCCAACCTACTGTCATTGTACCACTCCCCCCACTAGGACACCGGTGTATCCCCCGAACGAAACGCCATACGATAGAGTCCAATCACCACGAGCAACGCCCACCCCACCAGCATCTCACACGCCAGCATCATCAACC
>CAZLKK010000105.1:5935-12007 GCA_964559995.1 uncultured Chloroflexaceae bacterium
TTGCCGCCATTGTTGCATCGCGTACTAGCGTATTGATAGGCAACGCCTGCAAAACAAGCCCTGCTGCCCCCGCCAAGCACCAAAAACGGATAGCATCTGTCAGCATAATGCTGCTGGCAAAAGGCGACACCACAAGGTAGGTAATCATCCCGCCACACAGCCACGCCAGCATATAGCCCCCCCCCCACGACAACCAGCGTACTGTTGTGTTTACCCCTGAGATGGTGGGGAGCAGGTGTGAGAAGCGCACCGCTGCAACAATGAGGATAACGAGCAATATCCCCATCCCCATGCCTTTTGTCCACAGCGCAAAGGGACTCAGCAGCAGCAGCACACTGGCATTTGCCAGCAGCAGTAAGAACATCTCTAGCAGGTTAATGAGCAATATCATGTTGCGGGAGAGGCGTGGCGCACGGTAGATCGTCATGCGCCCAAAGATTTTCCAGAGACCACCCGGTAGCCATCCCATAAAGATAGTACGGATATACTCATCTAGCCCCCGGCTACGCTCGCCCCGTTGGTAGCCCATCATGCCCTTCCAGATGAGAAACTGGATCATATAGGAGGCAAAGTAAAACAGCAGACATGCCCCAATGATAGACGGGGTAAGCAGTTGTGTAACCAGCGGCAGCGACTCGCGGTTCTGGTAGAGCAACACCCCAAAGAGCAACACCAACGCCCCATTGACCAGGAAGCCAAACAGCACCCGATAGCGGGCAAGGTTCGCCCGCTTGACCAATGCTGCTACGCGCTGTTTGAAATCGAGTAGACGTTGGAGTAACGTTGGGTGTTCTGGCTCTGTCGTAGAGGAAGGGGGGGGGAGATTCGTCATCAATCACTAACCTTTTGTACCGCCCACGTCATCACCGAGGCACGGTTGAGCTTTTCGACCAGCACCTGTGCGGGGAAGACCCCCACCCGTGCAAGCGGTGTCCGATACAGACGGCTCACCATCGTGCCTATCCCCCGTAAGCCTGTGGGCATAGTTTGTGTCCAAAAATCCAGCGTATGCGCCAACGAGTGGTAGCTAATCAAGAAGCACTGCTTATCTACCACACGAAAGCCCATGCGTTGGAGCACATCGTGTAGCGTGGGTTGGGGGAAAACATAGAGGTGGCGGGGCAGATCCCACCCCACCCATGCTCGCCCAAAGATACGCCGGCTAAAACTTTCGTAGTTTGGCACAGAGAAAATGAGATAGCCACCGGGCTTCAATGCTTGCCATGCTTTGTGCAGCGTGTAGCGCGGCGAGTAGACGTGTTCCAGCACATGCCACATGGTCAGCACATCAAAACTGGCAGGGGGCAGCACTGCCTGCTCAAACAGTGCTTGGATAACCGGTATGCCAAGCCGTTGGCGGGTCTGGTCGGCTGCTTCCTGCGTTGGCTCTAGCCCCGCAAGTTGCCAACGTCCCGTTGTCTGCATCTCCTCAAGGAATAGCCCCGTGCCGCAGCCTATATCAAGCAGGCTGCCGCCCCGCTGAAACTGCTCCACATACCAGCGCGGCTTGAGCAACCCCACCCGCTTAATCAGCCGGCGCAGCCGTGAGGGTTCATCTTGCAAACTGGCAGCATAGGAGCTATAGTCCTCTTGGTAATAGGCTGCAAGCTGCGACCAGGGGAGCCGTGGGAATTGATAGAACACCCCACAATTGTTGCACTGTACAACGGAGAATGTCCCCTCACAGCCGAGCAGCAGATCTCGCCCGCTAAAGATGGGCGTGTAGCTTGGCGAGCCGCACAGGTCGCAGGTGGCGGCTGGTTTTGTTGTGTTGGTAGAGGTGCTTGTTGATACTGATGATTGCATAGCGTAGACCTCCGCACTAGCCAGGGTAGGATAGCCCTTTCACCTGTGGTACATCTTTCAATTGACGGGTGAACCCCTGCCGCAACCCGCGCAGGTAGGGCTTGAGGAATGTCCACCAACGCCGATTCCACGCAAACTCCCGTACCGCAAAGTAGCCCAAGTGCATAGCCATAGCCAGTGGATTTTTGCTGCTGTGGCGGCGGTAGAAGATCGCCCCGCTCTCGCCATGCACCTGCCAATAGAGCGGCGACCCCGCCTGCGTTGTGCGGGAAATCTTGTGCCACATTTTGGCATCTGGCACCTGGAGAATTTGCAATCCACTGCGCCGCACCCGCTCGGAAAAGTCGTAGTCATCCCACAAAAACAGGAAATTTTCGTCAAACAAGCCGACCATCTCAAATGCCCTTCGGGTAATCAATAGCCCACAGCTAATGGCATATTCTAGCTCATAATACTTCCCAGCATGGGTTATGGGAAAGACCCGCATCTCTGGGATAATAGCAGGGGGGAAACGGCGATAGCGTGCGCCAGATGCCCACACATCCTGGGGGTGATCATAGTAGTAGAAGATGGGTGAAAGGATGCCAGCATCGGGGTTCTTACGGGCAGCCTCAACTAAGTGGGCAACCATTGTGGGGTCTACTGTGGTGTCGTTGTTGAGCATCAGTACATAGTCTGCGCCATGTCGCAGCGCATAGCGAAAGCCGACATTGTAGCCTGTAGGCACCCCCAAGTTGGCACCATTTTCTACCACGTCTACATCAGGGAAGGTGGCTCGCACCCGGTCTGGTGCGCCATCGGTGGAGCCATTGTCCACCAGCACAATGCGATAGTGGGCATAGGCAGTTTTCGTTAGCGAAGCAAGACACTCGGCGGTGTCTTCGTAGTTGTTCCAGGCGAGCACGACTATCCAAACAAGGTTATCTTGCACTTTTGACTCCTGTGTAACCGGCTGTTCCTGCATCGCCACCAGTTGGCTGAGGTACCGGTGTATTGTCCCTATCAAGTCGTCTACCTCCAGATGTTCAAATTGTGCCGCACGTCCCAGGTAATGGATGTTTGGCGGCTGGTCGGGGTGGGTATGAAACGCTTGGAGCAGCGATGGGTAGCCAAGCCGATAGCGTGGGTAAGAAAACGGCTCATGGCGCACACTGGCATCGGCTACGTCGGCAGGAGAGATTACCCCACACTGCACCAGGTTGTCTATGACCCCCTCTATTGGTTGGGCTATATCTTTCGTCACCTCCGCACAGACTACCGTCTGGTCGGGGGGGGTATCTACCGCGCTCATATGCTTAAACTCTACTAGCCGGTTGATCACCGATTGATCATCCATAAAGTAGAGCCAGTGGTTGTTGGTCATTGTTGGCTTGTTGAGCAAGAGGTAGACAGCATCTACCTTCTGGTAATCCAGCGACAGGTCTATCCCTAGCAACCGCGCATTGACGGTCATGGGTAAGGTGGAGATGACATGCGAGGTCTCCATACGGCACTGCCCTTCCCCCTGCCTATCATACCACACCGCAACAATCTGCCCTTGCTCATCCCGTTCTAGCTCTGTCACCTCTGCATTGAAGATCACCTGATCTGCGACCACACGATACAGCGCATCAGCTATGGCACCATAGCCGCCACGGACGGGGTAATAGAAAGAGGCAAACTTGGTCTTGGTTCCCTGGCGCAGACGGTCAAGCGGCGATGCTAGACGCACCTTGCGCCGCGCCCATTCTACATCTACCTCATCGCCAGGTAGGGTGAAGAGCCGCTCGGTGTAGGGGCGAAAAAAGAGGTGATAGAGATAGTCCCCATACCGCCTAACAACAAAGGCTTCAAACGAGGTTTCGGGCATAGAGCGGTCACGCTGGACATAGCTCTGGATAAGCTGTGCGGACTCATTTGGGGGGAGCCGCTGTATCAGTTGCAGCAGGTCTATAGGGTCGTTCATCCATGCGCCGTTGAAGTATATCTGGCTACGGCGATGGTGATGGTGCATGGGGACGAGCGACTGGATGGTGTTCAGTACCTGCTGGTCGTGCGTGAAGAGGCGATGAGCGGCAAAGTCGCAGGTCATGCCCCCCCACTGGAAGCTGCGGGCGAGTCCGCCATAGCTATCGCTGCGCTCCAGCACCATCGCCCGGATGCCATACTCGCGCAGGACGTAGGCGGTGGTCAAGCCAGCAATGCCTGCCCCCAAGATAGTGTACATTGAGTGGTTTGTCTGTGTCATAACTCCGTACTATTCGGCTTCAGATGGACGGTGTGCCAAGATAAAGGTTGATACGCCAAAAGTGCGTATGATGGGGGTCTGTTCAATCAGCGGGAGTGCCGCCCGATACCATGTGATGCTTTGGGATGGCAACCAACGGTAGGTATCAAAGACGGGAAAGACATATGCCTGCCGTTGCACCACAAAGCCGCTTGCCCGTACCTGGGCGAGCAACTCCCACGACCAGTAGTTTCGCGCCCGTAGCATATGCCGCGCTAGGGCATAGGGGAGCCAGGGGAGCAGCGGGACGGGGCGGTTGATACGCAAGGTGCCTAACTGCATACCGTGCGTCTCAAAGGGAAACCAACGGTTTGGGCTAATCAGCACCAACACTCCACCGGGACGCAGCACCCGAAATAGCTCACTGAGGGTTTGCTGCTCGTTGGCGACATGCTCCAACACCTCGTTGACAAACGCGCCATCAAAGGACGTGCTCTGAAAGGGGAGCGTTTCGGAGAAGGCGTGGGCAAAGGTAATCGTGCTGCTCCCATGCTGCGCTTGCGCTTGGATAACGCGATCCCGTTCTACGTCTATGCCGATGGTGTGTTGTGCGCCGCTTGCCCGTAGTGCTGCCGTGTAGCCGCCATCGGCGCAGCCGCAGTCGAGCCAACGCCCACGTATGGGGAGCAGGTCTTTGACTTTGCCGAGTCGGTAGCGGATGTTTTGTTGGCTGGCGGTGGATGCGCCACGGTCTATGGTGTGTATCATAACAATGCGTGTGTTGTAGGTTCGTATGCCAGCACCTAGTATAGCATATCATGGGGGGGAGATGGGAGGGGGAGATGTGACCACACATCGGGAACATGACATATGGTATACTGGTGGGGGGGTGGAAAGTAGCGCATAATAATTGATACTGCAATATTGAGTGATTACGTAGATAAAGAAGGGTAAGGATACCTATGTCCCTACATATACCATCGGTTGAGCTTCATCGGGGAGATGTTCACAAACAACCAACTCCCTCGGAAAAGCTCATTGCGCTGCTGAAGAGCTATGCGGATGATCACCACTATGACCAACTCAGGGCGATTGTGCAAAAAGAGGATTGGTCTACCCTGACTGCTGATGAGATGCTCCAGGTTGTTGACCTATTTCTCCATTTGGGGGTGCATGATGGGGCAACCATAGTAGCACAACAGGCAGCACAACGCTACCCAACGCATAAGCGGGTACAGCAGGCAGCACGGGTCTTATCACCAGGAGTACGAGGGAAGCTGAGGTATGATATGGTACACCCGCAAGGATTACAGGCTTCACGGGAATGGTTGCAAGACCATGCCCGCGCATATCGGGGAAAGTGGGTGGCAGTGCATAATGGTTCGCTGGTGGGGGAATCAGAAACGCTGGCAGACCTAAAAGCAATCGTCACCGAGAAGTATGCGCTTGACGCAGTGCTTATCACAAAGGGTTAGCTTCTGCTTCTTTATCTCATTTTTTAAACAAGTTGACAAACCACCACGGGATTTTTAAGTCATACTGTTTTTCCTGTTTACACTTAGATAGCATTGCAGCAATCTTAACTATATCCAAGAACTTTACATCTTGTTGGTAGTATTCATCAGTAGTCGCTGATTGTTGTTGTTGCGCTTCTTCTCCAACCGGATACAGACTCTCCCAGTTAATATGCGAACGGCAAGATTGTAGCTCTCGCAAGAGGTCGTGCATTCTGCCATCCTTCTGCATATGCTTTATCAGACTATGGGCTTTGGTTTCTATTTTCGTGCCAGAGAGATTCCCAAAGCGTACACCTACATCCTCGCAAAGCAGTTCGAGCTCCTCCAAATCAAAGGATTTGATGATTTGCAAGCGTAGGGCTTTGCTATTTGTCGGTTGTGGCATAGGTCGTGTGTCCTGGTGTGGTTCACAGATAGTTCCCGTTGTTTCTAGGCATATTATACCAGATTTGCCTGCTCCTTTGCCTATTGGTTTTGTCACCCGCTGTTCCCTCTCCCCCCTGCCCCCGCTCCCAGAGGGCGAGGGGGAGCCGAACATTGGGC
>CAZLKK010000106.1:0-11924 GCA_964559995.1 uncultured Chloroflexaceae bacterium
CTCAAGCGGTTGGTATCGGCTGATGTAGAGCTCCTCGATATACAACGAAAAGGGGACACGATCATCGTCAACCTTGACCAACAACCCGGCGGCGACCTCAGTCTCTATGCGATTGCGCTCACCTTGAGCGAGTTTGACGGGGTAGATTATGTAGAAATACAGGTACAGGGCGAGGTGATAGGACCGGGTGGGCATAATCTGCCTATCCAGCGACCCATCCTGAACATGGACAACCCCCAGGGACTACCTGCTGATTACGAAAGCGGGACACGCTTTTTGCCCCTCTACTTTGTGAGCAATGGGTACTATGTGCGGATTACCCGGTTGGTTGAACGCACAGATCAAGTGGCGCAGGCGACAGTAGAGCAACTACTGGCAGGACCCGGCAATTACGAAATGCTGCTGTCTAGCCCCATACCGGAAGGTACCGTACTCCGCAACATCCGCAAAGAGGGAAACCGGGTGGTGGTAGATTTGTCTGAACAATTTGCCACTGCCACAGACCGTCAGCAAGCCCTAGACACGCTTGTGCTCTCGTTGACAGAGCTACGCAATACGCAAGGGCAGCGCATCTTTGATGAGGTCCTTGTGCTGGTTGAGGGTACCCCGCTGTCAGAGTTTTGGGGAGCAGAATATGCAGGTCCGTTTGCCCGTCCATTGCTGAATGGCAAAACCAACGAGGCGATGGCAAAAGCGAGCCGCGAGGGTCAACGAACGGATGTAACCTCATGGGAGCGGGGGTAGGGGGAAAGGGGGGAAAAGCAGGGGCTATAGTTCTTGTTTATGATGAGGGAAAAACGTCTACCATCACCCTAGCAAAACCAACGGCAGTTTGTCAGTACGAATAGTTTATGCTACAATAGGTCCATTGGTGATGGAGCCAGACGGTTAGGCAGCGGTCTGCAAAATCGTTAAAGCGGGTTCGACTCCCGCCATCACCTCCATTTTCCCCCCCTCTACACCTTACCTAGTGCTCCCCATTTTGTTGTCACAAATCTTGTTTGGCATCTGTGATTACCCGTGATTACCCGTGATTATTATAGCCACGTACGGAAACACCGGTACCTTACAGAGACCTCCTGTCCCCGTCCCCATACGGGTTCAGTGCCGCCTGCAACCCCTCGCCTATCAGCAGGATGCTCACAACGGTAAGCACGACTGCCAACGCCGGGAAGATTGCCATATGTGGGGCAATGTCTAGGTAGTCTTTCGCTTCATACAGCATGCGCCCCCACGTCGGCGTATCTGGTGGAAACCCTAGCCCAAGAAAGCTCAACGTTGCCTCCGTCACGATAGCCCGACTCACTGAGAGCGTGGCTGCGACAATCACCGGTCCCGACACATTCGGCAGCATATGCGACCAGACGAGCCGCACGGGTGAAGCCCCCGCTACCCGCGCTGCCGTGACGAAATCCATCTCGCGCACCGACAGCATACGCGCCCGCACGAGCCGCGCTACCGTCATCCAGGTTAGCCCCCCGATGACCAGCACGATAAGCGCAAATATCCCCCGCTCTGCCCCGAACGCCAGGGTCGCCGGGGTACGGAAAAGGTGAATAATGAGGAGCAGCAGGGGGAGCAGCGGCAGGGACAGGAACAGGTCGGTGAGCCGCATAAGCAGCATATCAATGCTGCCGCCTGCAAAGCCTGCCATCACGCCAATCAACGTCCCCACCACCACCGCTACCACCGTTGAGCAGATGCCTACTGCCAGCGAGATGCGCCCCCCCACGAGCACCTGCGCCAGGATGTCTTGTCCAAGATCGTTTGTGCCGAAGGGGTGTGACCAACTAGGGGGCAACACTGCCAGCGAGAAATCTATGCGGCTTGGCGATGTAGGGTAGACAAATGGTCCTAGCAGGATGCACAGTACCAGGGCGATCAATACCCCCCCGCCCGACAGCGACAACCGTTGGCGAAAAAACCGCGTCCAGACCCCCGTTGTCCAAACGGGTACATCGGAGACATCGGGGGCAGGGCGAAACCGCGGCGCACCAATGCCCGCTCGCCCGCGCTTAATATCTGACTCGTGGGTCCAGGATGCCATAGAGAATATCTGCCACCAGGTTAAACAACACAATTAAGATTGCATACAAAAACGTAATTGCCATGATAACCGGTGTATCGCTATTTTGCATGGCACTAACTAACAACGAGCCAATTCCTGGCACACGAAACAACTGCTCCGTTACCAACGCCCCGGTGAAGACCGCCGGTATGCCAAGCGCAACCATTGTGACCACCGGCAGCAGCGCATTTCGCAGCACATGCCGATGGACAATCACGAGATCGCGCAACCCCTTTGCCCGTGCCGTGGTGACATACTCCTGCTGCACCTGTTCTAGCACAGAAGAACGCACAAACCGCAACAATGCCGCCGTTTGAAACAATGCCAATACGAGGATGGGCATAACCGACTGCTTGAGCATTGCCCCCATACCGCTTTGGGTAGTGAGGTCAACGGTACTGGTGTAAATAAAGGGGAACCAATCCAGATGAACACTGAAAACCAAAATGGCAACCATCCCGGTAATGAACGTTGGCAATGAGAAACCAATGAGTGAGAAGGTCGCTACCAATCGGTCTAGCCACGAGTCTGGTTTGAGGGCGGAGAGTACCCCAAGCGGCAATGCCAGCAGAATACTCAGCAGGTAGCCACTCCCAACGATCCACAACGTTGGGGGGAGCCGCTGCATAAGTAGCAAGCGCACGGGGGTATGGGTCGTGAAGGAGTAGCCCATATCCCCATGCACAAACGCTCCTATCCATTTGAAATAGCGGATGGTGAGGGGGTCATCTAGCCCCAGGTTCTCGCGGATTCTGGCACGTATCTCTGGGGTCATTGAAGGGTCAAGCGCAAACTCGCCCATTGGATCGCCTGGAGCCAACGCCAGAATCAGAAACAGCACGACACTGATAGCCGCAAGGGTTGGTATGGAAACCAACAATCGGTTAAGGAGATACGTTGCCAAAGCGGGCTAGTTGCGGGTCCAGTCTTTGATGTTCCATACCCCCTCATCCCAGGGCGTAAGCTCAACCCCTGCAAGCGTGTTGCTCACCCCCACAACCCGCTTACGATGCACCAGGGGGATAATCGCCACATCGTTTATGAGCAGGTCGTTCATTTGGATAAAGAGATCGCGGCGCGTCTCGGCATCCATCTCGCGGGTAGACTGTTCATACAGCGCATCGTAGTCAGGATTGCACCAGCGTTCAATGTTGTTTGCTGACCAGTCGTTTGCCTTCGTGGGGATTTCATCGCATATCCAGCCTTGCATATACGCACCGGGGTCGGGGCTATCGTAGGGAATGGTAAACATCTGGAGATCAGCGTAAAAGTGGGAGTAGGTATCTGGATTAGCCGGGTCGTTGTCAAAGAAGACGGCTGGCGTGATGCTCTTGAGTTCCACTTCAACGCCGATGTCTGTGAGATTCTGCTTGACAATCTCCTGCGTCTTTTCCCGCACTGAGCCAGTGGAAGTTTGGAACAGTACCGCCATCTTGATTCCATCTTTATCGCGCACCCCATCGCCGTCACTGTCGCTCCAGCCGGCTTCATCCAACAACGCCGCCGCCTGTTGCGGGTCGTAGGTAAAACTCGTGTTGAGGGAGCGGTAGGGTGCTGGCTCAACTAAGATATTGCTAGTCGCTTCGCCATTTGCCCCGTACAGTTGGTTGGCGATGCTCTCGCGGTCTATCGCCATAGCAAAGGCTTGTCGCACCTGGAGGTCAGCGAAGAAGGGATGAGGGTATTCCATACTAGACCGCTCCCCCTCGCTGGTCTCCTTGTTCGGGTCTGTGTGGTTTATCAAGATATGTTCAACCAGCGGCTTGGAAATAATCACCAACGAACCAACGGCTCCATCCAACATCGGTTCAAGTACTTGTGGCTCCACCTGAAGGTTTGCCGCATAGTCTACATCCCCCGTTTGCAAGACGGCACGGGCAGCAGAGGGGGCATCGCCGCCGCCCTTGAGCTCCACCCGGCTGAAATAGGGTTTGCCATCCTCACGAAAGTGCGGGTTTGGCGCATAGATGACCACATCACCTGCGACAAACTCCACCGCTTGATAGGGACCAGTCCCCACCGGCAGCATGGTCGCGGGGGCATCTTGCAGTGATGCATACTCGCCAAAAATGTGTTGGGGCAGAATCATCCCACGCGGTCCGACAAAGGGCAGTGACCAAGCCGGGTTGACCTCGGTAAAGATGATTTTGATGGTGTAGTCGTCTAGGGCTTCAACCGATTCAATATTGCCATAGAATGCCCCGCTTGTCGCCGCGCTATCGGGGTTGGCAATGAGCGCGTAGGTTGTGACGACATCCTGTGCGGTAAACGGCTCACCATCAGACCAGCGGACATCCTGTTTGAGCTGCCACGTCACAGACAAGCCATCCTCTGCTACCCCGCCATTTTCTAGCGTGGGTATCTCTGCCGCCAAAAAGGGGACGAGCTCGCCTGCCTGATTATACGATGCCAATGGCTCATATGTCACCCGACTAGCGAGGTAGTCTTTGCTACCACGCGCTAGATGTGGGTTGAGGTTTGTTGGTGCCTGCCAAGAGAGCAACCGCAGGGTATCTCCATCCTGCGTTTGGCTATCATGAGCATTATCCCCTGCTGCCAAGTCAGCATCCTGTGGTTGACGAGCGTCTGCTGTGCCAGCGGGGTTGGGAGATTCTGTTTGTGCAAGGGGAGATGATTCTGTCTTTGGGGACGTAGCAGGGGCAGCACACCCTGCGAGTAGTAGCGCGAAAAGTAGCACCAAAACGCCAATCACGTTCAATTGTCGTTGCATACGAGTTAGAAATCCTCCTCTTCTTCTTCTCCATTGTTGAGAATACCAGAAAGGACCGAAGCCCGTGGTCGTCCCTGATATTCCTGCCCAAAACTCTCCCGCCGATAGACCATCTCGCCGGCGACCATCGTCATCATGACCTGCCCCTTGAGTTGCTGCCCATGCAACGGCGAATTTGTCCCCTGTGAGACAAACGCAGCGGTATCTACTGTCCAGAGATACTCCGGGTCAAAGATGACAATATCGGCGGGTGTGCCAGGACGCAACGTAGATGGTGAACGTCCAAGTATTTGCGCTGGACCTTCGGTGAATTTGGCGATAACGTTCATCAGGTCCAATGCGCCAACATTGACCAGCATCAAGACTAGACCCAGGGCGGTCTCCAGACCACTAATCCCACAGGCAGCATCATGGTACGAACGGGCTTTGTCCATTATATCATGCGGGGCGTGGTCTGTGGCGATAGCATCAATTGTGCCATCACTCAACCCTTTGATAAGGGCTTCTTGGTCTTCCAAGCTCCGCAACGGCGGATTGACGCGGGTAGTGGGGTGGTAGGGGGCGAGCAGCGTTGGGTCAAGCCAGAGGGGGGAGCGCAAATCATTGGGAAGTTCTTGTAGGGGAACTTTGAGTTCTTGCGTGTCGAGCTTGACTGTCTTGCGCTTTTTATCTTGAGCGTTTTGGGTTTTGTCCGAGATATGGTAGTCATCATAGAGGGCTAAAGCACCGGAGACCCAGCGGTCTGTGAGCGTCAGGTGGTGGGGGGTAACATCGGCAGTCACCTGCACACCGCGCCGTTTTGCCATACGTATCAACCGCACCCCGCCAGCGGTGCTAACGTGGCAAATATGAACCCGTGCGCCAGTCATTTCTGCCAACGAGATAGCCCCGGCTATTTGCGTTTCTTCAACAGCAGATGGATAACCCGGTAGCCCCAGTCGGGTGCTAACATCTCCCTCATGCATTGCCCAACCATTGGAAAGAAAATTGCCGCCACAGTGGATCATGATAGGCGTATCTAGCATACTGGCATAGGAGAGGGCATTTCGCATCATAGCGATGTCTATTTGCGAAAATTCATCATCACCAAAGGCAATACAACCTGCCCTAACAAGCTCTGCCATCTCGGTAAGCTGCTGCCCCTGCCGCCCAACAGTCATCGCGCCGATGAGGTCTATGTGAACAGATGATTGCTCTTTGGTCAACTGACGCAGGTAGTGATAGGTAGCGGGGGTATCACAGGGAGGTTTTGTGGTTGGGAGCACACAAAGCGTTGTAAAGCCCCCCCGCGCTGCTGCCATCGTCTCTGTTGCCAGCGTATCATGCAGGTCTGCACCGGGCTTGCCCAGGTGGGCTTGCATATCGGTAAAGCCGGGAGCGACAATACAGGCTTGAGCATAGATAATCTCTAGGTCTTCACCCATCGGCTCAAGGTCGGGGGTCATCTCGGCTAGGTCAAACACCTGCGCGATAGTCCCATCTTCAACAAGCACATGCCCCAGACTAATGACTCGATCTGCGGGGTCAAGAATACTTCCATTTTTAATCAGGTAGCGCACGTTCTCTTACCTCTGCACGATAACTACTTCATCTTCGCCTTCGTCTATCTCGCTCAGATGTACTTCAACCCGTTCATCCCGTGAGGTGGGAACATGCTTTCCAACAAAATCTGCTCGCAAGGGCAGCTCGCGGTGTCCCCGATCTACAAGCACTGCAAGCTGGATGCATTCAGGGCGACCCAAGTCTGCTAACGCATCGAGTGCAGCCCGTACGGTACGCCCGGTATAGAGCACATCATCTACCAACACGATGGTTTTTCCGCGAATATCGGCGTTGACAGTGGTTTTGCGTACCTGGGCATTGGGACCGCGCACACTGAGATCATCACGATAGAGCGTAATATCCAGTTGCCCCACGGGGACGACGTAGCCTTCCACATCTGCAAGAGCAGCGGCTATGCGCTCTGCCAGCGGCGCACCACGCCGCAAGATGCCGACCAGCAGGACATCATGCACCCCCTCATTGCGTTCAATAATTTCTTGGGCAATACGCAAGAGAGACCGGCGGATGTCGTCTGTATTAAGAATCTGCTTAGTTGTACTCATGACTTGTATACATAGTCTTACGCCCTATCGTAGCAAAGCAAAGGAACCCCGCTACCAGCATTGGGTATACGGGAAAAATCTGTCAATCGGGAAAGGGGTAGCTAGAGTTTATGGTAGAACACTAGGGTAAGTATATCATACCATCCTACGGGTTAATAGCGCAATTGTAGCATGTCCCTTTCGCTGCGTCAATGGGGGGCGGGGTAAGGTTAGGTTGCCACCCGCTCCCCCTGCCCCCGCTCCCATCCCAGGGCGACAACCCTCTCCCCCCGCTCCCATCCCAGGGCGAGGGGGGGGAACCTGCCGCGGTTCCCTTTCTCCCCCAGAGGGAAAGGGTAAGGGATAGGGGGGGCTGCCCGGTGTTCGTTCCCTTTCTCCCCCGCGGTGGGGGCAGGGCGGGGGGGAGCAAATGGAATTTTCCCCCGTGAGACAAATTGTCATCCATTGCTCATGTGCCTTTTGTCCGTTTTACCGCATTGCAAAGCCAATTGTGGGTAACTTGTGGACAGAATGTGGATGAATTTTGTGCTATAATAGCTTCTAGCAATAGACATGATTTTGTACATACGTTCGCTTCTTTTTCACCAAAAACATCAGGAAAGCTGCTCATGAAAGACTTTGTACACCTCCACGTACACTCCGAATATAGCCTACTCGATGGCTACGCAACAACAAAAGCTATCACCAAACACATCGCCGACCTCGGTATGGACACCATAGCCCT
The DNA here is from genome assembly GCA_964559995.1 of uncultured Chloroflexaceae bacterium. Taxonomy (GTDB): domain Bacteria; phylum Chloroflexota; class Chloroflexia; order Chloroflexales; family Chloroflexaceae; genus JAAUSY01. The sequence continues at coordinate 7,629 of CAZLKK010000106.1, forward strand.
CACCGACCACGGCGTAATGTATGGTGTCGTAGAATTTTACGATGCCGCCAAAAAAGCCGGGGTCAAGCCCATCATTGGGGTTGAGGCATACATGGCGGTAGGCGACCACCAGGATCGCACCCCACACAAACGCACCCCATCTGGTAAGCACTACTACCATACGCTGCTATTGGCAAAAAACCTCCAGGGCTACCGTAATCTGGTCAAGCTCACTACCCGCGCCCACACCCACGGTTTTTACTACAAACCCCGTATTGACCACAATCTGCTTGAGCAGCACAAGGAAGGCTTAATCGTTACCTCCGCATGTGTATCAGGAGAAATCAACGACCACCTCCGTGCAGGGAAAAAGCAGGAAGCCCGTGAGGTTGCCGCTTGGCATCGGGATGTGCTAGGACCAGACAACTACTACCTAGAGCTACAGCTACACCCTGGCGTTTCTGAATTACCAGCCCTCAACGAGGAACTCGTCAGTATTGGCAAGGAGCTGGGTATCCCCCTGGTTATCGCCAACGATGCCCACTTTGTGCGCCGGGAAGATGCCGAAGCCCATCGGCTCATCCGGGCGATGGGCTTTAATAGCACCCTTCGGGAGCTCCAAGCCAAAGAACCAGAACTAGACAGTAGCTACTACCTCAAGAGTGGCGAGGAGATGTGGGAAGAGTTCAAACAGTATGGCACTGCGCCGTTGGAAAACACCCGTGCCATTGCAGAACGCTGTAATCTTAACCTCGATTTTGGGCGGGTAGAGCTGCCAGAATTTGCCATACCAGAGGGGCATACCGCCTCCTCTTACCTGCGGCTTGTCTGTGAAGAAGGGCTTATGAAGCGGTGCAACGGTAATCCCCCCGAAGACTATAGGCAGCGGCTCGACTATGAGCTAGACGTGATTAACCAAACGGGCTTCCCCGATTACATGTTGATTGTCTGGGACTACGTGCAGTTTGCCCGCAATCAGGGCATCCCCTGTCTGCCGCGTGGGTCAGCGGGGGCTTCGCTCGTGCTCTATTGCCTGGAAATTACCGATGTTGACCCAGTGGAAAACAAACTGCTCTTTGAACGATTTCTTAGCCCAGAGCGGCTAGAAATGCCAGATATAGATACGGACTTTGCCGATAGCCGCCGCCATGAGGTGCTCGAATACATTGCCGACAAGTATGGGCATGAGAACACGGCACAGATCATTACCTATGGCACGATGGGGGCTAAGGCTGCCCTACGCGATGCCGGGCGTGTGTTGGAAATCCCGTTGAGTGAGGTAGACCGGGTGGCAAAACTCATCCCGTCTATTCCCGTGGGCATGACTATTGCCAAAGCCCTTGATCGGGTGCCAGAACTCAAAGCTATCTACGACTCCAATGAGAATTTGCGAAACGTCATAGACATGGCGCAACATATGGAAGGGCGCATGCGAAATGTGGGGACGCATGCCTGTGGTCTTGTGGTGAGCCGCAACCCGCTAGACGAAACCGTCCCGCTCCAACCGACCACCAAAGACGAAAGTTCCCTTATGGCAGCCTATGAGGGACCCACGCTGGCAAAGGTCGGCTTGCTCAAAATGGACATTCTTGGGCTAACCAACCTCTCGGTGGTGGCGGAAGCCCTCAACTACATTGAGCGATCTACGGGCAAGCGCATGGAGTTAGACGACATCCCCTGGGATGACAAGCGCACCTTTGACAGCCTCAGCAATGGTGAGACGACCAACGTGTTCCAGTTTGAATCTGTGGGCATGACGCGCTACCTTAGAGAGCTCAAACCGACCCGCGTTGAAGACCTCTACGCTATGGTCGCGCTTTATCGCCCCGGTCCCCTGGAGCAGATACCGGTCTACATTCGCAACAAGAACCACCCCCATCAGATTACCTATCTCCACCCCATTCTCAAGCCTATCTTGGAAGATACCTACGGGGTGATTGTCTACCAAGAGCAGATTATGCAGCTGCTCCAGGCAATCGCTGGCTATACGCTTGGACAAGCCTACATTGTGCTCAAAGCCATTGGGAAGAAAAAGCGTGATTTGATGGCACAGGAGGAGCCGCGTTTCAAAGAGGGGTGTCTTAAAAATGGCTTGACGCAACAACAAGCCGACCAACTTTGGGACCTCATTCAACCCTTCGCTGGCTATTCTTTCAACCGTCCCCACTCTACTCTCTATGGCTTACTCAGCTACCAGACCGCCTACCTCAAGGTGAATTACCCAACGGAATATATGGCAGCAGTGCTTACCGCCGCAGCAGGCGATACGGAGGAAGTAGCTAAGGGTGTGGCAGAGTGTGGGCGGCTTGGCGTGGCGGTGTTGCCCGCCGACATCAACCAGAGCAACCAGGGCTTTTCCATTGAAGAAGTAACCCAAACCGATGGCGTACTACCGCCTAGTGTTCGGTATCCGCGGGGAGTGCGCTTTGGCTTGGCAGCCATCAAAAACGTGGGAGTTGGTCCCGTCCAGGCAATCATCAGCACCCGCGAAGACGGCGGACCTTTCACGAGTTTGGAAGACCTCTGTGTACGACTAGACCGTCAATCTATCAATAAGCGCACGTTAGAGTGTCTCATTAAGTCTGGCACAATGGACAACCTACCTGGCACACGCCGCCAAAAGCTCGCCATTCTGGACCAAGCGATTACCGCTGGTATAGAGGTGCAGAAGGCGCGTGAGGTGGGGCAGTCGAGTTTGTTTGATGCCTTTGGCGCAGGTCCCGTGCAAAAAGCCCAGACGACAACACCAAACATCACGTTCCCGACTATTAAAGAGACCCCGGATGATGAGAAAGAACAGATGGGATGGGAAAAAGAACTACTTGGGATGTATCTTTCCACCCGCCCGGTAGATCAGGCTTTACAAGGCGTTGACCTATCGGGGACATTCCGACTGGGACAAATACAAGATGAGATTATTGGGCAGTCGGTGACGATAATCGGGATGCTCAATAGCACTCGCCGTATCACGACCAAAAATAACGACACGATGCTGGTAGCAACCCTAGAAGACCTTGACGGCTCGATAGAGTTGGTCATTTTTCCGCGTAGGTTCACGCAGTATGAGTCGGTACTCCAGGATGATGCGGTGCTGCGGGTGACAGGCAAGCTAGAAAATCGCCGGGATACCTTGCAACTTGTCGTAGAGAAGTGCGAGACGGTAGAAGTGTCCTACCCAAGTCAATCCCTTAGCCCTACTGTTCAGCCAGAAATGGATATTGAAAGACGGGGGGATGATGAGGAACAGAGCTATACTGCGGCTACGGGTGTGGGTAACAGCGTGCCATTACCTGCTGCTCCCCCGTCACCAACGGTAGCACCAGAGCAAGTCACACCAGTACCATCTTCCCCTGCCCCTGCCCCGATTACGGCTCCTGCCAGCACACCTACCCCTGCCGACACCCCACCACAGACGTATATCCAATCACGCCCCAGGATCAGCATGCCATCGAGTAGCAACGGAAATAGCCACGGCTATAGCAATGGGAAGGGGAAAGGCAAAAACAACGGCAACGGCAACGGCAATGGTAACGGTAACGGCAATGGCAACGGCAATGGTAACGGTAACGGCTATAGCTACTATCAACCACCTGATGATGATCAATCCCAAGCCTCCTCACGGATGCTGTGTATACAGTTTACGCGCACAGATAACCAAGACGCTGACATTGCCCTTATGCAATCGGTAGATAATTTGCTCCGGTCACACGAAGGCAACGATCAGATTATTCTGTATGTCCCCAATGGGAAGGAAAAGGTTGTTCTCCGTTCTAACTATCGGGTATTGGCAGCAGGACATGTGGTGCAACAGCTAGAAGCGATTGTTGGGGCATCATCTGTGTGGGTAGAAGAGTGAAAGAACACGGGGCAGGGGGGAGAGGGTTACTCCGGGCAGCCCCCATCCCCTCGCCCCGCGTCCCACCGCGGGGGAGAAGGGGACCCGTAGGGGCGCACGGCGGTGCGCCCAATGTTCGGCTCCCCCTACTGTCCCCGTAGCTCATTACCTAGCAAACCAAGCAGCACATGGTAGGGCGGGTCGTTCTCCGGGTGTCGCTCAAAGCGAGCGCGTTCAAACCACTGCACCTCATACTCGCGCCCGTCAGATAACCGCTCGCGCTGTATCCCGCTAATGGGCAACCCAAACAGCGCAATCGTCTCTTCCTCGCTGATACCTGCTACCCCGTCTATCTCCAGACCATTGGATCGCCACGCTTCCCAAATATCCCCACACACATTTTGTCCTGTCTGCTCAAAGTAGCGACAGCCTCCCTGCGGCGGACTCAGCGGGAAATCCTGCCAATCGCGCCCTTGACGATC
>CAZLKK010000107.1:0-953 GCA_964559995.1 uncultured Chloroflexaceae bacterium
GGGCGCACCGCCGTGCGCCCCTACGGATTCCCTTCTCCCCTCGGCTAAGGCAAGGGGGAAATATCTGCCACTCCCGATGGGTCAAATACCAGCGCGATCTGCGTTTTATTGCATGGATGTGGTATAATACCCCCATTCGGGATGATTGAGGCGATAGGATCAGGTTTTGTCGCCCCCCCAGATTACCTGATCAACATGGAAGAAGACAAACTTTTACAATCATTACTAGAGCACATACCAGAACAACGCCCACAGATTCGCCCTGTCACGCTACGCTCACGAGAAGAGCAACGCCGGCTGGCTTTTCGCTCGTTTCTCCAGCGTACATGGATTGATTATGCGTTGTTTCGGATAGAACGGTTGCTTACCCTAGCAGTGATAGGGTTTTTTTGCTACTGGTTGCTAGATGGCTATGGGCGAGATTGGCTCTATGCCCAGGGATTGATAGCCCCCCAACCGGTACATTCTGGTGCTAACAGGCAGCAAGATACCGCGGATAGGTCTAGCCCGTCGTTGCCCTTCACACCGGCGGGTATCACAGATGATGCGTCCGTAGCAGACTACCTAGCACCACAGCCTATCACCCTACCGGAAGCACCCACCGATCTCCGCCCCTATCGTATGGGTATCCCTGCATTGGGGTTGGACACACCGGTAAAAGAGGTTTTTGTGGAACATGGCGTATGGCAAGTAGCCGACTATGCAGTGGGCTACCATCACGGTACCGCATTGCTAGGCGAAGGCAACACCGTTATGGCAGGACATGCGGGTTGGCGGGGGAGTGTTTTTCGCAATCTTGATGATCTGCACGCCGGCGACGCAATCTATGTTGATGCCGGCGGTTGGCAATATCAGTACCAAGTACGCCACAAGCTGCGGGTTTTCCCAACACAGGTTGACGTTATGGCACCATCAGAAAAAGCCATCCTCACGCTCATCACCTGCACCGATTG
>CAZLKK010000107.1:963-11891 GCA_964559995.1 uncultured Chloroflexaceae bacterium
AGAACTTGTAGGTTCTCGCCCGCTATAGACGGGCAGGGAGGGGGCATCTCTATGCAATTGTTTCGTCGCCGTCCACGCAATAGCACCAAGCAGGTAGGCAAACCTACCCGCTGGACTGCGTGGGAAATTACCCTAGTTATCTTGAGCTTGCTCATGATTATCTTTCCGCTGTATGCGGAAACTATCCAATGGGTCGCGCCGCCATCGGCACCCGCCCAGGGCATAGACCCAGCCCAACGGATTACCGACACGCCTATACCTATTGGGGCTACTGACTCTGTGGTACAACCGCAGCAGCGGGTTACTGATACCCCGTTACTGCCCACCGACACCCCGCCTGCCGGGGCAACGGCTACGCCCACCAGTACCCCGCCTGCCGGGGCAACGGCTACGCCTACCAGTACTCCAGTTGGTGGAGTCGCTACCGACACCCCAACGACAAGCATTGACGGGTTGGAGCTCTCAAAGGCAGCACTCCAAACCCAAGCAGCACCCGGCGATGTTGTCAGCTTTTCGCTTTCGGCGCAATCAGACACGGCAATAAACCCCGTGACGATTCAAGATACGTTTGACTCCAATCTGACGGTAATCCAAGCAGGCGCAGGTTGTAGTGTATCGGGGCAGACGGTTACGTGTTCAATGGCTATACCCGCAGGTGCATCGGCAAACATTACCATTCAAGCCCAAGTCAAACCGGGGACGGCGGATGGTACCCTCATTACCAACAGTGCCACAGCATCAGGCGGCGGTTTTTCGGCTACGTCAAATGCGGTTACGCTGTTGGTCAATGCTGACCTTCCAACAAATACGCCCGCTCCTGTTACCGATACCCCAACCCCATCAGCTACCCACACCCCAACGGTAACTCCGGTACCAGGAGAGGATACGCCAACTCCGGTACCAGATACGCCAACGACTGCCCCAGAACAGCCAACAACTGCCCCAGAACAGCCAACAACTGCCCCAGAACAGCCAACGAATACGCCAGTACCAGCCCAACCAACAAATACGCCGGTGCCAGCCCAACCAACGAGTCCACCAAGCGGCGGCGGTGGTGGTGGCGGTGGTGGGAGCAGTAGCGACAGGGATAGCGGCGGTGGCGGCGGTGGTGGCGGTGGGAGCAGTAGCGACAGGGGTCGGGATGCAACCCCACCTATTCCTCCGCCTCCGCCACCAACAGAAGACCCATTCGGTCCACCGCCTACCTCTGTGCCGACGGTGTACAATACACCGCCACCACCACCTGCAACTCCCACACCCCCAGTTGTAGTGGTGCAGCCGGCGACAGAAGTGCCCTTTGTGCCAGTGGCAACGGAACCGCCTGTTGTTGTGCCAACCGACACACCGGAGCCAACCGACACACCGGAGCCAACCAAACGTCCCTCGGCGGTCCCTACGCAGGTAGATACTGGCGTATCGCTTCGTATTATGAGCGACTGGGGCAGCGCGTTTCCTGAGCAAGAGGTCGTCTATTCGCTCATTCTCCGCAATAACCGCCCATCTATGGATGACAACAGTGGAACACTGCATGATGTTGTTGTTCGTAGTAGTATGCCCCGCAACCTGGAGATACAAGGGGCATCAGCGGATCGCGGCAATGACCCAACAATAGCCGGTCATGAGATAACCTACAAAATTGGATCACTCAAGGCTGGCGAAGCTATCGAGATACAGGTCTATACGATGATCAAAGAGGGCGTAGATATTGGTACTATCCTTGTGGCACAGGGGGAAGCATTGTATGATGACTTGGGTCGCCCGTTGCTCTCCAATATCGCTACGGTGAAGGTTGTAGGCAAGGCTGAGGAACAGGCTGTAGCAATGGCAGCGAGTGCTGACCCCTACCCATCACCTGCGGCAACAGATGCTACCGATACTCCCGCGGCAGCAGATGCCGCCGATCCTCCCGCGGCAGCAGATGCCGCCGATACGCCTGTGCCACAAGCAGCGACCAATTATCCAACTGTCGAGTCCAAGCGAAACAGTGTGCGTACCACAGATGATGGGACCATCATTCCCCTACCTGCCACGCATACGGGTGTCCCATTAGCAGGGTTGTTGTTGCTTGGGTTGACGCTGTTTACGCGCACAGTACGGCTCCATCGCGCTCGTGAGCGCATATAACACTGCGAGAGCTAGAGGCTAGGGGATGGGTGGGATGGGTGGGATGACCCGCTCCCCCTGTCCTGTCCCCTTTTTCCCCCAGGGGAAAGGGCTAGGGAAAGGGGGGGCTGCCCGGTGAGGTGGGGTATATGCAACGGCTCTACAACCTAACCTACCCCGGTAATCCGGTAAGGTAAGGCTATCCCCTACTCTTGGGCAACGAGAATATATCCTATTCCGCGGGCGGTCTCAATTGACGATGCCCCAAGTTTCTTGCGAAGATTGCGGATATGTGGAGCCAGCAGTATCTGGGCATCGGCATTATTCGTCTCAAGTTGGTGGGTAGCATAGATAATATCCCTGTAGCGACACACCTTCCCCGGATATTGGGCAAGGTAGGAAAGCAGCGCATACTCAATAGGGGTAAGGGGAACAGAGACTCCCCCAACTGTGACATCGTGATGGGTATCGCCAATACCTAGATTGCCCACCCGTTTGGTGCCCTTATCCATTGGGGCAAAGCTAGGGAAAGGTTGAGTAGCAGATGGGGCTGGAGCCGTCTCTACTCCGGGCGACTGCCTATGGGTAAGGGCATGGAACAAATTAGCTGCTGCCAATTGGATTTCCTGCTCCCCAACGTGCTGTTTGACGGCTTTTTCAATAGATGCCAGTAACGTACTATCAAAGCATGGCTTGAGTAGATAGGCAAAAGCCCCCTCATTCACCGCTGCCATTGCGGTATCCAATGACCCATGCCCCGTAAGCAAAATGACCTCTGGACGGCTCGCTTGGGAACGGGCAGTAAGCAGGACATCAATACCGCTAACATCCCCTAAGATAATATCTGTCAAAACTACCGCAAAGCTCTGGGACTTGAGCAGGTGGCATGCGGTTTTCCCATCAGCAGCCTGGGTAACAGCATATCCAGCATGCTCAATGAGATAGGCAAGCGTCATCAAGGTATTGTGGTCATCTTCAACAATGAGAATGTGGTGTTTCATGGTATCCCCAAAAAGCCAGAAATAGCCTGATAACCAAGCCATTAGGCTTTAAGCAATTATCCCAACCAGGACGATTCTCTTATCTCTAATGTGCTTATGAGTTAAGACGTGAGGGGATAAGAGATTGTTGCATTATATGGGCAGGGTAACATCAAACACACTCCCCTCGCCCGGCGTGCTGCTGACCGTAATACTCCCCTGATGGTGATCAATGATTTGTTTACAGATAGCCAACCCCAACCCTGTTCCATATTCTTTGTTGGTAATGAATGGGTCAAATATCTTCTCCAGCAGGTCTGGGGCAATACCACAACCGGTATCGCGCAGTGTGACAGACACTTTGTCCGGTAATTGGTGCGTTTGCACATATAGCCTCCCCCCATGCTCCATTGCCTCTGCCGCATTGACGCACAGGTTAATGAACACTTGGGACAGTTCATCAGCACGTCCATAGACCACCGGCAATTGCTGGTGGAAGTGGCGATGGACGGCTATACCGTGATCTTTGAACTGCTTACCAAAGAGCAGTAATATGCGCTCCAGTAGGTTATTGACATCCAATGCCCCATGCGTTTTCGTTGTTGGACGGTAGAGATCGAGCAATTGATGGACAATGCGACCTACCCGTTCAATTTCATCTTGGGCAAGCAAGAGAAAGCTATCCCGTTTTTGGCGATCTTGCATTTTGCGTATCAAACTCAAGGAGTTTTGCAATGACTGGAGCGGGGTATTGATTTCGTGGGCAACGCTGGCAGCCAATCGCCCACTCGCCGCGAATCGTTCGTTTTCGATAAGCTGCGCTTGCAGCTGCTTGCGCTCGCTAATATCCTGCACTACGACAATCAAGCCAGATGGTTTACCTTGTTGGTCTGTGAAAACGGAACTATTGACCTCGGCAGGAAAGCGGCTTCCTCCCTGCCGGTGGAGCGTATACTCAATATTTCGCAAACTCCCCGTTTCAATAATCCGTTGGATATGCTCGAGTGAACCTGAGTCTGAGGCATCAAAGGCTATCAAATCGGTGCTAGAATGCCCGGTCAAGTCTTGCGTTGTGGCATAGCCAAACAGCGTTGCTGCCTGCTGATTGCAAAAGCGAATAGTGCCATCCAGACTGGTGAGCAAGATAGCACTAGGCGAAGTTTCGACAAGCATCCGGTAGCGTTCTTCACTCTCGCGCAAGGATTCCTCTGCGAGCCGGCGTTCGGTCAGGTCAATGCAGGCAACCTGGATAGCGGGGGAACCACGATAGTCAATCTGTACCGCGTAGGTTTCGATCCAGCGTATTTTGCCATCCTTGCGAATGATAGGGTATTCAACGTGTACCGATGCAGACGGGTGCTTTGCCATATGGCGTAGTGAATGACGAATGGGGGCATGGTAGTCTGGATGGACGAGCTGCTCCATATCTTGCAGCGATAGAGCCAACAGGGTTTCTTGGCTATAGCCGGTCATAGACTCCATTCTGGGGTTGACAAAGCGCAACTTGCCTTGCTGGTAGATAGCCAAGCCCTGGAGCGAATGTTCTACCAAACTCCGGTTGGCTTCCTCAGCCCTCACCCGTTCGGTAATGTCCATCGAGATACCACCAATCATCGTGATTGTCCCATGCGAATCTTTCAATGGAAAGGCTATAGAGAGGTAGGTATGCAATCCATCTTGTTGGGGGAAGGTTTCCTCTTGTGCTAACATATTGCCGGTGGTTTGGATAAACTGGACATTTTTTCGCCATTTGGCGGCAAAACTTGGGGACAGGAGGTCTTGAACCGTTTTGCCAATGATTTGGGTTCGCTCCATTTGGAGTATTTCTGTAGTTCGTTGGTTGACCAATAAGAATTGCCCGTCAATATCTTTGATATAGATAGCAACAGGGGAATATTCCAAGACTCCTTCCAACAAGGCTTGACTCTGATGCAATGCTTCTTGGGTCTGCTTTTGATCGGTGATGTCTATGAACGCCCCTTGTATGGCTGGCTTCCCCCGGTAGGTAATGCTGACTGCGGAAACTTCCAGCCAGCGTACTGAGCCATCTTTGCGGATTAGGCGAAAGGTATAGTGGGCAGGGGCTGTTTTGCCAGCTTGTCGGGCTTGGATATTTGTCCAAACTCGTTGGCGATCTTCTGGATAGATTGCTTGGTATATCTCTTCTGTCCCCCCATCCAAGAGTTCTTCTAGCACATAGCCGGTTATCTGGGCAAACATGGGGTTGGCAAAGATGATATGGTTATCTTGAAAGATGACGAGGGCTTGGAGCGAGTATTCAACGAGACTTCGATAGGCTTCTGCCACGCGCCGATGTTCCGATTCCTGCTCCAAACGGACTATCGTTCTGCCTATCTGGGTGGCGATGGCTTCAAGGGTTGCCCGCTGCACAACCGGGATGTCATGGTAGCTATGCGAGCCAACATTGAGCACGGCTATGAGTTGGTCCTGGTCATAGACTGGCAAGCCAGCAATCGCTTGTATCCCTTCACGCAACTGGATTGGTGATAGGTTGGGGAAAAGATCGGTATAGTAGTGGTAGATAGCCGTAGTCTTGTTTTGCAAAATAAGCTGTATTTGGGGGCTGTCGATGCTGAGATGACGCACAACGTCAACGAACTGGGGGGATAGCCCCTTGTGGACAATCATGTCAAAGGTACCGTTGGGGACATCTGCTAGATACACCCCGCCACAATCTATCTCGTCAAGGAGCAAGACTGCATCCAATACATAGGTGAGGGCTTCATCCAGGGTCTTGGATGTGTTGAGCACAAGGGCTAGGTCGCGCTGGATACGCAATGCGGCTAACTCTTGCTGTTGCTTTGCCACACAGTCGCGTAATGCGTGTAGTTCAGCTACCAGTGAGGTATGGGATTCTGCATGGGAAACCATAGCTGTTGCTCCTTTCCATGTAGGCAATGATTTGGTGTGCCTGTCACAAGTCACAAGCCACTGTCATAATCAGTGTCGCTGCCACTGCCACAATAGTTGCACGCTTTGGTTATCTCAAGTGTTCTGCTATGGTATTGTACCGTACTTTTGTATTTTGGGGAATAGACACAAACCATAAGGATACCCGCTCCCCCCGCCCCCGCTCCCCCTGCCCCCGCTCCCGCCCCCGCTCCCCCTGCCCCAGGGGAATCTGAACATTGGGCGCACCGCCGTGTGCCCCTACGGTTCCCCTTCTCCCCTCCGTGGGTCACGGGGCGAGGGGATGGGGGTTGCCCGGAGGGGGCAGGGGATGGGGGTTGCCCGGACTTTGCATGCGCCACACCCCAGACAGCGGGGGAATAATTGTTTTTTCGTGATAGCTATGGTATCATTGCCAGAGAGCAAACAACGGTTGTGTAGCACTAGCTCAAGATCAATTGGCGAAGGTATGGAATTACCCCCTATGTAGGGAAAAAACAGAAGAACGTATCCGGGCAAATCTTAGGAAGATATACCCGAAAATACGATAGAGCTTCGTTTGTTCAACAGAGGTGTTTCCTCAGTACCAGATACACAAGGATACAACGTCTACGTTCCGGTTAAGCGTAGGATGTTATGACACTAAGCGAAGGTGCATCCAATGGAGCAAAGTATAGAAATATCTGCCGAATGGGAAAGTATCTCACGGCTGATAGAGTTCGCTGACGAACTTGTCAGCACCATGTCGCTTTCAGAGGACCAAGACTATGTGATGCGGCTGGTGATTGAGGAAATCGCTACCAATATCATCAAGTATGGGTATGACGAAGATCAACAGGGCATGATCAAACTGGCGTGTAACACGCACGATGATGGCACCCTGTATATTTTCATTCGTGACCATGGGAGACCATTTGACCCGCGAGAGTGTCCCACCCCAGACTTGTGCGAGGATGTAAGTTCTCGTGCTATTGGCGGATTGGGGCTATTTCTTGTCCTTGAGTTTTCCGATTACCTGTCCTATCACCACGACGCTGTTACCGGATGGAATGAGCTACTTGTTGTCAAGGGCAAAGCATCATGAAACCCAAGTCTCTGTTTGATCGCCTGCGTGAAGTTCCCATTTTTGATGGATTTTCCGACCCCGATCTTGAACGGTTAGCAGGAAATCTGGAGCAGCGGCATTTACAGGCAAGCGAAGTGTTGTTTTATCAGGGTGATGAAGGCTTAGAATCGTTCGTTATCCTTGATGGGGCACTTGAAGTTATTGCCTATGTAGATGGGACGGAGATTCAGCTTGAGGTGCGGCTTACGGGGGAAATCATTGGGGAGATGGCTCCCATAGATAATAGCCCACGCTCCGCTACCGTGCGAGCAGTCCGCGAAAGTTTGGTCGCGGTGTTCAACCTGGAGCAATTCTATACGCTGTTGCTGAGTGATTCGGTCTTAGCAGTGGAAATGCTCAAGCGTGGGACATCCCGCCTTCGCAGTACCAGCCAGCAGATGATTACCGGCTTGGAACTGAAAAATGCCGAACTTTCGCAGGCATATGAAGAACTCAAAGCTGCACAAGAAGAGATCATCCACCTAAACCGTATCCAAGAAGAGTTAGCCGTTGCACGCCGTATTCAGAAGTTCTTTTTGCCCCGTACGATTCCCCAACCCGAAGGTTGGCAGATTGCAGCATTTAATCGCGGCGCACAAGCCATTGGTGGGGATTTCTTCGACTGTATAGACCTCCCAGGAGGACGGTTGGGGCTAGTTGTCGCCGATGCATGCGGCAAGGGAGTACCGGCAGCCTTGTTTGTGGCGTTGACCCGCAGCCTCCTGCGGGCATCATCCCAGGCTCCGTGGGCATTGCACGATGGTGATTACTTCAATCTTGAGTCTATCGCCACTGGCGCACTGTGGTTTACCAATGATTATACCGCTCGTGAACATGGCGAAAGCAATATGTTTGTGACGATGTTTTACGGCTTGCTTGAGCCAAATACGGGAACGTTGGCATATGTCAACGCGGGTCACAACCCACCGCTTATCTTGCGGGTCTCTGATGAGTCTGTGTATGAACTAGGGGGGGAAAGTACGGCTCTTCCCATTGGTATCATTGAAGGTCAAAAATATGAGGCGACCCAAGCAACCCTAGAGATTGGCGACACGATAGTCGCATTTAGTGATGGGGTGACAGAAGCTATGAACTCCGCTGGTGAGCCGTATGGTGACGAACGCTTTATTGAGTTCTTGCGGCAGTATTTCAATACAGATTCTGAAGAGCTAGTCGCAAAAGTGGTAGAATCTATTGATACCTATGCGGGGGAAGCTCCGCAGGCAGACGATATAACCCTACTCGTTGCCAGGCGTATTGCCTAATGTCGTAGCGAGTTGCAACTATCCTAGACAAGCATGCTATAATAGCGCGTATGTAAGGAATGATAGGTTTACTGGTCAGCAGGCAAGTCACCGCTGACTATTGGCAAGAACGCTCTTGTATAGTGACTACTGAAAGGGGACCCTGGCGTGAATATCGAGCAAATCGGCGATGTTCTGGTAATTGAGTTGCCTAGCCGACTTGATGCAGTTGGTGTGGCAGCTATAGAAAACAAACTCGCAGAAGCGACCAAAAACCACAAGGGCAAAGCCCTCGCGGATATGAGCGGCGTAAATTTCGTGGCGAGTTTGGCACTGCGTATGTTGCTTACGAATCTCAAAAATGTACAGGCATTGGATGGAGATCTCCGCCTCTGTGGGTTGCAACCCCAGATCGCTGATATTTTCCGCAAGAGTCGCTTTGATACCCTCTTCACCATTTACGAAACGCGAGAAGAGGCGTTAAAGGCATACGCAGAATAATCCGGGACTCATTGGAACAGCGAAGCGTGGACTTTTCTGCGCTCAGGTGGGTTTTTGGTGAGGAACTACAGTACTGGTTGCAAAAACAGTAGGGGGTTCCTCATTGAATTTTGCCTGGCTATTTGACCTAGTGGGATTAGGAAGAAAAGAAAGAAAGACAGCCAATGAACCACTTGGCTGTTTGGGGGAAGTGGGGATGGGTTTTGCCCAAAACCCCACTTTTGCGTTTTTGCTCCCCATCTGCTCCCCATCTGAAGGGTTGTCTGGCTACTTGCGCTTGCCCTTACGATGCTTGCGGGATACCGTCTGGGCAAACATCCGGTCTAGCAGGCTGAGGGGCTCGCCGGATACTTCACAGCGGCCTGTAGCTCGCCACATTTGCCGTTGTCGCTCTTGCTGCTCGCGCTGGCGATGCTCTTCCTCGCGCTGCCGTTGTACATCCTGCTGCTCGCGCTCCTGCCATGCTTGGGTGCATACCTGCCATTCTTCCGCTGGTACTTCTAGCCCCCAAATTCGTACCGTCTTATCATTGCTGCCAGAAAGCAAAAACTTACCATCAGGGGTAAATGCCACACTGTAGACATCTTCCCGGTGGCCTTGCAACCGGTGCAGTTCTTTGCCGGTAGCTGAATCCCAAAGCACAATCGTCTTATCGGCACTGCCCGATGCAATCAGGCTCTCATCCGGGCTATACCCGGCACTCCACGAGGGATAGGTGTGCCCTAGCATCTGGAGCACGAGGTCTTTGCTCGCAACATCCCACACCCCTACCGACCCGTCTACGTTGGAGATGAGCAGGTGGGTCCCTGTGGCGTTGAAGACAATGCTGTTTACCCCATTTGTGGGGATGTCCAATCTGCCGATCTCTTCGCCACTTTCTACCTTCCACAGCGCAACCGTACAATCTCGGCTACCCGTGGCAAGGATGGTGCCATCGGGAGTAAAGGCAACACTCTTGACGTATTCAGGATGTCCCTCTAGGGTGCGAATAACGCTGCCTGTGGTGGCATCCCAGAGTACGGCATTGCCATCTTCGCTGCCAGAGGCGAGCAGTGTCCCATCGGGACTAAAGGTGACGCTGTACACAAGGTTGGTATGGGCTTTGCCCTGCCAAAGGTTGTTGCCCGTGGCTACGTCCCACACTCGCACGGTGGTGTCGGTACTGCCGGTTGCCAACTTTTGCCCATCGGGACTAAAGGCAACGGTATAGACGCGGGCAGTGTGTCCCTCCAGCCGGTGAAGCTCGCGCCCGGTGGCGACATCCCAAAGGCGAGCGGTGGTATCCCAGCTCCCTGTGGCAAAGATCGTCCCTTCGGGGTTGAAGGTTACACTGTAGATTGTATCTGTCCCTGCATTCCGTTGGACTGCGCCTTGTACTTGTATTTGCACCTGTGGTCTTGCTACTTTCTAGGGTTCAAAAATACCCGAAGGGTATCCGGTATCCATGCATTACTCACTTGGTAGCCTGATTATACCATATCTTGTCGTGGGGGCATCACCGGAGAGCAGGCAACAAATCGCTCCCCCTCGCCCCCGCACCCATGCCAGACGAGGGATGGTCATATATCCGCTCGTTGACCCTCGCGGTTCGTTTGGCGGGATGGGGGGCAGAGGATGGGGAGATGAACGGTGAGCCATAGCATCATGCTACGGCTTACCTAAAAAGACTTCTTGCCGCCGAATAGCCCACCTAGACCTTCTATCCCACCGAGATTCCCCAACACGGAGTCTATCTGCTCGGAGTACCCGCTCACATCTGTTTCCATCAAACCATCAAGCTGTGATGCGATTGGCTCTGGGAGCTTGTCCTTGAGAAACGTCATAATTGTATTGACTGCAATCTGTGCCTGCTGTTCACTTACCCCGGCTTTTTCTGCGACCATATCGACTATCGTTGTCATAGCTCTAGCTCCTTAATATGCTCTGTAGGTCTTTACCGACTCTTTTATAGTATACCCTAACTCTGTCGCTACCCCGAAACCCCGCTCAGGGGTGTGGCAGATTCTTTTCCCAAACCCGAAAGGCTAGTGGAGAGCCGTTAGCAATGTCTCACCGTGCAACCCCCATCCCCTGCCCCCGATCCCA
>CAZLKK010000108.1:0-11884 GCA_964559995.1 uncultured Chloroflexaceae bacterium
CTGATGGCGAACAGACCTGCACCATCGAGACCTCGGTATCCAAGAGTGACGACCCGAACTATGCCACCTTGTCTGTGGATGATGTGGAGGTGACGGTCAAGGATGATGATACTGTTGGTATCATTGTTGAGCCGCCTAATCCGCTGTATATTAGCGAGCCGTCAGACACCACAAACTTTACTATCACGCTAAAATCACAACCGACAGATGCTGTGGTTATCAAGCTAGAGAGCAGTGATACCACCGAGTGTACCGTAACGGATGCTGTCACCATCACGGCTGCCACTTGGAAGATTGGGGTCTCTGTGCCAGTGACAGCGGTTGACGATGATGCTGTCGATGGCGACCAGACCTGCACTATCAGAACGCTAGAATCTGTAAGCAGTGATAGTGCCTATGATGGTTTTGCTGATAGCAAGATAAAAGATGTCACCGTGACGGTGGAAGATGACGATAGCCCAGGTGGTGATGATGATGCCAAAGATGTTACTATCACCCCCCAAACCTTGTCTATCAAGGAAGGCGAGGATGAGAGCTATACTATCGTATTGGATAAGAAACCGTCTTCGCCTGTTATCATACACGTCACTCCTGATACACAGGTTAAGGTAAATGGTTCCACCAAACCTATCATGCTCAAATTCACGCCTGGAAAATGGGATGAACCTCAGACTGTGACGGTAAAAGCTATCTATGATAAGGTAGATGAGTCATCCCCACATACCGCGATTATTACGCATGTCGTAATCGGTGGCGATTACACAGGCGTTGCTGAAGTGACAGTCAACATCACCGACAAGCCATAAAGCGGAGTTGAAGAAAATCTATGCCGTCATTGCCTACTACTTGTACAACCAAGCTATGATTGATGCCTACCCCCCTAATCCTCTGCTGGCACTATGGCAATCACCCGTGCGGGTGCTGCCATGCTCTGCTGCACCCGCAACGCCCCAACAACGCCCATAACCCCCGTTGGCGGGAGAAGGGGAACCCGGCAGGTGTTCCCCCCCTGCCCTGGTCGCTTGCAATAGCCATCTCAAATTGGTATGATAAGGGTAGGGAAAGTGGGTGAGAACTATGTTAGCAGAAGATTTTATCCTAAAAAAACGCCCTTCATGGGAACGGCTCGACAAGCTCACCAAACGCTCACGCAGTGGGTTGATGGGGCTATCTGCCGAAGAACTGCGGGAGCTCGGGCAACTCTACCGCCAGGCGACCTCTGACCTTGCCGTGGCTCGCCGTGACTACCCCAAGCACCCGGTGCATACCTACCTGAATGGGCTAGTAGGGCAAGCCCACGGACGTGTCTATCGTGGCAAAAGCACCCGGCTACAATCACTGCAAACCTACTTTACCACCACCCTACCACGTATCTTCCGGGAAACATGGAAGTACACCTTTGTATCGTTTTTGATGTTCTTTTTGCCGGCGTTGGTCAGCTTTTTGTTTGCCTACCGCGACCCAGAAGCAGTAGCCCTCTATCTCCCCGGCTTCCAAGATGTCATTAGCGATATTAAGCAGGGCAATGAGTGGTGGGATCGCATCAACAGCGAGGGCAACGCCGCCTCCGCTTCGCTTATTATGACTAACAACATCCGTGTGGCGTTTTTGGCATTTGCTGGCGGAGTGTTGCTTGGTACTTTGTCGCTCTATGTGCTGGCACTGAATGGCATTATGCTAGGTTGTATCGCCGGGGTAGCCCAACGATTTGCTTTTGCCGACAACCTGTGGGGGTTTGTCGCAGCACATGGTGTTATTGAGTTGAGTGTCATCTTCATCGCAGGCGGAGCAGGCTTGCAGCTAGGTTGGTCACTGCTGCGCCCCGGCTTGCTCGACAGACGAAATGCGCTCAAATTGGCTGCCCATCGCGCCTTCAAACTTCTAGCAGGGTGTGTACCGCTGTTAGTCATTGCCGGCACCATTGAAGGGTTTATCTCCCCCTCATCATTGCCGCTTGCCATCAAGATCATTGTGGCAGTAGGGTCTGGAGTGGCGTTGTATGGCTACTTCCTGCTGGCAGGACGGAAACGGGCATAAACCACATCTGCCCCCGCTCCCAGACATCCGCTCGTTGCCCCTCGCGGTTCGTTCGGTTCCCCCTCGCCCTCTGGGAGAGGGAGCAGGGGGAGAGGGGAAATGGTAGGTTTTGTCTGGTAGACCTACCCCTGAGAGGGGTAGGGGAAACCTAATACGCATTTTCCTGCTTGCCCATCAAGATGTCTGCCGCCGTTCGCAGGATAATCTTAATGTCAAACAGCAGCGACCAATTCTCCACATAGTACAAATCGTAGCGGGTGCGCTCCTCTATGCTCGTGTCCCCCCGCAGCCCATTCACCTGCGCCCAGCCGGTAATCCCCGCCTTCTCCTTATGGCGGCGCATATAGCGCGGTATCTCCTGGCTAAACCGCTCTACCCAACGCGGCTGCTCCGGGCGCGGTCCTACCACGCTCATCTCGCCATGTAGCACATTGATAAACTGTGGTAGTTCGTCTATCGAGTAGCGGCGCAAATACTTGCCAATGCGCGTTACCCGTGGGTCATCTGCTGTCGTCCAGCCGGGACCTCGCGCCTCCGAATCCGTCCGCATGGTGCGAAACTTGATCATACAGAAGGGCTTGCCATCCATCCCCACGCGCTCTTGCAGGAAAAAGACCGGTCCCGGTGAATCCAATTTGATGATCAATGCCAACAGCAGCATCACCGGCGAGAGCACAATCAACACCACCCCAGAGAACACGAGGTCTAGTAGTCGCTTTAACGCCTGATTGGTGGGGTTGTCTAGGGCGGCATTCTTCACGCTGACCAGCGGTAGCCCGCTCAAATCGCCAATTGAGACCTCATTGTTGGTGATAAGCTGAAAGGTATCCGGGTAGACCTTGATCGCAACAGAGTGGTCCTCTGCCAGCGACACCACCTCCATCAGTTCAAGCTGAGACCGCTTGGACAGGGCAATCAACACCTCATCCGCACGGGTAGCTCGCACTACCCGGTCTAAATGCTGGAGCCGCCCAAGCACCGGCAGGTCATCCACCCGTGACCCCACCTCGTGAAAATCGGAGAGAAACCCCTGCACTTCATAGCCTAGCTCTGGATTGCGGCGTATGGTGTGCCAGACTGCCCGCCCCGGCTCTCGCGCCCCCACAATGACCACCCGGCGGGTATCTATGCTGCGAATACGTAGCCAAAAGACCAGCGAACGATAGCATAGCCGCAGCGTAATGCACCCAATGATCGCCGTTATCCAGACCAATGCCAGCAACGTTGCGGTTAGGGGGATGCCGTTATAGCCAGACCAGGGCAAGATAGCATGCACAACGAGCGTCAGCACAATAGCCAGCGAAATAGAGGTAAACACCTTGTAGGCTTCATCTACCCGCGATGCCCCGCGGCGCAGGTGATATAGCCCATTGATAGCAAACGTCAGCCCAAATATGCCGTTGACGATGGCGATAATCATGAGGATTTCCATTGGGTTTTCTGGCAGCATAAGCCCACTATCGTGGATGTCCTCCATGCGCCAGATGTACACCCCAAAAAACGCCCCATTGAAGGCGAGCAAATCACACAGCAACAACCCGATAATCAGCATGATGCTCAGGGTATGCTTATCTGGACGCACCATCTGCAATCGGCGGACAGGTTTACCCGACTCGGCGTGCTGTTGGGGGGAGGAAGGCATTGTAGCCAAGCGCGATCCACTCCTTGAACGTTATACCGGTTTCAATCATGAGGTTCAGCGGGGCAGGAGTTGTTGCCGCAAAGTGCTTGCGATGGAATATCCGCATGGCTTCGTAGAAAGCGCGAATAGACGGTAGAGCGCGGCGAGTGCTTGCTGCCCGCTTGTAATGCCAGATATGCACCGCTGGATAGTACCATATGTGCCAACCATAGGTCTTGATACGGTATGCCCAGTCCAAATCTTCGCCATACATGAAAAATTGTTCATCGAGCAACCCAACCTCGCGGATGATGCTTGTGCGGAGCAGCATACACGCCCCGACCACCGAGTCTACTTCGGTCTCCACATCGGGGTCAAGATAGGTCATATTGTATCGCCCAAAGCGGGGGCTTTTGGGGAAAAGACGAGACAAGCCAATCATGCGATAAAATGATACAATAGGAGTAGGGAATGAACGGCGACACGCCTTGTCCAGTGTGCCATCAGGTAAAAGCACTTTGGGACCTACTACCCCCACCTCGTGATGGGTTTCGAGATAGTCTACGAGGCTATCAAGGGTGCCAGACGGAACAATGGTATCATTATTCAGCAGCAGCACATAGTCTGGCGCAGGCTGCGCCCGCTGGTCTGGTATGTCGCCAATGATGCGGCGCAGGGCGAGGTTGTTGCCATAGGCAAAGCCGCCATTGTGCTCGCTGGCGATAAGATAGACGTTGGGGAACTGCTCTCTGACCATTTGCCCACTACCATCAGACGAAGCATTATCTACCACCCAAATAGCCAGCGTACAGCGGGTGGGGTGTTCATAGAGCGAGTGCAGACAGTCGGCGAGCAGATCTGCCCGGTTATAATTGAGGATAACTATTGCCAGTGTCGGCATATGTGGAACCTTTCCCCTCAGTATCGTACCATTTATCACAAACTTTACGCTTGCTCCATTTCCCTATTATACTACGCTCATGAACCATGCGAAACGAGGTATCTTGGTATCTTGAAGGCAGGGGCATGGCAAAGTTGCCCAATACAAGCATTATAGCCCATTTTTGCTCACCCGCTCCCCCTGCCCCCGCTCCCATCCCAGGGCGAGGGGAGCCGATTACCCCTTCTCCCCTCGGAGGGGGCAGGGGCTAGGGGGAAACCCGGACGTTGACATGACCTTGATTTTGAAGGAGAGAAAGCAAATCTTATGCGAATAGCACTGACCGGTGCCGATGGACAACTCGGCACTGCCCTCACCAAACGGCTCTCACCAGAGCACGAGATCATCCCCCTGACCCAGGGAACGTTTGAACTGGATAGCCCCCAAGCTATTGAGCAGGTTATCATCACCCATGCCGACCTGGTTATCCACCCTGCCGCCTATACCAACGTTGATGGGTGTGCCAAAGACCCCGCCCTTGCCTATCGGGTCAACGCTTTGGGGACAAAGTATGTCGCTTTGGCATGCCAGCAGCTTGGTGTGCCGCTAGTCTACGTTAGCACCAACGAGGTCTTCGATGGCAATAGCTCCCGTCCCTATATGGAGTATGATACCCCAAACCCCATCAATCCCTATGGGCAGTCCAAACATGCAGGCGAGGTTATCGTTCGGGAACTGCTACACCATTTCTACATCGTGCGGGTAGCGTGGCTGTTCGGGGGGGAGCGCAACTTTGTACGGACGATCCTGCGGTTGTTGGCTTCCCCACCAGAAGCGGGTATCTCTATGGTGCAAGATGAAGTGGGCAACCCCACCTATGCCGCAGATGTAGCCGATGGTATCGCCCGCTTGATAGCCCATCCGTGGTATGGCACCTACCATATGGTCAATAGCGGCTTGTGCTCCCGCTACGACTTCACCCTGGAGATAGCGCGACAAGCAGGCTATGAGCATGTGCCCATTACGCCCATTACCTTAGCCGACTACCAACGGGCAAGTACCCCCCCACCCTACTCGCCGCTTGCCAACAACGCTGCGGCAGCATTGGGTATCCCTATGCGTCCCTGGCAAGAGGCACTAGCCGCTTTCCTAGCAGCAATAGGGGCAGCGAAAGCGCAACCCTAGCTTCAACAAGAGCATAATCATCATCAGTTGAGTAGTACAAAAAAGCTGTGGTATCTTGAGAGAGAAACGCAAATCATACAAGATACTCACCAGCTATCTTGTAATGTATGGAGATAGAGAGGATATATGACCCAAGAATATTGTATGGAAGAGCTCCAAAAGGAGCATGCCCGTCTTCAACAGCGTATTTCTGAGCTAGAACATGCTCTTGAAGAATCCCGGCAACAGGTAGACCGTATGCATCATGAACAAACGGAAACCCAAAACAAGCTCTCCTTGCTCCAAACCCTGCTGGATACCATCCCAAGCCCGGTTTTCTACAAAGATACCGAAGGACGCTACCAGGATTGCAACCATCTGTTTGCTGCCCAAATCTTTGGCTTGCCCAAAGAGCAAATCGTGGGGAAAAATCTCCAAGAACTCTCGCATTTGCTGCCCCCAGACCTCAAGCAGATATACCAGGGACAGGATGAGCAACTCATCAATGAGCCGGGAAACCAAATCTATGAAGCCCAGGTGCGCTGTTCCGATGGCAACCGCCATGATTTTCTCTTCTCCAAAGCGACCTTTGTTGACTATGATGGGGAAATACTCGGCATCGTTGGGGTCATGATGGACATTACCGAGCGGCGCAAAATGGAAAAAGAGCTTCGCACGTTCTATGCTATTGCGGCAAATAACCCCGCTGGTGTGGCAGTTGTCACGGTGAATGGCATTATCACCTATGCAAATGCGGCATTTTGTCGCATGTATGGCTATGAGCATGAACCATTGGGCAGGTCTATGGCTGATTTCTTCTGTCAAGATGACCAAGAAAAAGCCTCAACGATGATCCATCATGTCTTTCAAGAGCAAGCATGGCATGACATAGGGACGTACCAGCGCAAAGATGGGAGCACCTTTCCGGTGAAGGTGACGGCTCTGCTGATTCGCAATGATGAGTATGAGCCGCATGCCATTGCGCTCATCCACCGCGACATTACCAAAGATATTGAGCGCGAGGAAGCTCTCCGCCAAAGCCAACAGGAGATCATCGATGCCCAACGTTATGCCATACGCCAATTGGGGACACCCATGTTGCCGTTGGCACCGGGCGTTATTGCTATGCCGTTGATTGGCAGCATAGATAGCTCCCGTCTTCAGCAGATTATAGAAGCCCTGCTTGAGGGCATTGCTCGCTATCATGCAGAGGTGGCGATACTCGACATTACCGGTATCCAGACGGTAGATGAACAGGTTGCCAATGGGCTTGTTCAAGCTGCCCAGGGGGGGAAATTGCTTGGGGCGAGAATTATTCTTTCTGGCATAGGTCCCGCTATGGCGCAGACATTCGTCATGCTTGGGGCAAACTTGCATGGTATAGAGACGCGAGGAACGCTCCAGGCTGCCATTCAGAGTGTCCTCAAGGAAAGCCCCTAAAAGAGCATACACGAGACGATTGGTAAAAACCCTATCGTTGCTATGCTCCTTCCAATTTGAAACAACCCTGGAGAAGATACCAATGACAGATTCATATGAAAAGCTGTTTTCCCCCCAAGCGCAAGCAGAAATTGCTGCACTCCAAGAACAGGTAGCATCCTATGAACAGCTTATTACAGAAAAAAATGCGTATATTGACCAATTGAGCAACCAAGAAGCTCGATTTCGTACCCTTGTTGAGCATAGTACTGATGCGTTCATTGTCATCAGTAAAGAGGGGATTATGCTCTTCGTCAACCCGGCGGCGGAAACGTTGTTTGGCTTTTCAGCCCACAACTTGGTTGGTGAAGTGGTGGGGGTACCGCTGGCACAAAACAAAACGGAAATCGGCGTATTGCACAAGTACATTCCAAGCTATCTGGCAGAGATGCAAGTGGTCGAGATTGTCTGGGATGGTGAACCTGCCTACCTGACAACGTTTCAGGACATTACTATCCATAAGCGTTTGGAGCAGGAACTTGAACGGCGGGTTGAAGAACGTACTCGCCAGTTGAACATTGAATTGGAAGAACGCAAACGGATGGAGCAGGCTCTGCGGGAAAGTGAAGAGCGGTTTCGCACGATTATCGAGAAAACGCCAGTGGCGGTCTGCTTGACGAATGAAGCGGGTATGTTTGAGTATGTCAACCCTGCCTATTGTCGCCTCTATCACTACACCGAAGAGGAACTGCTTGGCAAATCGTTTACCATTGTCACGAACGAAGAAGACCGAGACTACCTTGCAAAGCTCCATCAGGATGTGATAGATGGACAATCAGAGATGCGCGGCGAATGGAATGTCGTAGCGAAGGATGGTACCACACTCACCATCTTGGCTGATGCGGTGCAGATTATTGGCTCCGATGGCAACCCCAAAAAAGCTACCTTCATTATGGACATTACCGAACTCAAACGGATACAGCGCGAACTCCAACAGGCATGGAGCGCAGCAGAAACGGCTACCCGCACCAAATCGGCGTTCCTGGCGAATATGAGCCATGAGATACGCACGCCGATGAATGCGGTTATCGGGATGACCAACCTGCTACTTGATACCTCCCTCACCAGTGAACAAATGGAGTTTGTGAATACTATCCGCTTGAGTGGCGAAGCGTTGCTCACGCTGATCAATGACATCCTTGACCTGTCCAAGATAGAGGTTGGCAAACTGGAATTGGAGTATCACCCCTTCCACCTGCGAACCTGTATTGAAGAAGCCCTGGACTTGTTAGCACCAGAGGCTGCCGAGAAGGGGCTAAACTTGGCGTATGTGATGGGTGAGGAGATACCATCGGAGGTCATCGGAGATAATACCCGCTTGCGTCAAATCCTCGTCAACCTGCTGAGTAATGCTGTCAAGTTTACCCACGAGGGCGAGGTTGTCGTGACGATAGAACGCATGGAACAACCGGGGGAGTCGCTTGGGCATCTTTTGCCTGACCAACAACCGGCGATGCTTATCAAGATTGCGGTCAAAGATACCGGCATTGGCATACCGCATAATCATCTCAACCGGCTATTCCAGAATTTTAGTCAAGGCAATGCGTCAATGGCTCGCAAGCATGGCGGGTCTGGGCTTGGACTAGCAATTAGCAAACTGCTTGCCGAAATGATGGGTGGCTCGATATGGGTAGAGAGTGTGGTAGATCAAGGTTCTACCTTCTACGTCACGGTAACACTAGGGTTGCTGGTTGAGGGGGAGCAGCAAGGCGATGGGCAACAACAATCTAGGCATACATCAGGTCGAGAGGAAATAGACACGACATTGTTTACCGGGCGGCGCGTCTTGATCGTAGAGGAAAACGACACCAACCGCTATATCCTCAACCGATTGGCGACCTCGTGGGGGATGCTACCCACTGCGGTCTCTACGGGTGAAGAAGCCCTAGCCCTAGTACGCCAGCGAGAACCCTTTGATGTGGTCATTTTTGACACCCAACTGCCGGGGATGCAAGGGACAGTATTAGCAGAGAAGTTGCTTGATCTCTTCTCGCGCTCTATCTACCCCACTTCCCTGCCATTGATTGCCTGGACTTCCATTTTGCAGTGGGGCGAGATGAGCAAAAGTGACTTGGCAACTATTGTCACCTTCTTGGTCAAACCTATTCGCTTCTCTACGCTCTACAATGCCCTGCATGGCATCTTCCATCAAGAGTTTTGCTCCCTGCCCCAGTCGTCTGCCCATACCCATGCTCCTAGCAAACCAGCGAGCACAGCGTATGCACAGATGGCAAAGCAACACCCATTGCACATCTTGCTGGCAGAGGACAACGCCGTCAACCAGAAAGTTACCCTGCGCTTGCTAGAAAAACTCAGCTATCGGGCGGATGTAGTGAGCAACGGGATTGAAGTCTTGCAAGCCTTGCGGCGACAATCCTATGATGTGGTGTTAATGGACATTCAGATGCCAGATATGGATGGCATAGAGGCGACCCACCGCATTCGGACGCAGTGGGAGCCAGGACAGCAACCCTATATCATTGCGCTGACTGCCCATGCGCTTGAGGGGCATCGGGAATGGTTGTTACAGGAGGGCATGGACAACTACGTGAGTAAGCCGGTGCGGTTACAACATCTGGCAACAGCTCTTGAACAGGCGCAACATCGTCAAGAAGAGCATAAGCAGGTTCTGGTTACTCCTCCTGATACCGCGCCATCTCCTGTCATATCCACACCAGATGAAGCCCCGGTAAATCAAACGGTATTGGATGAGTTTCTTTCAATGATAGCCGGCAATGACCCAGATACTGCGCGTGATTTTATTGGTCTCTATTTGGAAGATGCACGGAAACTGCTTTTGGAGATGCTACAAACCTACCGGGAAGGGATGATGGATGATTTTATCCGCAACGCACACTCGCTCAAATCCAGTAGTGCTCAATTGGGGGCAAATCGGTTGTCGAGTATTTGCCGCACAATAGAAACGCAGAGTAGAAGAGGGTTACTGAAAGATAGCGATATAGAGCATTTAATTCAGCAAGCAGAGGAAGAACACAAACGAGTACGTACCGTATTGATAGCCACAATGAAACGGATAGGTTAATTGGTTGCCCATCTCTCGAGTTGATTGTTGTATGGTTGCCCATAGGTTAGGATAGCTTTTCTTTTGAATACGCAGACTGCTACGGGTCGGTTCCGCGCTAGAGCGTTAGTCCTGCGCTACGGTTGGAATAGTACCGCATTTCAGATTGTCAATCCTGGGATTACGCGATGGTTTTCTGCTGATGGCGAGGCGGTTGTGGGCTATGTGACGAGTGGTGGCTTTCGGGTGGTCGCTGGTGAGCCGGTGTGCCACCCCAACCGACTAGGCGAGGTCGTTGCGGCATTTGAGCATGATGCTCGGTGTGCAGGCGAACGGGTCTGCTATTTCTGTGTACAAGAGCGACTAGCCAAGATGGTTGTTGCTACTCGTGGTCCCATGAGCCAGGTACTCATAGGCGCACAGCCGGCGTGGAATCCGCAACACTGGCAAGGTATTCTCCGGCGCAAAAGTTCGCTTCGTGGGCAACTGTCCCGCGCTCGCAATAAGCATGTGTATGTGTCCCGCTGGTCTAGCGAGCAAGCCATGAGCCATCCCTCGTTATTGCGCTGCTTGGATGAATGGCTGCAAAACCGCGGACTCCCCCCGATGCACTTTCTCATTGAGCCAGAAACGCTGGCGTGTCTGACCTATCGGCGGGTCTATGTGGCAGAACAACAAGAGCGGGTGGTGGGGTTTCTTGTCGCCTCGCCGGTGCCGCTGCGGCACGGGTGGTTGATTGAGCAGATTGTGCGCGGACACCAAGCCCCCAACGGCACGGCGGAGTTGTTGATTGACGCGGCTATGCGTGATGCGGCGGCATCAGGCGGCAGCTATGTAACGTTGGGATTATCGCCGCTCTCCCGTCGTGGGGGTATCCCGCTCCCTATGCGCCCGGTCTGGCTACGGTTGTTGTTGGCGTGGGTGCGCGAGCATGGGCGGCGGTTCTACAACTTTGATGGGCTAGACTCCTTCAAAGCCAAGCTGTTGCCGGATATGTGGGAGCCTATCTATGCGCTAACCAATGAGCAGCAGTTTTCTCCGCATACGCTGTATGCGATAGCGGGGGCATTTAGTGGGATGTCGCCGGTGTGGTTTGTGGGGCGGGGGGTCGTGCGGGCAGTGTGGCAGGAGGTGCGCTGGCTCCGCGAGCGCGTGGAGGGAGACCGGACGGCTCCCCCTCGCCCTCTGGGAGCGGGGGCAGGGGGGAGAGGGAAATAAACAAGGGGTAGGTCAGGGATAGGGGGGTTGCCCGGCGAGACGTAACATGCTACGTCTCGCCGGGCAGCAATCGTTTTGTAATCAAAACTCACCCCCATATTGCTTGAATTTGCTGGTTTTTTCGTATATAATGAAGCAGCAGTGGGGAAAAGTGGGGGAAAGTGGGGAAAAGTCCCAACTACCCACTGAAACGAACGAACGTTTTTATATAAAAGATCTGTTCTAGCACGTTTTTTTTGTGCTTTGCACGTCAGGCAACTTCGCAGGAATACCCTCTTGAGGTCGCTGGGGGGTAAGCAGGTAGCGACCAATGGTGTTCCTGCGAAGGGCTACTCCACATGGGGGAATGTCTGAAGTTAGCAGGGAAGCAGGCGCGTGTTTCTTGGTGAATACGAACACAGTATGGATACCAAAGGTCGTGTTGCCATACCCGCCCGCTTCCGTGATGACTTGCAAGAGGGGT
>CAZLKK010000109.1:0-11853 GCA_964559995.1 uncultured Chloroflexaceae bacterium
CTGCTTGATCTCTTTTGGGATGATACGCTTGGGGGATTCTACGATACGCCCCACGACCATGAGCATCTACTCTTACGTCCGCGTGATGTGGGCGACAATGCGATACCTTCTGGCAGTGCGGTGGCTGCCGATGTGTTGCTGCGGTTGGCTGCGTTGACCAACAACGATACCTACAACAGTCGTGCTATGCAGGTGCTTACTTCGCTCGTGCCGATTATCCAGCATAACCCGTATGGGTATGGGCGGTGGCTGTGTGCCGCAGATAATGCGCTTGGGGTGCCGCGTGAGGTGGTGTTAGTCGCGGAGGATGTTACCGGGATTGAGGATATGCTAGAGGTCTTGTATCAGTCCTATCGTCCCACAACGCTGCTCGCCTACCGTTGGACAACGGGGCAACATTCGCTGATCTATGATCTGCCGCTCTTTGCAGGACGCACAATGCAGGGTGACAAGCCAACGGCGTATGTGTGCGAGGGGCAATCGTGCAAGATGCCGGTGACGAGTGCGGAGGCTCTGCGCGAGCAGTTGGGGGGGTAGTACTGATGTTCCCCTTGACAAATTCCCAAAAAAACGGTATCAAGGTAAGATACATTTTTATGCGTCGAGAGAGCTCTGCTCTACGAGCAGTGGACAAACAACAGGAAACCCTGTCACAGTAAGGAGAATTGAGAACAGATGAGTAGCACAATTGATGCTCAATTACGTGAAATAACGGGAAAAAAAGTCAAAACCCTTCGCCGCCAGGGAGTCATCCCTGCAACCATTTATGGCAAAGGATATGACCCACTTACTATACAACTTAACGAACGTTCCTTTACCCAAGCCTATCGTCAAGTAGGGAAATCATCCCTTATCACGCTGAACATTGAAGGCAAACCACCACAACAAGCGTTTATTCAGGATGTACAGCGTCACCCAGTCAAGCGGGATATTCTCCATGCTGACTTCCTCGTGGTAGACCTGAAAGCAGAAATGAATGCGGAAATCCAAATCGTACTGGTTGGCGAATCTCCTCTAGCCGCACGGGATGATGCTATCGTCAACCATATGTTACACACGGTTGAGATACACGCCTTGCCAGCCAATCTCCCCCATCATATAGAGGTAGACATTAGCAACTTGGACAGCATAGACAAGTCTATCTGTGTAGGCGACCTGCCTGCTGGAGAGAAATACCACTTTGTCACTCCGCTAGACACGGTGATTGTGTCCTTAACGGGGGTCTATCAATCCCAAGAGGATGCGGTGGAAGAGCAAGCCCCCAAAGAGGCTGAACCTGCGCTCATCCGTAAAGAACGTGAAGAAGAATAGGGCAGTGCATTTCCCCCTCATTCGTCTTTTGACTATCGCTACAACCGATAGGGCACGTCCCCTATCCTGGTTGTTTGTACCCGTGTTTTTGGGGCTGCTGCTCGTTGTCGCTGGCTGTGGTACCAACCAAGAAGAGGCGATTATCGATACGTGGCAAGTGAGCGGCAAAGAGCAAACCATCGAGTTTCAGCAAAATGGTACTATGCTTGTGACCGACAATACCATCGAAGGTGAGCCGCAATTATACACCGGGAGGTATACCTTTGCTGATGCGTCCCATATAGACATAGAAATTGACCCAGAGGTCTTTGGTCTTGCTGAAATCTACGCCGAGGTAGATATACGGGGAAATCAAATGGTTCTCAGTGGGTATTTTTCCGTGGGCAGCCAAGTCCCTACGGTGCTTATCTTACAGAGATAGACCATCGTCTGATGCTTACATTTTAGCCCCTTGCTCCTTCGAGCAATCCCCTATCCCTTTCCCCAACGATATGGGGGAAGGGGCAGAATAGCAAGGGGGCATGCTCCCTTGCTGAAGCTGAAGGATGCATCATACCCCCTCGCCCTATTCGAACCGCGAGTGAGCGGATGGTACGGGACGGGGGGGATAATCTTACTCTACCCAACATCCCCCAAGATACAAGATCGTGGTATAATTCATGCGCCAGTATGCTGGCGACAGCAACACAATATCACGGCAGCCAATATGAAACCTTTTGCCTTACCTGTGCATCTTACCATGAGGAAAGGTATGATTTTTCATTTCTTTGTGGTAATGAACATAACAACCATTAGACCAGTAGGTCTTAGAAGGAGAAGATGACAAATGGCAATGTATGAGTATGAATGTAAAGCATGTGGCACCAATTTTGATCTGTTGCGAAGCATGAGCCAGGATGATTCCGATGTTGTGTGCTCAAGCTGTGGTAGCCCAAAAGTCCAGCGAAAACTCTCGCTGTTTGCTTCCACTGTCAAAGATGGCGGAAGTTCTTTTTCTGCGGCTGATATGGGCTATGGTGGGAGTTGCAGCACCGGGATGTGTGGCTGCGGCGATGGCACCTGCTCATTTTAATCTGCTCCACACCGCTGACGGCGAACCCTCGTGCCAACATTGGTTCCCCTAACAAAGGGGGAACGCTGGCATTATGGGAGGATTATGGGTCTCGTCAGCGGTTTTTGTCTCGTTAATCTGCCTAGTGCAAGGATAAATGTATTCATGCAAGTTTTAGTTCTTACCGCAGGGCTAGGAACACGCCTACGCCCTCATACCTTTAGCAAACCCAAACCTCTTGTCAATGTTGCCGGCAAGCCAATGCTTGCCCATGTGCTGGATAGTCTGCACCCATTGGCAATTGATGAACTGGTATTTGTCACAGGCTACCTGGGCAACCAAGTAGAAACCTATGTCAAGAATAACTACAACTACCAGACCCGCTTTATTGAGCAAACCGAACTCCGCGGACAAGCCCACGCTATCCACCTCACCCGTGAAGTGGTCAGCGGTCCGGTGCTGATTGTCTTTGGTGATGGTATCTTCCATGCCGACCTCTCCCGCCTCAACCGGCCTACGGATGAAGGCGTAATCTTTGTCCAAGAGGTAGACGACCCGCGCCGCTTTGGGGTAACAGTGCTCAATGACGAAGGATATATTACCAAGCTGATAGAAAAGCCCGATAAACCCGTTTCTAACTTAGCGGTTATCGGGGTCTACTATATACCAGAAGCCGAAAAGCTCTTTGCTGCTATTGATCACATCATCGAAAACAATATCCAGACCAAAGACGAGTTTTACCTTGCAGACGCGCTGCAAGTGATGATTAACAATGGCGAACTCTTCAAAACAGAGCAGGTCACAGTCTGGAAAGATTGTGGTACCCCGGCTGCGCTACTCGATACCAACCGCTACCTGCTCCAAAATGGGCGAAGCTATGTGGGCAACCTGAGCCAATCTGTGGTTATCCCACCGGTTTACATTGCTGATACTGCGCTCATTGAAAACTCCGTCATTGGCCCCTATGTTTCGGTGGCAGCAGGCGCAACGGTACGCGACTCCCGCATACGCGACTCTATCATCAACTCCGGCGCACATATCCAGACTGTCACGCTCCATAACAGCTTGATAGGGGCTGATGCGTATGTTGAAGGCACCTTCCAAGACCTCAACGTGGGGGATGCTTCCGACATCCGGTATAGCTAGGGAAACGTTCGGTGCCGCTGCTCCATGTAGACCAACTCCAGACCCGCTTTGCTACCCGTGATGGGGTAGTACAAGCGGTGCAGGGGGTATCGGTTGTTCTGGAGCGTGGCGAAACAGTCGGCATCGTTGGCGAGAGTGGTTGTGGTAAGAGCGTGACAGCATTATCTATTATGCGGCTCGTACCACAACCACCTGGCACTATCGCTGGTGGGCATATCTGGTTTGACGGCACCGATGTGCTGACATTGAGCGAGCGGGATATGCGATCCATTCGGGGCAACCGCATAGCGATGATCTTTCAAGACCCGATGACTTCGCTCAACCCTGTGCTGACTATTGGGCGACAAATCACCGAAACGCTAGAATTGCACCTCAACCTCACCCGCAAACAGGCACGCCAACAGGCAATCGCGTTGTTGCAGATGGTTGGTATCCCCGATGCTGCAACCCGTATCTCCCACTACCCCCACCAATTGAGCGGCGGTATGCGTCAGCGGGTCATGATTGCGATGGCGGTTTCCTGCAATCCAGAGGTCCTCATTGCAGACGAACCTACTACCGCGCTTGACGTGACTATCCAAGCCCAGATATTTGACCTGATCAATCGGCTAAAACGAGAACTGCAAACGGCTATCTTGATTATTACCCATGATCTTGGGGTGGTAGCGGGCATGACAGACCGGCTGTATGTGATGTACGCCGGGCGCATTGTGGAGGCGGGCTATACTGCTGCCATCTTTCACAACCCCCGGATGCCCTACACGCTTGGCTTGCTTCGTTCGCTGCCGCGTTTGGATACTGACCAGAGCCATCGGCTTGTGCCTATCCGTGGCGACCCGCCTAGTCTGCTCCATATCCCACATGCATGCCCATTTTATGACCGCTGCGACTATGCCCAGGATGGTTGCCGACAGACCATCCCGCCCTTGCGCGAGGTGGCAGACCAGCACTATGCTGCCTGTCTCTTTGATATAACAGCGGATACCCCAATACCACAACCTGTAGGGGGGAGATGACAAACACTCCCCACGAACAACCGCTCCTTGAGGTGCAAGACCTCGTGGTCCACTTTCCCCTAACCAGCGGTATCCTACGACGAACCAATGGCGTTGTGCGAGCAGTTGATGGGATGAGCTTTGCCATACAGCCCGGCGAAACGCTAGGGTTGGTGGGGGAGAGTGGTTGTGGCAAAAGCACGGCTGGACGGGCTATTTTGCAATTGTATCGCCCCACAGCCGGGCGGGTGCTGTTACGGGGGCAAGACCTCGCCGGGCTGCGTGGAGCCGCACTGCGCCATATGCGCCGCACTATCCAGATGATCTTTCAAGACCCCTATGCCAGTCTGAACCCCCGTAAGACGATAGGCGACACCTTAGCTGAACCGGTGCGTATTCATCGGCTGCGCCAGGGGAATAGGGCTGTTCGCAAGCGAGTTGAAGAACTGCTTGAACTGGTTGGGTTAAACCCTGCCTATGCACGCCGGTACCCGCACGAGTTTAGCGGTGGGCAGCGGCAGCGGGTGGGGATAGCGCGAGCATTGGCTGTGGAGCCAGCGTTTGTCGTCTGTGATGAGCCAATCAGTGCGCTAGATGTGAGCATCCAAGCCCAGATTGTCAACTTGCTTGAGCGGTTGCAAATGCAGTTTGGTTTAACCTACCTGTTTATTGCCCATGACCTCAGTGTGGTGAAGCATATGAGCAACCGGGTTGCGGTGATGTACTTGGGCAAGATTGTCGAGCTAACTGATAGTACACGCTTGTATCGGCAGCCATTGCACCCCTATACCTATGCATTGCTCTCGGCTGTGCCCATCCCCGACCCAGACATTGAGCGTCAACGCCGGCGCATCGTCTTGCAAGGTGAGGTGTCTGACCCGACCAATCCGCCGTCAGGGTGTCGCTTTCATCCACGCTGCCCACTGGTCATTGCCCAGTGCCGTGAGGAGGAGCCAGCATTGGTAGACTATGGCGAGCACCACTTTGCTGCCTGTTGGCGGGTAAGCGAGACGGCTACGCTTATGGCACAGGTGGCTAGGCAGTAAGTACCTGCTACCAAAAGGGATGGGGCAGATATTTTTCCCCATCCTTTGCCCTTGCCCCCTGGGGACAGCCCCCATACCCTAACCCCTGTGGGTGTATGCGGGTGTAGGGGCGCACGGTGGTGCGCCCAATGTGGTGGCTCCCCCTCGCCCCTGTGGGTGTATGCGGGTGTAGGGGCGCACGGTGGTGCGCCCAATGTGGCGGCTCCCCCTCGCCCTGGGATGGGAGCGGGAGCAGGGGGGAGAGGGAGGAAATGGGGGAAAAATATCTGTCACACCCTCACACCCCTGCCCCTCCCTGTGGTATAATATGCGTATATTTTACTGATAAGGTAGGTGGCAGTGCTAGTTTTTCGCATCTTGCGATGGCTCGCGCTCCATACAACATAGGCTAGACTTTGAGCCAAGAAGACAAAAACTAACTAGAGGAAGTTTGTATGCACCTTCCCCACCCTCGCGCCGTATTGTGGGACATGGATGGCACGATGATTAACTCGGCAGACTATCACTGGCTGGCGTGGCATGATGTGATGCAACAAGAGGGACAGCCTATCACCTATGCAACATTCGCCAAGACCTTTGGGCAGCGCAATGATACCATCCTGCGACTCTACTTTGGTGATGCTATTTCCCAAAGCGACATGCAGCGCATCGCCGATGCCAAAGAATCCCAATACCGTCACCTAGTACGCACCCGTGGTATCCACCTGCTACCAGGGGTACAACGCTGGCTTGATACGCTCCACAATGACGGATGGCTCCAGGCGATAGCTTCTGCTGCCCCCAAGCGCAACATTGAGACCGTCCTAGAGGTGCTCGATATACGCGAGTACTTTGGGGCAATAGTCGCCTCAGAAGATGTGCAGCATGGCAAACCAGACCCCCAGGTCTTCCTGACTGCCGCCGAACGGCTAGGCGTAGCCCCAGCTCACTGTATTGTTATAGAGGATGCCCCCGCCGGTATTGAGGGAGCGCACCGCGCAACGATGCCTGCCATCGGGGTACAGACCACCCATACCGACCTGCCCGCCGAGGTGAGTGTTGCTTCGTTAGATGAACTCCAAGATGGGGTCTTTGCCCAACTCTTGGCAGCACCCAATGGAATGTGGGGAGGGGAACCGTGCTCATGATTCACAAGCCGACCATGATTACCATTGACGGTCCGGCGGGTACCGGCAAAAGCACTCTGGGAGCATTACTCGCCCAACGGCTTGGCTACCTCTACTTTGACACCGGGGTCATGTACCGGGCGGTCACACTGGCAGCAGTGCAGCGCAAGCTCGACTGTGCCAATCAAGCAGAGATGGAGCAGTTGGCAAAGCATGTCGTGATAGATGTGGTGCCACCTACGGTAGCTGATGGTCGTCAATATACCGTCTTGTTAGACCAAGAGGATGTCACAAGGCAGATACGCTCACCAAACGTAGAGCAACAGGTCTCTATCGTCTCCAAACACCCCGGTGTGCGGGAAGAGCTTATCCGCCAACAGCGAGCAATCGGTGAACGGGGGGACGTGGTGATGGTCGGGCGCGATATAGGCACAATTGTTGTGCCTGATGCCCCGTGTAAACTCTATTTACAGACCTCATTGGCAGAACGCGCACGTCGCCGCTTTGCCGATGAACAGGCAAAAGGGCGTGAGGTGTCGCTAGAACAGGTACAGGCAGAGATGACGCGGCGTGATGACCTCGATAGCCATGTAATCTATGCTGCCGAAGATGCCCTTATCCTGCATACCGACACCCTCACCCCAGACGAAAGCGTGGAATGGGTTATTGCCCG
This sequence comes from uncultured Chloroflexaceae bacterium, assembly GCA_964559995.1. GTDB lineage: Bacteria > Chloroflexota > Chloroflexia > Chloroflexales > Chloroflexaceae > JAAUSY01. The sequence goes on from CAZLKK010000109.1 coordinate 7,329, forward strand.
CTTTGCTCTGGAAGCCGGCAACACATGAGCAGACTGGGCAGAGAGAAAGAGGTACCCGAATGAGAGTAGAAGATCAAATTGAGGAACTCAAAAGCAAAATTGATCTAGCTGAAGGCGAAGAAATAGACTTTCTCATCAAGCGTCACTGGATCGCGCTTGTTCTCTACACGATTGTGCCTGCTATCGTGATGTTGCTTGCCGCCATTGTGGTAGTCTACCGCGCTTTTGGTGGCACCTTCATCTTTATGAACGAGGCGTATATCAACACCTTTGATACCGCCAACATCATGCTGGCAGCAGTCCTGTTCCTCTTGGTTGCCATACTTTTCATCACGAGCAAACGCGGCAACAAGAAATATCTCCAGCAAATTTTGCTAGGTGGCGCAGCGTTGATCGGGGTCACAGTAGCATTTCGCTATCAGGGTGGGCGAATCTTCCATATAGACCCCCTGCTGGCAGACCAACATGTCTTTGATCTCATCAACCTGCTATTGATGGCAGTCGTATTGATTGGCATAGGCTTTTGCTACTACATGTATGTTGAGTGGAATAATGATTTTCTCATCCTCACGACAGACCGCGTGATTACCTGGCACGAAATCTTGTTTGGCAAACACACTAAAGACCAGCTGTACATTGACGATATACAGAATGTCATTGCCAACCGTGCGACCTACCTGCAATACTGGCTCAACTTTGGCTCCGTCAAGATAACCTCTGCGGCATATCGCCCACCGCTCCACTTTGAATGGGCAAATGCTCCACAGGATATGCAGAGCCATGTTATGGGCTTTGTCAACAAACGCCGCCAGAAGGAGAGCAAAGATAACTTTGATGTCATGATCAAGTCCAAAGTCTATGGCGAAATGCAACCCCCGCCCCCACCCAAGCCAGCATTGAGCCTCTCCAAAAGTCCCCCCATTATCAATATGCTGTTCTATGAAAACCCGGAAATAGGGGATAATGGGGCGATTACGTGGCGGCAGCATTGGATATTCATCCCCTTAGTTGTCGTCAAGCCAGTGATTGCGCTCATCCTGTCGTTTATCGGCTTGGCATTGGTCAATAGCGTGTATCCGCTTGGAGCATTAGCATTGGTGGGCATTGTCCTGTTGCTTATCCTCATCTTTATCCTCTGGACGTGGTATGTTGTGGAAGATGAACGCAACGAACTCTACATCCTCCAACCCACCAGTTTGATAGACGTAGAGAAAAAGCCGCTTGGGCCTGAGGAGCGCAATACTGCCAGTCTTGGTTCGGTGCAAAACGTCAAGTCGGAAACGTCCTTCATTGGGCGTATCTTTGGCTATGGCAACGTGCTTATTGAGACTGCCGGTGCTGGTGGTACGCTTACCTTCCCTCGTTTGCCCAACCCTGAAGAGGTTGTTGGGGTAATCAACGATTATCGGGTACGCTTCCGCAAGGGCGAGAAAGAACGGGGACTCAATGATACCCTGACCTTGCTCAAGCACTACCACGCGCTAGAGGTAGAGCGCGAAGAACAACAAGAAGCCCAAAAACAGGTTGGTGGAGCAACGCCAGAACCTGGCACACAACCTCAAGGTAGCGCGTGAGTGGAATAAACCACAGGGGGAAGCAATGAGTATCTCTTGGAAATGCCTGTTCCGTTGGTTACTAGGATTCTGGTTGCTCCTCCTGTGTTGTGGGGGATTACCCTATCCCCCCACAGCAGCGTATGCCCAGGGGCAAAATACCCCGTTCATCTTCTCGGTAGCCGCTGGCTTTGACGGACACTACCGCCACAATTTCTGGTTTCCTGTGACCTTCACCGTTGGGAATGACGGGCCCGATATACAGGGAGTGCTGGAGTGGGATTTCCCCAATAGTTTTGATGGTGCCCTGTTTCGGCGCGAGATAGACTTGCCCCGTGGCTCACGAAAGCAGGTGACGATCTTTGCCTCTACCAGCAACTACTCGCGGGTAGGCGAAGCCCGGCTGATGGTAGACGACAAACCGCTGATCAAACAAACCATCCAGATAGAACCCATTGAACCAAACCAGTTTACCGTTGGGGTGATCAGCAACAATGCCACCTTGCTCAATAGCCTGTCTGGGATGAGCATACCTGGCTATAGCCAGGTTATCGTCCTGCACCTCTCGCCCGATGACCTCACCGACAATGCCCAAGCGATGATGACCCTGGATACCCTGTTCCTCCATGATGTCACCACCGCCGACCTACACCAAACGCAGATAGATGCGTTGCGGCTCTGGGTGCTGCTGGGGGGGCAGCTTGTCGTGAGTGGGGGCATCAATGCTGGACAGACAGCATCAGGCTTAACTGATATGATGCCCATAACGGTTGGCAACCTGACCAATGATGTCTCGTTGGCATCGTTGAAAGAACTCTTCATTGATGAGCAACCCATAGCCGAACTCCCCAACCAGGTGACTGTCAGTGAGGTACAACTGCGCCCAGGAGGAAAACCGCTGGATTCTGCGGCTCTCTTGACCTCACGACCCCTCGGCAACGGGCAGGTCATCTTCAGTGCTTTTGACTTTCAATCGCTGCGGGCATGGACTGACGAGCCTAAACTTTGGGCAAATGTGCTGTGGAGCAACGCCTGGTTTGACCCATCCTTGACGCATGGATGGCATCAAAATCTCCTAAGCGATATTATCCAACTTGATGTCTTGAACCTCCCCTCACTTTGGGTATTGATCCTGTTTATTTTGGGCTATATTCTCAGCGTTGGGCCAATCAATTTCTTTATCCTGCGTCGAATCAAACGGGTTGAGCTTGCTTGGGTAACTATCCCTGTATTGGTGATTATCTTCATCATCGGGACGTATGGGAGCAGCTTTTTTGTACGTGGCTTCACTCCAGAAATGGTCCATGTGTCCATCGTGCAGGGGTTTGAGGGGGAGCAGCAAGGGCAAACGACCACCCATCTTGGGCTATTCTCGCCAAACCGCCATACCTACACCCTCTCCTTACCCGCTGAAACGCTGGTCTCTATGCACAACTTTAACAATAACCCCATCTCAATGCCGGTAACGTGGAATGATGAGGCAACTCTACTGTATGATTTCCTGGTAGATGTTTCCTCGCTACGGACCGTTGTTTTGCAACAATCCCTCGATAACGTCCCGTTGCAGGTAAGCAGTTCGCTGGAGATGGCAAAGGGGGAGTTGGTTGGTGAGGTGGCAAATCGTGGGGATTTCCCCTTTACTGATGCGCTGCTCGTGTATGGAAACTCTGTCCAACAACTTGGCACCATTGCCGCCGGTGAGCGGGTGCCTGTGCAACTTGAGCGCGATTTGTTCAATTTTCCCAATGAAGCCAACGCTGTAAGAGACGGCGACTTTGACCGACAACAGATGCTCTATTCGCTTGATTATACAACAGGGATGGAAACGAATTTTCGGTCAGGGGCATATCTGTTGGCGTGGGGGGAAAAGCAGTTTACTGACGTGCAAATTGATACCGACCCTATCAACCATCACCGTTTGGTGTTGTATATTATTCGCCTGCATGTTGCCGGGTAATGCCGGTCATGTGCAGCGTAGGTGATGATACCCTATGGCAGCAATTGTGGAAACCCAAGACCTAACCCGATACTATGGCAAGACGTTAGCCCTGGATACGCTCAATCTGGAGATACCCGAAAAGGCTATCTATGGCTTCATTGGTCCCAACGGCGCAGGCAAGACGACAACTATGCGAATACTGACCACCCTGCTGTTGCCTGGAAGTGGGCAGGCGTGGGTAGCGGGACATTCGGTGGTAAAAGATCGTCTGGCAGTGCGCCGTTCGGTGGGGTTTATGCCAGATTTCTTTGGCGTGTATGACAATATGCGCTCGTGGGAATACCTCGACTTTTTCGCGGCGGCGTTTGGGGTAGAGGCAAACCGTCGTGCATCGCTCGTCAACGAACTGCTAGACCTCGTGGGACTGTCCCACAAGCGGGATGAGTATGTAATGGGGCTTTCGCGTGGGATGAAACAGCGGCTAAGTCTTGCCCGCACGATGGCGCACAATCCCCCATTGCTTATCCTGGATGAGCCGGCGAGTGGGCTAGACCCTCGCGCACGGGTGGAATTGCGCGAGTTGCTCAAGGAGCTGCGGGCGATGGAAAAAACCATTATGATTAGCTCGCATATCCTCACAGAATTAGCCGAGATGTGTACGCACATTGGCATTATAGACAATGGCAAGCTACTGGCTTCGGGTGAGGTGTCGGCTATTCTCAAGTCGCTTGAACAGCATCGGTTGTTTGAACTACATGTGCTGGACAATGCGGAGGGAGCGGCGGCTCTGCTGCGCGAGATGCCAGGCGTGTTGGATGTGCGGGTGTTGCCAGACCATATGCCGCCAGAATTGCATATTGACTACCAGGGGGACGATGCGGGGGTGAGCGATCTTGTGGCGCGGTTGGTGACGGGGGGGATCGGGGTGTTGCACTTTGCCGGCAAGGTAGGCGACTTGGAGGACATTTTCATGAAGGTGACGGAGGGGCTTGGGGCATCGGATAAGGCGGGAGATGGGTGAGGGATGAACGAT
>CAZLKK010000110.1:0-3583 GCA_964559995.1 uncultured Chloroflexaceae bacterium
AAATCCTGTCCGGTATCTGTGTACATCTCTGTTCATCTATGGTTAAAACTTGCCCGGAATTGGCATGACCTACCCTTGTAAGCCCCCTTGTCCCCCTACACCTTCACATTCTGTTTGATCTGCTCGTACAACTCCGTTGTTTCTGGCAGCGGCTCAATGCCCAAATCATCTTGTAGGGCGTGGATACAGCGGTCATAGCTACGCAGAGCCTGCGAACGGCTGCCACTCCGCGCATACGTCCGTATCAACACCTGGTAGGCTTCCTCATAGCACCGATCCCGCCGCAACACCTGCTCACACATCTGAATAGCATGCTGCATGTCGCCCTTCTCCATAAGCCCCCCGGCAACAGCTGTCGCTGTCGCTAGATAGCGTGCCAAGAGCCGCTCCCGTTCTTCTAGCGTCCATGAGTCATAGAGCGACTCGGCGAGGTAATCCCCCTTGTAGAGATTTACCGCTGTTTGGGCATTTCGCAACACAAACTCCGGGTCGTTTTGGGAAGAAATGTTTGTTGTGCGAAGCTCAAACTCATCAACATCAATCCAGCAGCCATACGAAGGGGCAAAGCTATAGGCTAACCCCTGCCGCCGCACAAAGAACGGCGCAGTGCGAGGGGGACGATACGGCTCCAACGCCGTATTAAGCGCATTGAGCGTCACCTTAAACTGCCGTTCTGCTGCATCTAGGTCACTGTCGGGCCAAAGCCATGCACAGATTTGTTCCCGCTGTATCCACTGTCCACGATAGGTCAAGAGCAACTGGAGGAGTTGTCGGGCTTTCTCCCGCTGCCACTCCCGCGAGTGTATCTCGCTTGCCCCACGCCACACCCGAAAACTGCCAAGCATCTGGATACGCAGGGTATAGCCAGGATGATAGTCTTCTACCGTTTCATCAGCCGCAACTGTCGGGAATGCCTGCCGCAAGAGTTGTTGGGCATAGGTCGCATAGGCTTCTTGTGAGCGTCCCTTGAGCAGCACCGGAATGAGCATCGCCATATCCCGCGGACCATACAGCGTGGGGGCTGTAAGCAACCCATCGTAGCCATAGGTATGGGCTAAATCCAACAGGTCTGCAACACACTGTTTGACATCTTCTTTTGGCTCTTCGTGCAGCGAGCGCAATACCCGCCACAAGGCTACCACCGCCTGCCCATAGGAGTCTCCCCCACGAACAAACCGCTCACTCGCCGCATCTAACCACATCGTTGCCCGCTCATCGTTGGCTGCCACCGCTGCCCCCCCAAGTGCCAGCAGAATAAGCGCAGCAATCCACTCATCCCCCGCAGCCTCAGCAATCTGGAGCCCCTCCTGTGCCATCATCTCTGCCTGCACTAGATCGCCGCTATGCCCATACAGCAACACAAGCCCCATATAGCTCTCAACTTTTGTGCGGGTCACACCAAACGACTGCACCATTTCAAGCGACTGCTCATAGTGTTGACGGGCTGCCTCTTCACCAATCGGGGTAATGACCTGATGGGCATGCCCCACGCGCATATGCGCGATAGCTTCGGTCAACTGGGAGCCACTCTGGAGGGCTTCAAGCAACCCCCGCATAGCCATAGCAAAAGCGCGTGCGCCATTGCCAAGCATGGCATAGAGCAATGCCAGCAGTAAGAGCGGTTCACGATGCGCGAGGATGGTAGACCGGGGCGCGTGGTAGTCCTCTTGGTTTTGTAGCCCCAGGGCGGTTTCCAACAGTTGACGCGACTCGTTTAGTCTGCCACTTCGCAGCAATAATCGGGGGGGCAACGAAGGCGAAGAAATGAGGGCTTGTCCCGGAGTGTGGAGGGTGATATGGCAAACTTCGCCCTCATAGATGAGGGGTTCTGCCCCGCTCTGCTGTTGGGTTTTTTGGGCAAGCTCTCGCGCTTCCATCTCTAGTTGAAAGGCAATATCTGCTCGCCCGCGATTTGCCCAATTTTCCGCCTGGAGCAGCAGAATTTCCGCTCGCGGCACCCAGTGATCTTCTGGGAGCAGAGCGAGGGCTTGCTCCAGCAGGGCTTCGGCTGGTGCGGGCTGCACCGTGTCAAGATAGACCTCTGCCCGTCCGCGCAAGGTGCGGGCTTGCCCCTCTACATCACCTATCGCCTGAAAAGTTATCTCTGCCTGTTCATAGATCAGCAAGGCTTGGTCAAACCGTCCCATCTGCCGGTAGGCTGCTGCCTTTGCCTCAAGGATTTTTGGTAGGTGTTTTTGTTCTTCTGGTAATCGATCTACCCACATCAGCAAGACCATTGCTCGCCCCTGATGAAGCCACGGTGAAGCAACCTGTTGGATAACCTCAGCTGCTTGGGTACTATTGCCCATTTCCAAGAGGTGATAGATCATACTTTCCCAATCGTGTTGCTGATTGTAGTACTCAGCCGCTTGGGCATGGATAAGCGACCAATCATCCAATCGCTGTTTTGCCAGCCGATCTAGGAACATATGAAAGAGGGGTTGATAGCGAAAGTGTCCAGGGCGTTCTGACTCTAGGAAAAGATTTCGGCGTTGTATCTCCTGATAATGGTCGACAATAGGGGTTAGGGCAGGGGTGGCTTGACACAAGGCGAGATCAAACCAGCGTAGCCCTGCTGTCCGCAGCAAAAAGTCCTGCAATGCCGGCGGTTGTTCATCAAATACCTGCTGCGTCAGGTAGTCATCCAGCAGCGGGTTGATCCGTTCTAGGCAGGTGGTGAGCATCTCGGCACTCTTCGGGTCTAGCGTGCTTGCATGGGCAATATCCGCCCCTATCGCTTGCTCACTCGATTCGGGACAGTCTCCTGCATGCCCTGCCAGCATTTGCAACACGAGCGGCAACCCGCGGCAAACTGTCGTTAAGGTCTGTATATCGGCATGGATAGTTCGGTCATAGAGATCAAAGAGTTCTTGGGTCTCCTGGGTGGTAAAGGCTAAATCGGGTTGTTCAAGCTGGTAGACCTCACCGCGAGCACGGAGGGTTTGGAGCATGCTCAACGTGGGGTTGTAGCGCATCGCCAGCACAAGGTGCAATCGTTTGGGCTGTATGTTGATAAGCCGCTCTATGATGGCACGAAGATGGGGATATTGGTCTATTTGGTGATAGTTGTCTAGGATAAGGACTGTTTCTTGTTGGAGCACGGTAGACAGTTCGTTGACCAATAGGTCAAGCACCGCTTGCGGGTAGGGAGATGTGGTATCATCTTCCTGTATGCTGGCAGAGATGATGGTATCGCAAACCGCATCATCGTTCAAGATAGCAGCCCCACGAAAAGCAGCGACTAGGTGGCACAGCATGGAAACGGGGTCATCGTCCGCTGTCAAGCTACACCAGACAATCGGGGAAGTACAGCGGTGGGCAAAGCCGGCGAGGGCGGTTGTTTTGCCACTCCCCGCAGGGGCTATGAAGAGGGTAAGGGGGAAATCTACGATACCAGACAGCAGGGTATCAACCCGTTGGCGCACCAATAGGCGAGCTTGTTGTCGCGGAGGGTTCAGTCGGGTTTTGATCAATCCCTGCCATGTCGTCAGGTAATGGGGTTGAGTGAACCCGTTTGTAACTGTTTGGTCTACCATTGTATGTTAAGTCAACGTTATAGGAAAGGAACACCTCATATGGCAAA
>CAZLKK010000110.1:3640-11817 GCA_964559995.1 uncultured Chloroflexaceae bacterium
GATCAAGCGATTGAAGATGCCCTCAGTACCCAACATAAGCTAACAAGCGAAATGATGCAAGTTTGGCAAGGGTACTCGAACAATGTACAAGACATCATAGAGAAAGCGGTAGATGATAAGTAATTCCCGCTATACATGAGCGTTATAGGTTGAGGGTCTTACAAAGCAAAGAGCACCAGCACCTTGTTCAGAACTGCGGTTGTGAACGAGATGCTGGTGCTCTCAGGCTATTTTGACTAGCGTGCTTCAATGGGTACAAAGGTAATGGCTGCGAACTGCATCTATTTTCCGCAATAGCTTTTATCCTATTCTCTTTCTATTGTACCTTATTTCTAGCATCTTTACGAACGATAATGCGTACCTTGTAGGGTTTCTCCCCGCTCTCTCCCCCATTCCCCTACATTGGAGAGTAGAGAGCGGGGGATAGGACAAATCACGATTGCCCTACCCCGTTCGCCTATTGCGGAACGAATGAAATGATGTATTGCTTTGGAGCGATGGCTAGAGCCGCTCAAAAATGGCAGTAACCCCCTGCCCACCACCAATACACATAGATGCCAACCCGTAGCGTCCACCGGTGCGTTGCAGTTCATGCACCGTTTTCACCGCGAGGATAGCCCCGGTTGCGCCGATGGGGTGTCCAAGCGAGATACCGCTGCCGTTCGGGTTGGGGCGGTCTGGGTCTAGCCCTAGCTCACGGATAACCCCCAACGCTTGGGCGGCGAAGGCTTCGTTGAGTTCGATGAGGTCCATATCGTCAAGCGTCAAGCCAGCTTTTTCCAACGCCTGCTGCGTGGCAGGCACAGGTCCCATCCCCATGATCTTGTGGTCTACGCCACCATGCCCGTAGGCAACTACTCTCGCCAACGGCTTCAAGCCGCGTTTCTCTGCCTCACCCCGCTCCATCAGCACGACAGCGGCGGCAGCATCGTTGATACCAGACGCATTACCAGCAGTGACTGTCCCATCGGGCTTGAATACCGGTTTGAGTTTTGCCAACCCTTCCAATGTAGCATCACGCCGAACAAACTCATCCGTATCAAAGAGCTTGGTGTCCCGCTTGACCCGTATCTCTATCGGGAGAATTTGATCCTTGAAGTAGCCCTCTTCGATGGCTTTTGTGGCACGTTGGTGGCTAGAAACGGCGAGTTTGTCTTGGTCTTCCCGGCTGATATTGTACTTCTCAGCGATATTCTCTGCCGTAATCCCCATGTGGTATTCTTCAAACGGGTCTGACAACGCGCCGACTAGCGCATCAACCACCTTGCCGTCCCACATACGCTGCCCCCAACGCATCCCCGGTAGCCAGTATTGCGAACGGCTCATACACTCAGCACCGCCGCCAATACCACAGTCACAATCCCCAAGCATAATGCGCTGAATGATGGACACAATACTTTCCATACCGCTGCCACACAGCCGATTGATCGTAAAGCCTGGGGTTGTTTCTGGTATACCCGCATTGACTGCGACAACCCGTCCCAGGTAATGATCTTTGGGTTCCGTATGAATAACGTTCCCAAAACCGACGTGCTGAACATCTGCTGGCTCAATGCCTGCCCGCTTGACCGCTTCGGTAATCACGGCAGACCCTAGTTCCGTTGGTGCTTTGTCCTTCAAGCTGCCACCATAGCTCCCAATGGCAGTCCGTACTCCACTCAATACGACAACTTCGCGTGCTCCCATATTCGCAAACCTCCTTGTTATGCTCTTCTATATGTTCCGTACAACTTCGTCTCTTCGGGCTTATTCCGACTGAGGAGCATCCTCAGCTTTTTTTTCCGTCCCCGTATTTGTCTCTGCTGGTTCTTGCCCCTCGTGCTGGCGAGCAGCCCAAGTTTTCATCCATTCAGACTGCGCTTTGACGGTTTCATCAAACATATTGCCCCAAAACATCATCGCGGCTTTTTGGGCTTGCTCGGTCTGCTCCGTCACGTTAGCAGGGAGCGATGGCATTTTCTTTGCCTTCTCGCACTCATCTAACCGCATACGCAGGAACTCGTTGCGTTCAAGGGCTTCTAGGTAGCGATGACGGGGTACTACCCCCATCGACTTCCACCATTGCTCAACCCAATCACTGAACATTTCTGCTTGGGCGGGGCTGGCTAGGCTGGATGCTGCAGTAGGCATAAAGTTGGTCATCCAGCGCATCATACTGTCCTGCGACATCGTGTTACCACTCAACATCGTTAAGGCATTTTGGGCTTCCGAACTGCCGCGCATGGCTTCTGTCACGAGACGAAACCATGATTCCATCAATTGTGGTCCTAACATAAAACCTTCCCTTCGTTCCAGGTGTTTGTGTTTGCTCAGACACCCTGATTTGTTCCCAAACATGCTGTCGGTAGTTCAGTAGTTCAGCCGTTGTTTATCTGTTCATCAGGGCAAACGAGAACTACCGACAACGTTTGGGTGATTTATCCGCGGGCTTTTAGCCAATCGGCAATGGTGGGTGCCAGCCCTTCTTGGGCTTTGCGGCTAACGTACATTCCAATATGTCCAACAGGGAAGGGACTCTCCGTATAATCCTTGCTCCCCACGTACTTCTGTAGAGCCATTGATGACGGTGGCGGGACGAGGTGGTCTTTTTCGGCGTAGACGTTCAAAATGGGCATGGTGATGTTCTTGAGGTCTACTTGGTCGTCACCAATCATGACTTCGCCTTTGATCAGTTTGTTTTCCTGGAAGAAATCGTTGACAAACTGGCGATAGGCTTCACCGGCTTGGTCTGGACTATCAAAAATCCACTCCTCCATACGCAGGAAGTTGAGCAACTGCGCTTCGTTCTCCACAATGTCAATCATATCAATGTACTTCTGGATCATCAGCGCAAAGGGTTGCAACATGAGAAATCCGAAGTTCATGAGATCACCAGAGACATTGCCCATCGCTTTGACCATCAGGTCAGCACTCAGGTTTTCCCCCCAGAGGTTGATCAACCCTGGCTTCTTGCCGCCGGCGTGAAAGTCTACTGGCGCGACCATGACGACCAGGTTTTTGATTTTCTCTGGGTGAATAGCGGTATAGCAGAGGCTCATAGACCCCCCCTGGCAGATGCCAAGCAGGTTTATCTGGTCTAGCCCATGCTGCTCACAGATGTGGTCTACACAGTTGTCAATATAGCCGTTGATATAGTCGTCTAGGGTCAGCCAACGGTCTGCTCGTGAAGGGTAGCCCCAGTCAATGAGGTAGACATCCATACCGAGTTTGACAAGGTTACGGATGAGGGAGCGGTTTTCTTGCAGGTCTGCTACTGCCGGGCGATTGACCAGCGCGTAGCTGATAAGGACCGGGACTTTGAAGAGGTCTTTTTCCGCAACCTGTGGGGTGTAGCGGTAGAGAGTGAGTTTGTCTTCTTGGTAGACCACTTCTTTGGGCGCAGTGCCGACCTGCACGTCATCATGCGTAAGATTGCCCAGGGTTTCAATCCCCTTGATCATCTTGTCGTTCAGTTCTGCCATTTCGCGGGCAGCAGATTCCGGGCTTATCTGTATTGGCATTGCTGGCATAGTCTCTCTCCTTTCTCAAGACTAATTAGCGGGTGCTTCTGGTGTATTCGGGGTACTTGCCGTCTTTGGGGCATCAGCCGGTTTTTTGGCAGGTTCGGCGGCTGGTTTCTTTGCTGGAGTAGCAGCTTTTTTTCCGGTATCCCTCTGAGCCTTTTTCAGCATCTTGACTTCCTTACGAAGTTCATAGATGTTGCGATGGGCTTCGTCCATTTCGCTGCGGGTGGGAATGTAGCTGTACTTCATGATCTCTTCAAAGACCTTCTGCTCCTCAATACGATATTCCATGTAGGTCGAGAGGAATTGCCCCTGGACTTCGGAATAACGCTCAGAACGGAAGACTCGATCAAAGCTCTTGTCTGCTGCGGTAGTCCACAGACGGATGAGGTCGCGGATGCTCTCTACGGGTTGCCCTTTTTCAGCTCGGTTCATCATCTCGCGCAAGACCTGCTCCATCACGCCCGACCAGCCGTCTGCCATAAGCATCTGGTACTCATCCATCGCTTGGCGAGCTTTCTGCCATGCTTGGTAAGCTCTGGAGAACTTCTCTTCAAGCTCACGGGTAAAGCCTACGCCGGGAGAACCAATCATACGTCCGGTAGTCTGGTGGTACGCATCCCAAAACATGCGTGTCAGATCCATAATGTCTGCGCCACCGTTTTGGCTCATCATAGCTGCGCCCATCATACCGGGGGCTTGTTGCATCGGGTTCATCCAGGGAAGCATTGCGGATTGCATCGCCTGCATGGAGTTTGTCCAAAGGGCGGTTGACCCCTGGGCTGCCTGCATCATCTGGGCAGGGTCAAACATCTGCTTGCGGAAACTCTCCATGTAGTCGCTGACTACCTTTTCCCAATCCTCGCCTGCGTCTAGGCGGGGCATCATGACGTTCCATGCTTTGGTCGTCATCTCCAGAAAACGCATCATGGTAGACTGGCTGGAAACAAACTGGCGGGAGAGATTTTGGGCTGCTGGCTCCATATTAGAGTTGACTGTTTCCAGCCATTTAGAAGCCATCGTTTGCCACTGATCATACATCCCGAAGCCAGCGAAGGCATTGGGGTTTGCCATGTTCTGAGACATCTCATACCAGTTTTCCCACATCTTTTTCTGGGCTTCGGTCCAGACTTTCATCATCGAATCAGCCTGATCGCTCCAGGTCATCGCCTATCCTCCTCTTTTACTAGATAGCTAAACATACGATATATCCTATCCTTTGTTGGATAGTGGGGGTTTCCTCTATCTCCTGATAGGTTGCGGGGTATGATGTCTGGTTGGTTGTCATCTTGATTGGTTTGAAAAGAAGCCCCCACGTTACTCAGGTAGTGTTCTGGCTCCACTTCCTACATTCGCATAAATCCGCCATTAACAGCTATGACTTGCCCGGTGATAAAGCTAGACTCATCCGAAGCTAGGAAGAGGTACGTATTGGCTATATCTTCGGGTTGTCCCATCCGTCGTAGCGGGGTCTTGCTCTTGATGTCTTCTAGGACCTTTTCTGGCACGGTTTCCAACATGGGGGTCATGGTGAAACCGGGGGCTACTGCGTTGACGCGCACCCCTTTGGGACCAAGCTCAATAGACCATGTGTAGGTCATCGCAATGACTCCGCCTTTGGTGGCGGCATAGTTGCTCTGTCCAAAGTTACCGTACAGACCGACAATAGAGCTGGCGTTCATAATAGAACCGCTACCTTGCTCGACCATGACCGCAGAAACGGCTTTGCCACATAGCCACACGCCTTTGAGGTTGACGTTGATAACGGCATCCCATTGATCCTCGGTCATTTTCTGCAAACGAGAATCTTTGGTAATGCCGGCGTTGTTGACCAGCGCATCAATCCGTCCGCCGCCCCATTCCTTCACGGCTGTGACCATTGCGTCTACGGATTCTGCGTTGGCAACGTTGACAGACACGGCTAATGCCTGTCCACCAGCGGCTTTGATTTCGTCGGCGACCTTACCAGCGGCATCTTCGTTCATATCGGCAACGGCGACTTTTGCCCCTTCACGGGCAAACGTCATGGCGGTTTCGCGTCCGATACCCTGTGCGCCACCAGTCACGATTGCTACTTTGTCCTGTAATCTCACTGTTGTTAGCTCCTTTGCTGTTTCAATAAAACCAAACCACGCTCTGTAGCGGTTAGCAACCCGCTACCACATCCTATTATAGCAGCATTTTGCAACAAAGGCTGTTTGCCGCATTAGGGACGCAAAAGACCACCACTCACCGTAATAACCTGCCCGGTGATAAAACTGGATTCATCTGATGCTAGGAAAAGGTAGGTATTGGCTATATCTTCAGGCACGCCTAGCCGCCGCATAGGGGTGATAACCTTGAGATGGTCTTCTACCCGTTTGAGCAACCGCTCGGTCATGGGGGTAACGATAAAGCCGGGGGCGATGGCATTCACGCGGATGCCCTTTGGGCCTAGCTCTATAGCCCAGGTATAGGTCATAGAGATGACCCCGCCTTTTGTCGCAGAGTAGTTGCTCTGCCCGGCGTTGCCATAGAGACCAACTACGGAACTGGCATTGATGATGGAACCGCTGCCCTGCTCAACCATGACCGAAGAAACGGCTTTGCCACACAGCCACACGCCTTTGAGGTTGACGTTGATAACGGCATCCCATTGCTCTTCGCGCATTTTTCGCAGGGTTGCATCTTTGATGATGCCGGCATTGTTGACCAAGACATCTATCCGTCCGCCACCCCATTGTTGCGTTTGGGCAACCATAGCTTCAACGGATTCGGCTTGGGAAACGTCTACTTTCACTGCTAGGGCATCACCAGTCCCTGCTTGCTTTATCTCTTCGACAACCTGTTGCGAGGCTTCCTCGTTCATATCTGCAACAACGACTTTTGCCCCTTCACGCGCAAAGGTCAAGGCTGTGGTACGACCAATACCCTGCCCCCCACCAGTAATAATTGCTACTTTATCCTGCAACCGCATGCTGTGATCAATCCTTCGTAGTATTCAAAAACATGATCTTCTTTGGAGTACCGATACTCCAAACGATACCCTGCCTATAGTACCACACTTTGGCTTGTGGTATAGGCAGGGGTATGTCCTGTTCATCAGGGCGATGGCAAAGTCGCACAAGTAAAGAAATGTTGCCCTTCTTGCTCACCTGCTCCCCCCCGCCCCCTCTTCCAAAGGGCAGGGGAGCCGAACATTGGGCGCACCGCCGTGCGCCCCTACGGATCGGCTTCTCCCGCGTAGTGGGGGAAGTGGCTAGGGGATGGGGGAAGACCGGTGAGCCGTTGCATGCACTGTTCACGTTTCTGCGGGACTATCTGGCTTTGCATCTGCTGCTGCCTTTTCCTTTGCGGATGTCGTCTTGCTCGTTGTTTTCCTGGTACTCGTTGTCTTGCGGGTGCGGGGCTTTGGTGTCATCGTTTGGAGCTTGTCTTGCACCGTCTGGAGAGCTTCAAGTACCTGTACCGTCTTGTCGTCTAGCGCATTGATACGGCTTTCAATCTGAGCAATTTCGGCTGTTGAGTCTTCGTCAGTGTTGGGGGCAGGTGGGGGCGCAGGCGGTTGTTGGGCGTGTTGCTGCATCAGACTGTGCAGTTGGCTGATACTTTGCTCTATCCCTTGCACCCGCTGGTCTAGGTCGGTTATCTTGTTTGTCTGGCTAGATGCCGTTTGGTTGGTTTGGTCGAGATAATTCTGGAGCAATGTCGTCAACTCTGTGGTGTTAGTTTCTAGTCGGTTGAGCCGCTCTTCGCTGTGCTGCTGGTGCTGTTTTTGCTCATCCGTGGGCTGCGGTGGTTGGGCAATAACCGCTGCATGTTGGTCAAGTTTTTGGCTAATTTCTTGTGCTCGCTGCTCCAATACGCTTACTTGACGGACAAGTTCGCCGCTCTTCTCTTGGCTTTGGTCTATGAGCGTGTCAAACCGCTGTTTGAGAAATTGCAACATATCAATAGTCAAATCTGCCCGTTTGACCATATCTTGGGTGGCTTCTGCCGTTTCGGGTTTTTCGCCCACAAGAGCCGTAAGGGTTGCCTTTTGCTCTTCGAGCAGGCGGATGAGTTGGTCCGTTTTGGTGTCCAGTTCTTGCGTATGCGATTCTAGCTGTTCTATGCCTGCGGTATAGGTGTTGGATGCAGTGCGGGTTTGGGTCTGCTGCCCTTGCAGCATCGTGAACAGTTGATCAAGCTGTCCAGACAAGGAGTTTAGTCGTATCTCAGTAGTAATCATCCGTTGTTCTAACCGGGCTATTTCATCCCGTGAGGGCATGTTCATATTGGAAAGCCAGATAGCCATGTATTGGTCCAATACCTTGCGGAAGGGGGCAGAAGTCGAGACATAGGTGTCTAAGAAGTTTCGCATTGATTCGGCGTAGGCATCGGTATTGACAAGGGCTGCCATCCCTTGTGACCATGCGTCCAGATTGGCTTCTTGAAATGATCGCCAAATGGCAAGGGGGGTAATAAAATTGGGGTCACTTTTTTCTGACATAGTGGCGCATCTCCCTCTATACTGTAGCGGTGGTTCTTTGTACGCACAGGGTACTCTTCTATTATAGCACTTCTCTGCTAGACCCTTGTACTAATTTGATCTTGATAGGACAAAAAAACTTGGGCAATAGCAACGTCCATGCGACCCTGCTCCCATCCCAGGGCGAGGGGGAGCCGAACATTGGGCGCACCGCCGTGCGCCCC
>CAZLKK010000111.1:0-11544 GCA_964559995.1 uncultured Chloroflexaceae bacterium
ACGATTACTGGAGCATCAAGGCGCAGGATGCACGGGGGGGTATTGAGCAAGCGTTGGTAGAAGGTACACGTAAAGGGCGCGAAGAGGGCAAGCGCGAAGGGCGCGAAGAAGAACGATACGATATTGCCCGCTCAATGCTTGCCAAAGGCATTGACGTGGAGACGGTAAAAGAATGTACGGGGCTGTCCGCCGCCGACCTGGACGGACTCACCGTGGCATAATATTCCGCACAACGAACCGATGCGGCTCCCCCTCGCCCTGGGATGGGAGCGGGGGCAGGGTGAGCGGGTTGTTTTGTCCCCTATCCTCTACACCCTAAACCCTATCCCCTGCCTTTCCCTCCCTTCATACGATTCGCCTTCGCCGGTACGTTCGGGGTGCCGTCCAAACGTGCCGCCAATGCCTGCAACTCTTGGGTGAGGTGTATATGCTCCCGTTCCAACTCCTGCTGCTTCTCGTACAACGCGCCGATGTGTTGCACCATCTGCCCAATCATCTGCTCCGCCGTGAGCTGCTCATGCTGCCAAAATCGTACCAGGTCATGATACGGATGCATGCCCATCAAAAAACTCCTTTCTTGTTTGCACACAAACTCCAAAAATCGTGTATCATGAAATGCTGTAGTGGGAACGTCCCGCTACGATTAGCTTTCCACACACAGTTTGCTGCAAAACAAGGGTGTGTGTGGGAAATCCTATCACAATTGTGCTAATACAACACAAAGCAAAGGTTGTCAATAAGCATGCTGAAAAGATTTCCTGAAAAGCTAAAGTTGTTGCGCGAACGACACAACCTGTCGCAGGGGCAACTTGCAAGGCAACTGAGTGTTGTTAGTTCACATATTAGCCAACTTGAGAGCGGCAAAAGAAGACCAGGAGCAGAAATTTGCATCAAAGTTGCTGATTTCTTTGGCATCGCACTAGATACCCTGGTCCGTGACGAACTCGACCTTGATACGGACGACGAACCGTAGGGGCGCACGGCGGTGCATCCTCGGCTCCGCTCCCCTCGCCCTGGGATGAGAACGGGGATTTCAAGGGTAGACGATATACCGGGACATTACCGGGCAGGAATAACCCATAGATGAACACAGATAACCATAGATGCCGGGCAGAGATTCCCGACAAAAACGCAGAGACGCAGAGACGCAGATAATTGGACAACAACAGGCTATATGGTAGCATCTTGCCCGAAAATCTTGCCCGGTATCTGTGTGCATCTATGTGCATCTATGGTTAAATTTTGTCGGGTGTTGTCACGTTGACCCCCCCTCGCCCTGGGATGGGAACGGGGGCAGGGGGGAGCGGGGAATAACCTGGTAGACTTTGCCCATTTGACCTACCCCTGACATGTCTGCCACACCCTTGACACCCGTTCCATTTCACGGTATACTTGGTGTTAAGTTTACACTTAGTGGCAATAGCGAGATTCTCCAGCCCTTCGTGTGGCAAGCGAAGCGTTCTTGGACCCTAGTACGGTCCATTTTTTACCCTGCAAACTTAGTGTTGTATTTACACTATTATGAACGTGTTATGAAAATGATGCTAGTTTATCGGAATAAAAAAGAAAAAAAAGAAACGAGGCAACCCTATGTATGAACATGCTAATCTTTCCCAAGAGCCAGTTGTAGACCAAGACCTTATCGCAGAAATACACCGGCTAAAAGCACAACACCATGCCGTCATCCTAGCCCACAATTACCAATATGGCGTTATCCAAGATATAGCTGATTTTGTTGGAGATTCGCTTGGCTTATCGCAAGAAGCAGCCCGTACTGATGCTGATGTCATCCTCTTTTGTGGCGTTCACTTTATGGCAGAAACTGCCGCTATCCTTAGCCCAGACAAAACCGTCTTGCTCCCCGATTTGGAAGCTGGCTGCTCCCTAGCCGACTCCATCACCGCCGAGCAACTGCGAGCATGGAAAGCTGAACACCCCGATGCGGTGGTCGTCTCCTACATCAACACCACCGCCGAGGTCAAAGCGGAAAGCGACTACTGTTGCACCTCTGGTAATGCCGTGAAGGTTGTTCAGGCTATACCGCCAGAACGGGAGATACTCTTCCTGCCAGATATGTTCCTGGGCAGCTATGTGCATCACATCACCGGGCGAAACATCCGCACCTGGGCAGGCGAGTGTCATGTCCATGCTGCCATCACGCCAGAGGTTATCAACCAAGTACACCAGTCTCACCCTGATGCAGAAATGATCATCCATCCTGAGTGTGGCTGTGTGACCTCTTGTATGCAGGCGAAAGCCAGTGGCGACTTGCAGAATGGGCATGAGATACAAATTCTCTCCACCGAGGGCATGATGCGGTATACCCAGGAGAGCGCAGCAAAAGAGTTTGTCATAGCAACTGAGACGGGCGTACTCCACCGTATGCGAAAAGCATGTCCTGCCAAAACCTTCTTGCCTATCAGTGAGTCCACGCTTTGCCACTATATGAAGCTGATTACCCCCGAAAAACTGCTGGCATCGTTGCAACACATGCAGCACCAGATTACCGTAGAACCCCAGTTAGCAGCACGCGCCCGTCAAGCTATAGAGCGTATGCTTGCATTGGCATGAAGCAGAAAGAAGGTCTCTGATGAATCCCATAGCCGTTGATGCACCGCGCACGGTCTTGACTACCCCGCCCACCCCCACCCACCAGCATCATACCGACATCCTCATTGTCGGGGGGGGAGTGACGGGTTTAATGGCTGCCCTACGAGCATCGCGCTCTTCCAATGTGATACTCTTAACCAATAGCTCCCCCCTAGAAAGCAACTCCGCCTGGGCGCAGGGGGGCATAGCCGCTGCGCTTGATGCCGCCGACTCCCCCACACTGCACATTGAAGACACGCTCACTGCCGGGGCGGGGCTGTCTGACCGCACCGCCGTGGAAGCCCTAGCATGGGAAGCCCCGCTCCTCATGTATGCATTGGCAAAACTAGGGATGCCATTTGAGCGCGAAAATGGCGACTTTGTGCTTGGACTAGAGGGCAGCCATTCGCATCGGCGCATCCTGCATGTGGGTGATATGACGGGTCTAGCCCTAACCAATACGTTGGTTCACCAAGTACGTTCCTCACCGCATATCACCATCCTTGCCGGCTACCAAGCTATTGAACTCCTCTGCCACACCGCAGATTGTACGGGCGTATTGGCATTGGATGATGACGGCAATCTCCATCATTTCGCTGCTACCGCGACTATCCTGGCTACCGGTGGGGCAGGAGCGTTGTATGGGCTAACCAGCAACCAACCCGGTGCGCTTGGCGAAGGGATCGCGCTGGCATACCGGGCGGGGGCAGAGGTGGTGGACATGGAGTTTATCCAGTTTCACCCAACGGTCTTTCAGACCAGCGATGGTCAAGGGTTTCTCATTAGCGAGGCGACCCGTGGCGAGGGGGGCAAGCTGTATGGTTCCCCAAGTGGGGAGCGGTTCATGCCTGCCTTACACCCCCGCGCCGAACTTGCCCCGCGTGATGTCGTCACACGAGGTATTTTTGATGCCATGCAGCGTGAGGGAAGCCCCCATGTGTTGCTTGACCTGACCCACATGTCCGAAGGGTATATGCAACGCCGGTTCCCGACTATCTATGCTCGCTGTTGCAAAGAAGGTATCAACCCGGCACGAGAACCCATCCCCGTTGCCCCGGCTGCCCACTATCTCATGGGCGGTATCCGCACCAACCTGTATGGGGCTACAACGCTCCCCGGTCTCTACGCTGCTGGTGAGTGTGCTTGTACGGGGGTGCATGGGGCAAATCGGCTGGCGAGCAACTCATTGCTTGAGTGTCTCGTTTCTGGGAGCCGTGCTGCCGCTGCTGCCCTGGTCTACTGTGAGAACCAACCACATGATCACACAACAAACCATAGCGAGTGGGTAGCAACCAGCATCCCCTATGCTACCCGCCGGGGAGACGGGGCTACTGTTCCGTCAAGGGCTACCCTTGCCGACACCATGCGAACCTGCGCCGGTCCGCTGCGTTCTGCCGAGGGGCTGTCCGAGGGGATGCAACGGTTGGCGTGTTTCCCCCGCCAAGCCTGCACAACGTCACCAGAGACTATCACGCTGGCAAATGCGGCACTGGTAGCCGAGCTTATCATCGCCGGGGGGATGATGCGCGAGGAGAGCCGTGGCGCACACTATCGCCGCGATTTTCCTGCGACAAACGATAGCCAATGGCGCAACCACTTGGTGATGCGCCGGGGAAATGCGGCATACGCAGTCCAGACAGTTGCAGACCTGAACCCTATCGCCCCCAAGCGGGAAACACCCGGCTATGCAGAACTAGAAGCCCACGCCACAGGCGAGTATTGCCTCTTGGCAGCAGATGCCATAGGGTAGCTTGTGCGACAATACAAAAACAGGAAACCAAGAAAGGACAACTATGGAACTTCCACACGCTATCATAGCCAGCATTGTTGAGCAGGCGTTGCAAGAAGATATTGGGCATGGCGACCTTACCACGCTTGCGACTATCCCTGCTACTGCCAAAGCAACAGCACACATCGTCACGAGAGAGTCCGGGGTAGTTGCTGGTTTACCCATTGTACACGCCGTCTTTGCCCAACTAGACCCATCACTTACGGTAGTCGGGCAAACACCCGATGGTCAGCATGTCCAGCCGGGCGACGTGCTGGCACACATTGACGGCAATGCGCGGAGCATCCTCACCGGTGAACGGGTAGCCCTGAACTTTCTCCAACGGATGAGCGGCATAGCGACCATAACCGCCCGCTATGTCGCTGCGATAGCTGGACTACCAGCGCGTATCCTCGACACCCGCAAGACAACCCCCGGCTTGCGAGCATTGGAAAAGTACGCTGTCCGTATGGGGGGAGGGGTAAACCACCGCTATGCGCTGTATGATGCCGTTATGCTCAAGGACAATCACCTAGCATTATTGGCTTCACATGGGTATAGCATCGGTGAAGCGGTGCAACGGGCTAGGGCAACGCTCGGGCCTACCATCACGATTGAGGTAGAGGCAGATAGTCTGGAGCAGGCGATAGCAGCAGCAGAAGCGGGGGCAGATATGATCCTGTTGGACAATATGCCCCCAACAGTATTACGTCAAGCTGTTGAGACGATAGGAGGGCGTGCCATCCTAGAGGCATCAGGTGGTGTGACGCTGGATACCGTCCGGGCTATTGCCGAAACTGGTGTAGACTATATTTCATCTGGTGCGCTTACCCATTCGGTGCGCTCACTGGATATTGGGTTAGACTTTATGTAAAATATTTCTCCCCTGATTCTCTCCCAGACATCAACTGAAAGATAAGAAAAAACGCTGTATAGTAGAGTAAAGCTACGGTACATTCCTTCATATCACCCTTGTAGCTTGTAAGATTGGTGTCTTAGGATAGGTATGCAGTTCTCTTTCACAACCAAAAAAATACCAAACGAACGAACGATGGAACTATACAGAGCAGAGAGAACAGGAGGAGGGTTCAGCATTGATACATCTAAATCAAGGGGATGTAGGGAAAAGAAACTGGGCAAATGTAAATCTATGGGAGGTCGTAGATACCATCCCAGAGTATATCGCTGTAACAAATGGTGAGGGCTTGATTATCTACCTCAATGCGGCTTGGTATCAGTTGATACGCGAACGAGCCGTAGGCTCTATTGGCTTCACTATTGGAAACCATTTTGCAGACAGTTTCGCTGCTTCCTTTGGCAAAAGAGCGACTGATGCTGCAGCCATGCGGTATGGGTTGGCTGCGATCCTCAACGGTTCACAAGAATCCTTCACGATGGAGTACCCGTACCATCGCCCAGGCGAACAACATTGGTTTACGACAACGATTAGCTCGGCATACATTTCTCATGGTACTCGTGGAGCTATTATTCATCAGGTTGATACCACGAAGCAGAAAAATGAGCAGGCAATGATTACGCGCCAACAAACATTGCTTAAGACGCTGAGTTTTGTCGCAGAGCAATTTGCCAATCAGACCCAGATGCAACAACGGGTTGCCGCTGTACTTGAACGGTTGGGGCAGGCGTTGGGGGTGAGCCGGGTAACGATTTCGCCGTCCTTTCTTACCCATACTATGCCTTCCACGCTCAAACAGCAGTATAGCTGGCTAGATATGGGGTTTCCCCGTGCCTACCTAGACCATGATTCCTACATTGAGCAGTTCCCACGATGGCAGCAACGCTTGCGACAGGGGAAACCGGTCTACGGAGATGTAGCATCTTTTCCTGCTGAAGAACAACCCTATCTCCAAGACCAGCGGGTACACTCCCTCGCTATCGTGCCGATTTTCGTTTGCCATTATCTCTGGGGAGTTATCCAGTGCGTTGATTACCACAGCTCTGGTATATGGCAGGAGAGTGATATTGATGCGCTCAAGACCGTAGCCGGGCTATTTGGTGGCATGCTTGAGCGGAGTATTGCGTTGTGATAGGGAAAAGTAGCCGCTAAAACACATGATCTATTGGCAATGATCCATGCGTATCATCATTATTGCCAGACTGGAGCATAATGTACGCAAGGTCGGGCCAATAGGGATTGTTGGGGATCGTCCGTTCTAGCATCATCAGGTCTACGCTCCCATCACGAACAAAGCTCTCTGCTAGGTAGGGGTTATTCAAGTGATCTGAACCAATAATCACCGTGTCTGGTACGCTCGATTTGATACTGGAAGCCAGCGGGATGCGCCAGCCAGGGAAGCGGGCTACATGCGTTTCTGCATAGGTATCTGTCGTTACATCAATTACGTTGACCCCGATTTGGACAATCCGTTGAGCTATTGCTTGGGCGGTGGGCAACCGCATGCCACCTGGGGCAAACTCTTCTGCAACCATGCGAAACCCCAAGATAACATGCTTACCAAGAAACATTCGTATACCTTTAATGATATTGAGGGGAAACCGCAGCCGCCCGGCGGTGGTGTTGCTATAGCTATCATAGCGATTGTTGCGGAGAGGCGAGATGATGGTGTGCAACACCCCCTCGTCTGCCGCCGACAGCATCACCCCATCACACCCCGCCTGGATAACCCGTTCGGCAGCTTGGATAAACATGACGGTCAAGACGGTGAGTTCTTTTGCACTGCCAGTCGCAGCACTATCAGGAGCTTCTAGCGTAACGATAATCTTGGCACCGCCCCCGTGAACAGAATCGGCAAGGTGGCGTAGGCGGGGGATGAATTTATCGGCATATAGCCCAATGTGCGTACCGCGTAGGTCAGAGTAATCAGAGGTTACTTGCATGGGTTCCGTGACAATCAACCCGACCCCTCCATGCGCTCGTTCTACATAATAGTCATACAGGGGTTGGTGAATAAACCCATCACGAGTAGCGTAACCGCTAAAGGTAGGAGCCATAACAATACGATTACGCAGCGTAATATTGCCTATGGTTACGGGTTGAAAAAGATAGATACTACCATCATCATTTGGTTGTTGGTGTGTGGACATACCAGCGTTACTTAATTATATGTGTTTCCCCCTGGCACCTGTGCAAGGAAGATTCCTACTAACATGATACATAGATTAGGCTGAATTGGAAGTAGGGTTTTCCCCCATAGCGTTACGCTGGTTATGAAAATCCCCTTCCCCCCACGTTCTACTGTGGGAAGAAGGGGCTAGACGATCAACCCCCAAGCCCTATTTGATAGGAAAGACCCGTGGCGGTATGGGAATGGCAGACGAGTTTTCTGTCCCATTTGCCTGCAACATGGTTGTTGCCGTAGTCGCCGTCACGGTAATCTGCTGTGATGCCAGATTATTTGACTCATTTATTTCCTCTACTGCGCCATAACTATACTGTTCATCTGACCAGACATCCACATAAGCATACAGGTTTGTTGTACCATTCAAGAACGCCCCATCCCAGTTACGGCTATAGTTTTGGTCATACGGCATATTTGCCTCTGGAGTAGTCGTCAAGGTAATACTGCCACCAGCGGGGATGGTCTGGTCCACCGCCCAAACCAAGCCATAGTAGAAACCATCCGAGTAGATCATATCCCAACGGTTGTTGACCGTTGGTTCCTGTTGGGGGTTAAAGTAGAAGTCTACCCAAAACGGTTGCTCAACCGCTGTGTTGCCAACATTGGTAACAACCACATTGATTGTCACCTGATCAGCAGTCGTGTAGCTTGCCTGCTCTGGTACGATGCTAAAGGAGACGGTCAAGTCTATGGCAGTTCTCGTGACGATAGGCAGAAAAACATAATAGTTTTCATCACGAAAGACGGTAATGTTGACTTTGCCTTGCGCTTCCAACCTGCCATCAGAGATGGTGTAGGTGAAGGTGTCCTCACCCGTAAAGTTCTCTGGTGGTGTGTAGGTAAGCGTGTCACCATTCCTGCTCACTGTACCCCCTTCAGTCGTCTCACTGCCAAACTTGGACATGCTGAGGGGGTCGTCATTTTCGTCAGTATCGTTTGCCAAGAGGTCTGCTATGGCAATGTCCAGTGGCGTATTCATCTCTGTGGTATAGGTATCAGTTGCTGCCAGTGGTGCAAAGTTTGATCCTATCGAGATAACAAACGTATCTTGGTAGGTGTCTTCGCCGCCGTTCGTTGTGCCGCCATTATCCTTGAGCAGTACCGTCACAGTGGCAGTATCCTCAACGTCTACATCTGTGGGGGTGAAGGTAAGGTTGCCTTCTGTATCAAGTTTTGGCTCTACGGTAAACAGACTAGCATTGTCGGTTGTGACTGTGAAAATCAGCGTCTGCGTCATTTCGTTGGTAGGACCGGGGCGGATGTCTGTTGCCCATGTTTCGCGCACCTGCTCGCCCGACCCCGCCGTGACAGATACATCATCGCCCTTCTGGAAAAACGGCGCATCATTGACGGGGGTCACTGTGACGGTGACGTGTGCCGTATCTGTGATACCAGCGGTTTGGATGGTGTAGCTAAAGTGGTCTGTCCCATAGAAATCCTGTGCCGGCGTATAGCTAACTTGTTGCTCTTGCAACGTAATCGTCCCGCTCTGTTCGCTGGTAGCACTCACTGCCGTGAAGGTAGACAGCTGCGGGTTACGATCATTCGTCAGCAACGTTGCCCCGATATTTTCTAGTAGCACATCCTCTCGCGTCTCCAACGTATCATCCCGCGCTACCAGCGGCTCAATAAGCACATCTACCCGTGCCGTCGGCGTGATACTCTCCCCATCGCTTAGGGTGTAGGTAAAGACATCGCTGCCACGATAGAAGGGCGGTGGGGTGTAGGTAATCGTATCATTGTCGGTATTCAGGGTAACAGTACCGCTCTGTGCCGTTGAGACACTAATAATAGAGAGAGTCTGGTCTGCTATCTTTTCAACCTCCAAATCTACGTCGGTGTCATTCTGCAAAAGCAGTGTGTTGGAGATGGTTACAGACTCATTTTCTGTCGTGGTGATGGCATCATTGTAGCCTATTGGAACGTCATTGACTTGGTTTACCGTAATGGTAAAGGATTGGGGTTCAGCAGTATCATTGTCTGCCTCGCTATCATCTTGCAGCGTGGCAGTCACAACCGCTGTGCCGTTGGCATGCGGTTTGGTGGTGAAGTGCAGTGTTGCCGAAAGCTCGCTTGTCCCCGTACCAGATATGGTAAACGTTGGCTGCTCGGCAAACATCGCTTCGTTGGAGTTCTCGGTAGTGAACGTTAATTCCTGGATAGTATGTTCAAACGGTCCAGGCGACAAGTCGGTAGTCCATTCGGTGATATGTTGTGGACCTGCATCTTCGTCTACGGTAATATTGTCACCTTTGGTAAAGGATGGCAGGTCATTCACTTGATTGACGACTAACCGAATGGTGCGCTCCCCTACGACAAGATCATCATCCGCTTCAAGCGTGATGTCAGCCTGCCCCCAGCGGTTTGCTGGCGGCGTAATCGTCAGGGTGCCGGTGTAGGGCGTGTCTGAAGCTACCGGCTGGCTAATAACCACCGTCTCATCGGGCAACAGCATTTGGTCTCGCATATTGGAAGCATTCGCAGCGAGGGCGAGCGAGCCTACTGTGTCTGTGTCTACAATGGTAAAAGTGATGACATCGGTTGACATGTCTTCGTCAATCGTCAACACCACAGTGCCGTCATCATCGCTTATTTCGGTAGGGTTGTCGTCTGGCTTACCGAACTCATCCTGAATATCGGGGCGGTAGGTCAACGTCACTACGTTGGTACGGGTGACAACCCCGCCTGTATTGCTAACCCCCACATTCACCGTGCGCGTTACTGGCTTATTTGGTGTGCCATCGGGTAGCCACTTCACCGTAAGCGTGTCGCTCAAGACGGTATTATCCCAAGCCCGCTTGACCACCGTGTCAGTAATGGGATCGGCAGGTCCCGTTATAACCCAGGTGTAGGTGAAGGGACGGGTAATGGTTTCTGGTTTGACTGTTGCTGAATAGGTGCCAGTGTCGCCATACCCCAGGTTTATCGATGACAAGCTGTCCAGTGTCGCATCTATATTGGGCGGTATTGCCGTCAGCGTGATCGCGTGGGTACCATTGATAACACCTATCCACTCGTTGCTGGCAGTGACGGTAATGTGGTAGGTACGCGAGATGTCGGTGGTGAAGGAGAAGTAATTTTCTAGCTCCTGGCTAGTGGTAACAACGGGGGTTGGTTGTCCTGTCATACGCCAGGTGTAGGTGATAGGACGTGCCAACTCTCCAGGCGAGAGCGTGGCGGTAAAGTAGTGCGTGAAGGCATCGCCAACGCTGCCCTGCGTTGCGCCGGTTATCGTGGGGTCGGGTGGCTCCGACAACTCGATGGTGTGGGTATCAGAGAGGTTTCCTGAGACCGTTACCGTGATAGTCTCTGTCCTTGCACCAACTTCGCCCCTGCGCCAGATGATGTCAGTAGTCTTCGCTGTGGGGGTAATAACTGTTGCGTTGCCGCTGGCTTCCCACTCGTAAGTTGAACCTGAATTGCTTACATCAAACTGGTACCGTCCCCCTATGACTCCTTCATTCGTACCAGATATTTCTATTTTTGGTTTTTCCTCGTTGTAGATTTCCTGCACTTCTTGCGCTGTGAGCGCACGGGTGTAGACGCGCAGATTGTCTATGTCGCCGTCGAAGAAGCCATACCTAGAATATGGATAACCTCCCCAATCTGGTACGGGAGCATATATACGACTACTATAGCCAATCTCTAAAGTACCTTTTGGCGTAAGTGTACCATTATCAAGTTTGGATGAATTGTCTTTACCACAAGATGAAGGAGAAATTGAATCACCAGTACTCTTTACCCCATCAATATACAAAGTGAACTGGTTTGATGCTCCATAATCACCTTCCCCTTCCCATATGGCGACGATATGATGCCAATTACCAATACCATCTTCATCTATAGCATCAGAACATGCACCACAGCGATCTGTAAAGGCTAAAAAAGCTCTTCGATCTCCATCACTATAGCCTCCACAACCTCTATTTGGTGTGTTAGTAGCACTTCCCTTACCATATCCCAATAGCATACCCGGAGGTTCTGTAAAAACATTCGCTTCTCCAGGAAAATGGGCTATAGCTACTGCACCATCAGACTGATAAGTGGTGCTAATCCATACGGAAAAAGACAGAGCACTAATTGGTT
>CAZLKK010000112.1:0-4741 GCA_964559995.1 uncultured Chloroflexaceae bacterium
CGCCCTGGGATGGGAGCGGGGGCAGGGGGAGCGGGTCGTTGCCCTGGATTGACATGCCCCCCCATAAGCCTACCCCCCGGCAACGTTTTTGCCAGTTCGTGGTAAACTAGTAAGAAGGCAAAAGAACAAACCATATAGTTACTCTATAGACGACATATGCGAACATTGATTTTTACGGGAAACGGGAGCGCGGGGATTGCCCTCGCCGCAGTAGCCACAGCTACCGCTGCTGCCCACAACGGACAACGAACACTCCTCGCCAGCCCTGGACCATCACACAGCCTCAGTGCGCTGCTTGGTGTGCCAGTTTCAGATACCCCCCAACCTATCGCAAACCAACTCGATGCGTGGGAACTAGACCCCTTCAATCGGATGAGCGACTACCTGGAACGCGCCCGACCCTACCTGTTTGGGGTACTTACGCGCATCAGCGGCGAAGAACTCCCAACGCTTCCAGGACTAGACCTCTTTATTGGGCTAGACTATCTCCAACACCACATCACCGAAGGGGCATATGATCTTATCGTGATAGATGGCGGTCCCCACGATGCGCTGCTTCGGGCGTTGGCAGCCCCCGATGGCTTTCGCTGGTTTATGCGGCTTGCCTTTGGGCTAGACCGCGAGCCTGGACGCAACGTGGAATCCTTGAGCAATGCCCTGTTGCCCACATCGCTGATACCCTTCGACAGCATCGGCAAAATCCAAGACGCACGGGTACGGCTAGAAAAGCTCCGCGACATCGCCGTAGACCCAGAACGCACAACCGCCCGCTATGTGCTGCGTCCAGACCGAGTGGCACTCAATGAGGCACTGCTGGCAGTACCAGCCCTGCAACTGCACGGATTAGCCGTAGACTCGCTCATTACCGGCCCCTTGCTACCAACCGATACGGCAGATACCACCATCGCGGACATCGCCAAGCAGCAGCAAGAAATCATCACAGAAGCGGCAGAACTTTGGTCGCCACGCCCAATATTCCGTATGCCATACACCTCGCTAGAGCCGGGGATAGACTCGTTGGCAAGGATAGGGCGCACCCTCTATGGGGAGTATGCCCCTGACAGTGACTATGACGCAATACAACCCATTGAGTACAACGAAGTGGGCGATGACCCCTTTGTAGCTATCAAACTCCCAGGATTGCCGCGTGAAGAGCTAAACCTGACCATTAGCTATGATGAACTGGTCGTGCGGGCAGGTCCCTACCGGCGGCATATCCTGCTGCCCAAGCCCCTGCGAAATACCAGCAATATCAAAGCCTCACGCAAGGGGGGACAACTTGTCGTTCGATTGCGTAAGGAATAGCAACGAGTAAGGGTTCTCAATGGATGAAACAGCGAACATACCCTATATTCTCATTGTCGGGGGGGCAAACACCGGCCGCTCCCCGATGGCTGCTGCCCTGCTGCGGCGTATCCTTGCCAAGCGGCACATATCGTGGGTGATTGAATCCGCTGGTGTCCTGGGGCATGACGATGACCCCGCCGAGCTAGAAGCCCGTAGTGCCATGCATGCGATTGACCTAGATATTACCGCGCATATTGCCCGTTCGCTTACCCAAGAGATAGTCCAAACAGCAACGATTCTCCTGGCTATAGACCAGGGTATTGTCCATGTGCTGCGAAGCCAATATCCCACGGCGATAGACAAAACCCTAACCCTCGGCAACCTGGCAGGGCGCAAGCGCGACATCCCCGACCCCTACCGGATGCAGGTAGCTACCTGGATAAGCTATGCAAAAGAAATAGAAACACTGCTGTTTGAAGGGGTAGACCAGCTCATCCAGCTTGTCCAGCAATGGACAAGCGAAGCCACAACCACCCAAGACCCACCGGTAGCCAGTGGGGATGAGCCACAATCCGGCGACAACGGAGATGACCAAGCGGAAACCCTATCACCACCTGAACCAATGCCAGAAGACATACCAGGGACAATCGATGAAGCCCAAGCGTCCCCCCCCTCAGCGGCTGCTGAGGTAACGGTAACGCTCGCTGAAGAACACCAGCAAACCCGCACCGCACAGCTAGAACGGTGCATCCGACTGATGCAGGTCATCCGTGATATGCCCACGCTTATCTCGTGGGAACAGGCGCGAGCAGAAATGGAAACTGCCCTCACCATCATAGAAAAACTCGCGCTCCATACCGGCGACCTCATCTACTCTTACGTGAATTTGTACACCGCCCTGCTTGGGATGCAACCGCAAACCCCCAACCCTACCCAGGCAGACCACCTGCTCGCCTGCCTAGAGACCATGCATCATCCTATTGAACAGTATCAGGTTACAGAGCTTTCCTCGCTGGTCGTGCGCTGGTCTCAAGAGGGGTTGCATTGACGTAAGCCTACCTTATAAGGTACAATTTATGATAGCGGTGTCGGGTCATACAGCAGGGGAAACCCTATTCGCATAGGCCCCTTGCTCGATAAGATTCCTGATACCAAAAACTCTTGAGAGAAATCTCCTGCTATCTTGGTCTTTTGGAAGTGGTCGTATTGCGTGTAATCCGAAAGTAATCTCATTATATTGAGGAATATTGCCCTATAGGTTATAGTAAGAACAGCCCGGTCATACAAGGTGCTAAGATAGGGGACATTTCCCGAATAGCGAAGTCAAAACCCGTTTATTTCAGTGTCCCGTCTATTGAATTGAAAGCGGATGTTACAAGCAAGAGATACTACCCCTGATGGACACAACATCATCTATAGGGTCAATCTTTAAATGAGGAAAAGAGGCTGTTCAATGAAGCGCATTATTATCCAGGAACGTACTCCCATTCTCCCCTTTGGTGAGCCAGCACGAGATTTGCGCGTCCTTAATAAGCCTCTCTGGTTGCTCCAGCGAGATGTATTAGCACGCTACTGCAAAGGGGCAATGGAAGTCCAATCGC
Organism: uncultured Chloroflexaceae bacterium; assembly: GCA_964559995.1. Classification (GTDB taxonomy): domain Bacteria; phylum Chloroflexota; class Chloroflexia; order Chloroflexales; family Chloroflexaceae; genus JAAUSY01. Next base: position 2,889 of record CAZLKK010000112.1, read on the forward strand.
TGGATGATATACCAGATAGTTTTGATGAAGAAATCTTGGTTCACAAAGATAACCTCTACTTTAATGAACACTTGGTAGATACGTTTATTTCGGAAGCCCAAGCCACGGGGCATGCCTGTCAGATTGCCTTTCAGAAAGATGACGCATCAATCACCACTCACGCCATCCCCCTACAACGGGGAATACGGCTTGTGGGGGATGTCTACGTTGCTGATATGTACTACTATCCCGTTGGCAGCAAACAAGAACCCAAGCCGCTCATTGTAGACACGCAGCCCTATGAAATGGGCTACTATAGCGTCCCTCGCTTTATGGAGCAGCAGGGAAATCTCGTGTTTCAAGTTCCCTATCGGGCTTTCCTTTCCATAGAAAGCTGGGTGCATGTCTTCTTGGCAAATATCCCGCTAGGGGTCTTTGCCCATGCCAGCCAAGCGGAACAGGATATGGACCTCTCCCGGCTTCGCAATATCAAAAACTGGGGGCGAGAGGGCTGGCTGTCCTTTGGGAAAAAACTCAAGTTGGTTGCGACCTCCTTTTTGGAGCAGATCAACCCCTTTGAGGAACGTTGGCGAAACCACTTTCTTTCATCAAAAGGCTTAGTGAAGGTCGGCAAAAATTGCTCGATAGACCCTACGGCTATCATCCACGGACCGACGACCATAGGCGACAATGTGTACATTGGTCCCGGTGCCGTCATAGCCAATAGCTACATCGGCAGCAATGTCAACATCATGCAGGGCAGTCAGGTGATGCTCAGTGTGATTAGCGACAGGAGTTTTCTCGCCTTCAATGGCGCACTCTTTATGAGTTCTATGATGGAAAGTTGTATGGTAGCCCAAAATACCTGCCTACAACTTGCCGTGTTGGGGAGAAATACCTTTGTTGGGGCAAACAATGTCTTTACCGACTTTGATTTGGATGGAAACGATGTGGAAACTTGGCATGAAGGCAAGTTACAATCGGTAGGTTTACCCGTGTTAGGGTCTGCAGTTGGGCATAACTGCAAAATTGGCAGTGGGTTTGTCGTTTTTCCGGGGCGTATGATCGGCTCAAACGTCACGCTTACGTACAACGATGATCAGGGCTTGATACGGCGAAATGTCCCTGGGGGCGACTTAGACGACATAGATGAGGAGACAGGCGAGGTTCGCCGTATCTTCTACAGTTGGCCCAATATCTATGACAGACAAAGACGAATGAAGATAGATAGCCCCCCTATGCGTGAGCGTGAAGAACCGATACACCCAACGAACAACAATCTTCACCATATCAAATCGCGGGAACATCGGGCTTATGAAGACCAGCGAGCCGCTACCGAAGCAGGCGAGCTGCGGGAATCAGTGAACTGACCCAGCTGCTAGACAGCTCGATTCGATTCGCGGTTGGAGCAAAGGTCGCTTGCCCACCCGACATAACGGAGAGTCGTACTCTCCGTTACTGATACACCGTTCATTTCCGCTACTTGAAATGAACAAGAACTTTAGATACCATCTGTGTAGGATAATGAAGTTAGGAGTATTGAGGATATGAGCAGAGAGCGGATTCTTGTTGTTGAAGATGCTGTAGATATTTCCAGTCTGCTGAAGATATACTTTGTATCACAGGGATACGAGGTACTCGCAGCGATGCGGGGCAAAGATGCCCTGGAAATTTGCCGCAAGACTCCCCCCAGTCTTGCGTTGTTGGATGTCAATTTGCCAGATATGGAGGGATACGATATAGGCAAAGCCTTGCGTGCCAGCCCACGCACGCGCCACATCCCGATTATCTTTTTGACCGCCCGCGGTGAACGGCAGGATCGTCTCAAGGGGTTGGGCGAAGTCCAAGCCCAATACTACATTGTCAAACCCTTT
>CAZLKK010000112.1:4751-11419 GCA_964559995.1 uncultured Chloroflexaceae bacterium
CCATACCATTGTTCGCAACCAGCTTGACGAAGCCCGACGCAAAAATCAATCGCACCCTGTGACCCACCTTCCCACCGCAGAGATTATCAATGAACATCTGCGAAACCTCCTCTCCACCGAAGGTTGGGCATTAGCTCTTATCCATATCAATGGCTTTGAGACCTTTACCCAATCCTACGGTGCAGTGGTGGGGGAAGATGTCCTCAAATTCTTGGCGATGTTGTTGAACGAAGCCGTCAACCAGCATGGCACAACGGATGATTTCGTTGGGCAATCGGTGGTCGGTCCCAACTTCGTGTTGACTTCTACCCCAGAGCGAGCCAAGACTATCTGTGAATGGCTAACTGCGAAGTTTGATGATGAAGTTGGCTTACATTACAATTACAAACATCGCAAGCAAGGTTATATTGAAATTGTAGACGATGCTGGAGCAGCGCGGCAGGTGCCGCTTATGTCGCTCTCTATCGGGGTATTAACTAGCCAAGATGGGCCCTTCTATGACATCCGGGAATTGAGCGAAACGGCAGAAGAAGCCCGCCAACGTGCTGCAACCTTAGCACGCGAAGAAGGGCGCAAGAGCTACATTTTCAATGGGCGTGTGGGGAACTAAGGTTCAGCTACAAAAACCATCCGAGGGATAGAACCCAACACCCAAAATGTTGGGGTAGTGGAACTACACCGCCTAGAGAGCCGTTCGTAATGCTCTCAGGCTATTTTTCATCTATGCTGCGTTTATACTACAAAAGCAATGTGCAAGCATTTGTTGTACAGTGAGAGCAGGAGCAGAGGATGTATTTTGCCGCTCATAACCTAAGTACGACGCAGTGGAACGGTCTGTCATGGAATTTACGATGATGGCACATCAGACCCAACAATGGGAGATACTCGGCGAACTTGCGCTCTGTGGGCAGAACCCAAATACCCAGGGGCTTCTGCAACAGGTTGTAGCTATCTTGCAATGTGCCCATATCGCCACTTGGGGCGAGCTCACAATACTGCACGAAGGGGAAATTTCTGCCCAGTTGAGTTGGGGGGAGCGTCCCCAAATGAGCCAAGAGAGCCGCGAGTATGGTGAGTATACCAAAACTCCCCAATATTCCCCCCTTCGCCTAGCTTTTCATCATGGCACAGAAGAGTTAGGCTATTTGTTGCTTGCCCAAGATGCTGAGACTATTGGCGTGCATGATCGGTTTTTTGATGCCCTCTCTGCCCAACTTGGCATGCTCTTTACCATGCCACACCATACTACTTCCCAACAACCCTCACTTGATACCAAGCTGGATGCTCCTGTGGTTTTAGGCAAGCGTGGCAGCGGTAATAGCAGTGGCAGTGACAATGGCAGTGACAGTGACAATGGCAGTGACAGTGACAGTGACAATGGCAGTGACAATGGCAGTGACAGTGAAGAACTCGTGCAAGTGCTCACCATGCTGCACCGAGTCGCCCAAATCCCTGGGCAATCGCAAGATACCGAGCGTATCTATACGGTCATGGTAGAGACGATAGCGCAGATTGTCCATTGTGATAGGGCATGCCTCATCGTCTATGACCATGAAAAAGGTGTTGCCCCTATTGTGATGCAATATGGGATGTCTGGATCGTTTGACCGGTTAGCCTTTCCCCTGGTAGACAACCCGGTAGTTGATTGGCTTGAGGAAAACCAGCGTTCCCTGCTCATCTCCAATGCCCAAGATAGCCCCATCCTCTCGCGGCTCTACGCCATGCTAGAAGCGGGGCAGGTGCAGTCGGTGGTGCTCGTGCCGATCCTCTCTGGTGGCATCATTCTTGGCTGTATAGAGCTGGATTTCCTAACCCTGCTTGAATCTATCCCAGACCAACGGATTGCTCTATGCGAAACGATAGCTTCTCACCTTGCCAGAGTGGTAGAAACCTCACGGTTGACTATCCAAACCCAACGCAATGCCCAAGCGTTGCAAGGCAAAGTGGGCGAACTCTCCACGCTGCTCGAAGCCGCCAGTATTCTGGGTTCCCTGCTGCAACCTGACGAAGTGCTCGATAACCTCATGGATTTGGTGAGACGGCAGCTGGGGGTCACAACTGTAGCCCTCTGGACCATCGGCAAGGATGCCATGCTGCACCCTGCGGCTATGTATGGTATCTCGATGGACATAGCACGGGAGATGAAGGTTCCCATTGGGCAGGGGCTTACGGGCAGGGTTGCGGAAACGGGTAAACCGCTTATTGTGCGGGATGTCTACGACCAGGGGTGGTCGCTCTACCCAAGTTTCAACCGGGAAAACCAACTCATCTCGTTTATGGGGGTCCCCATTTTTTACCAAGAGCGCATCATTGGCGTGTTAAGCGTGATGTCCTCAGAAATCTATGATTTCAGTGACGATGAGCGTATGTTGCTGAGTGGGTTGGCGGGACAGGCGGCTATTGCCTTAGAAAATGCGCGGCTCTTTCAAGAACGCGAATTGCGTATCCATGAACTCACGACCATCAATGCTATCAGTAATGCCATCAATGCCACGCTCAAACTCGACGATATTTTGCTCGTGTTGCACCAGGGAATTAGCGAAGTGGTAGACACCACCCACTCCTTCATTGCGCTGTATGATGGGAGCAACACCAGTCAGTCCCCCATGCTACGTCAACGCATAGCCTGCATAGATGGCGATTTTCACCATATCCATCACCCTATCCCCCTAGACGGTAAGGGTTTGATTGACTATGTAGTGCTTGAAGGCAAGCCGCTTTTACTCCATACACAAGAGGAAATAGCCGATTTTCTCAAGCACCGTACCCTGGGCATACCGGGGGATGATAGCCCATCGACCCTATCGCCAGTTAGCTATCTTGCCGCGTGGCTTGGTATCCCCATCATGGTCAGTGATGCGATTTTTGGTGTTATTGTCGTCCAGAGCAGCACTCCCTATGGGTTTAATGAAGATGATCGACGGTTTCTCTCGACAGTCTCTAGCCATGCGGCGGTGGCAATCTCCAACGCCCGGCTCTTCAGCGAACGGGAAAGACGGCTCCGCGAGATAACCGTACTCAAAGATGTGGGCAATGCGATTTCCTCAACCCTAGACCTGCAAGGTTCGCTCGAACGGCTCTGCTATGAGCTTGGGCAGGCAGTTGATATGAGTACTTCGCTTATTGGCATCTATGACGAAAAGACCAATGTCCTCTCCTATCCGGTGTGCTATGACCAAGACCAGCGCATCTACCTAGAGCCTGCCCCGCTTGGTGAGGGACCAACGGCATGGGCTATTCGCAATCGTCAACCCTTGTTGCTCTTGACCTCAGACCAAGCTAAACAGATGGGGTTAAGCGAATTTGGCTATTCGGTCTTTGATGTCCGCTCTGGACAATCGCGCATACGGCTACCCCGCTCCCGAACAGTAGAATCAGCTATTGTTACGCCTATCATCTCCAATGAGACGGTGCTTGGAGTCATCAGCATCAAGAGCTACAGACCCTATGCCTTTGATGAAGATGACCTGCGTTTTGTGATGACCGTTGCCAATCAGCTTGGAGTGACGATTACCAATATCTTCATGTTCCAGGAGCGCGAGCAGCGCATCAAAGAGCTGGCAACGTTTAATGAGATAGGGCAAGCCCTCAGTTCCACGGTAAAGATTGACGATTTGCCCATGTTGATCTACCGGCAGACCAGCCGGCTGCTAGATACCACAAACTTCTACATGGTGCTGTTTGACGAAGAAAAAGCAGAAATTTCCTTTCCGTTGTTTTGTCAAAACGGTGAGCACTATACGATTGAGGTGATGCGGCAGCAAGATTCCTATGCTGCAGCACTGCCCCATATCCCCATAAACCCTGGGTTGTATAAGTTTATTCTCTACCTCATCCGCCGGGTTATCTACAAGCGCGAGTCGCTGCTACTGCGCGGGTCTGACCTTGACCATGTAGATTTGGGCAATATTGATGAACTGCAAGAGGAAGTGGGGGTTGTTGAGACCTCCTTTTCCAGACCGCGGTCTTGGCTTGGGGTGCCAATGATTGTCACCGACAAGGTAGTGGGGGTTATTGGTATTCAAGACTACCAAGATACCCATGCCTATGGCAATTATGATGCCCATTTGCTCTCAACTATTGCTTCTTGGGCGGCAATAGCCCTAGAAAATGCTCGCCTCTTTGAGCAGATACGCAACCTTGCCGCCAACCTGGAACAGCGCGTTGCTGACCGAACGCTGGAGTTGGAAAAGGCAAATGTCCAGCTTATCCAAGAGAAAGATTATCTCCAGACCATCCACTCTATCACGCTAGAACTGACTGCTACGCTTAATCTATCCAAGATCATCAACCGCGCCCTTGAGGTGGCTTCAACCAACTTGGATGTAGCTCGCGGGTCTATTATGCTGCGTGAATTGCAAAGCGGTACGCTTATGTGCCGGGCGGTGTTGCAAGATCAAGGGGATGTCCAAACGGCTGAAGTTCCCATTCGCTTTGAGAAAGGCGAAGGCTTGGCAGGGTGGGTTATGCAGCATCAAGAGGCGGTATGTATTGACGATGTGACCAAAGACTCCCGTTGGGTGGTGGAGACGGGACGGGCAGATGATGTACGCTCGGTGGTCGCCGTGCCGCTGATGACCAACGATACCACGCTTGGGGTGATTATCCTGTCTAGCCCCCAGGAAAACTACTTTAGCGAGTCGCAGGTGCGCTTGCTGGCGACCATTGCCAATGAAGTGGCTATTGCCATTAACAATGCCCAGTTGTATACGTATATCAATGAGATGGCAAACCGGTTGGCAGACTTGCTAGAACAGCAAAAAGAAGAAGCCACCCGCAGCCATGCCATCTTGCAGAGCCTCACCGAAGGGGTTATTGTGCTGGATGAGGAAAACCATATACAGTTGATGAACTGGGCAGCAGTAGAGATGCTTGGTATCCCGGCTGAGGATGTGTTACAAAAACCCGTGACCATGCTAGAAACCTATGGGAAGACAGCTGCAGAATTTGAACGGGCAAGTATTCTTTGCAACAACCTCCTCACTGGATTGGAGAAAGTCCGCGAACTCCAAAACAGCTATAATATCTCTATAGAGTTCCCTTATCCAGTCCAAACGATAGCGATGAATGTAGCACAAGTGGTAGACCTGGAGGGGCGGTGGTATGGAGATGTGGCGGTCTTGCGTGATATTACCCGTGAGATAGAATCAGACCGCACCAAGCGGGAGTTTATCGCCAATGTTTCCCACGAGTTGCGAACACCGCTAACGGTAATCAAAGGGTTTGTAGATGTGCTGCTGTTGCAATCAGAGGGAAGCCTGAACGAAAACCAGCAGCGATCCTTAACTACGGTCAAGACTAACTCCAATCGTCTAAATGACCTTATCAATGACATCTTGGAAATTTCGCAGCTTGAGTCTGGGAAGATTACGCTCAATTTTGAGCAAGTCGCACTCCCAGATATTATTACCGATGTAGTCCAGTCGCTTCAGTTGGAAACACAGGCAAAACAGCTTAGCGTGTCGGTAAAGATAGCCGATTCCCTGCCGATGATTGAGGCGGATACCAAACGGTTGACGCAGATTGTGTTTAATCTGTTTTCTAATGCGGTAAAGTATACGTTTGAAGGTGGGCATATTCAGGTTCGTGCATCCCTCAATCCAGCCCAGATGATTCAGGTAGATATTGAGGATACTGGCGTAGGGATGACCCCAGAGCAGTGTAGTAAGCTCTTTCAGCCCTTTTATCGGGCTGACAACCCGCTACGTGATGTTGCGGGTGGTACAGGGCTTGGGCTATCTATTACCAAGTCGTTGGTAGAGCAACATGGAGGAGAACTCTGGGTGACAAGTGAGCAGAACAAAGGAAGTATTTTCAGCTTTATCTTACCCTTGACGCAACCAGAAGAAGGGGATGATGAAGTTGATGGGGATAATGTGTGAGCGCACTGTATCTTGACAATCGATTGGTCCATTATGAGGTCTTTGGGCGAGGTCCACCAGTCATCTTCCTGCATAGCTGGATTGGATCGTGGCGGTATTGGGTCTCAACAATGGAAGAGGTAGCCGTTCGCTACCGCACCTATGCCCTTGATTTCTGGGGCTTTGGGGAGTCTGAACGCAATAGTACCAATGTCTCGCTTGAGGTGTATGCCGATATGCTCTATCAGTTTATGGATGATATGGGTATCAGCAAAGCTAACCTCGTAGGGCATGGTATGGGTGGTATGGTGGCGGTTCACGCAGCCAAGCGCAGCCCGGAACGTTGCTTGCGGCTGATGCTGGTTTCTACCCCGCTGCAGGGGTCTATTCTTAGCCAATTGACCAAGGGGGGGACATTTTCGCGCTTGCTTGGCAGAAACAACCCAACGACTATGTGGTCAAAGTTGCTGCGCCAAATCCCTATTGACGACCCAGAGGTGCAACAAGAACTGTATGAGGATACCGATAGTCTGAGCGAGCAGGTGGTCACGAGTGTCCAGCGGTCTATTCAGGATACAGACTTACGCCCAATTATGCGGCAGCTTGACCCGAATATTCCGTTGCTTGCGGCGTATGGGGAAAAAGACGGCATCGTCCCGCCAGATCATGCCGATTTTCTCAACCATGATTATGGGCTACCTCATCAGTTGATCATCCTGCGGGGGGTAAACCATTTCCCGTTCCTAGAGCAAACAACCACGTTTAGCCGGTTGTTGATGGACTTTTTGGTGAGTCAGGGTTCCCCCA
>CAZLKK010000113.1:0-2599 GCA_964559995.1 uncultured Chloroflexaceae bacterium
GGACACTTGGCGGTCCCCACCTGCATTTTGAATTGCGCGAGGTGCCAGAACGGGCGTTGAACAACACCGACCCAATGCAGGCTCCGGTCAACCCCGGCTACACCTCTAACCCGGTGTTGTATTTCAGCAAAGAGCTACAAACCTACTTTGAAAAGTGGTATCATGAGTTAGGTGGAGATAGTCACTACTGTGTTGGTTCCTATCTCAACCAAGATAAGATTACCTTTGGCGGTCCGATGGACACCCGCCCCTGCACCAATCCGTAGTTCCCCCCCGGTTCCCTTTCTCCCCCAGGGGACACACGGGGTAGGGAGAGGGGGAATTGCCAGGGCAATACCCGCTTGCTAACGCTCGCGGCTCGATGGGTGTAGAATAACGTCAGCGTATTGGATAGTTCATGCAGGCGTATGCCGAACTCGAATTAGCTATACACCGGTGGGATGCCACCAATTACGTCGTGGAGATGCGGTTTACTAGCCCACTCAGCGATGCAGATACCCGACTCTCGCGTAGCGAGGCAGCCCTAGCCCACTTTGACTATGCGAAACTGCGTGAGGCAGCCCTCGACCCAATAGCCTATGGCACGATCCTGCGTGAAGGGCTATTTGCCAGCCAACAGGTACAAACGACCTTCAGCCAAGCGTATAGCGCGGCACGTTCGCAAGATTACCCGCTACGATTACGCCTCACCATTGGCGCAAGTGCCCCCGAACTTCAGAGCTTACATTGGGAAAAGCTGATCAACCCGCTAGACGATACGGTACTCGTCACAAGCCAGCAATTGCTCTTTTCCCGCTATCTCAGCAGCCTTGATTGGCGAGCTATACGCCGCCGCGCAAAGGCTAGTTTGCGAGCACTGGTGGTCATTGCCAACCCAACAAACATCTCACGCTACGCCCCAGGCGACCAACCACTCTCCCCCATAGACGTACCGGGTGAACTGCAACGGGTGCGTGAGGGGTTGGGGGATATAGCGATTACCGCATTGGCATCGGAAGGCAGTGCCACGCTCAACAACATTACCACCCACCTACGCGATGACTACGACATCGTGTATATGATCAACCACGGCGCGATGATAGAGGGTGAGCCGTATATCTGGCTAGAGCAGGAAAATGGCGAGAGTGATGTTGTCGCAGGGATGGCATTTGTCGCTCGCTTGCAAGAGATGCATCAGTTGCCCACGCTGGTTGTGCTGGCATCGTGTCAGAGTGCTGGCGATGGCAGAGGTAACACTACCCACAGCGAAGATGGCGGCGCACAGGCTGCCCTCGGTCCGCGTTTGGCAGAGATAGGCGTACCGGCAGTGCTGGCAATGCAGGAGAACATTACCCTCAAGACCATAGCCGATTTTGCCCCCACCTTTTTTGCCGAGTTGCAGCGCGATGGGCAGATAGACCGGGCGATGGCTGCTGCCCGTGGCATCGTTCGTGATCGCCATGACTGGTGGGTACCGGTGCTTTTCCTGCGGCTCAAAAGTGGGTGTATCTGGTATGAGCCGGGCTTTGCCGAAGACCGACCCGGCTTTGACAAGTGGCCCGTCCTGCTGCGCCATATCAGGAAGCAGCGCAGCACGCCCATTCTCGGACCGGGGCTTGCTGCACCGTTGATTGGCTCACCAAAGGAGATAGCTCGCCGTTGGTCAGACAGCTACAATTTTCCGTTGGAGCCGCATGCCCAAGACGACCTGCCCCAAGTGGCACAGTTTCTGGCGGTCAATCAGGGAGAGCGTCTCTTCCCCCACGAGGAACTGGAGGAGTTTCTTCGCAACGAGATGTTGCGACTCTATCGTGATGATATGCCAGCAGATATACAGCAGGCTAAGGTAGACCAGATGATGGGGTATATTGGCGCACAGCAACGGAGCCGTTCGCCAACGTCGCCGTATGCGGTGTTGGCTTCGTTGCCGTTCCCTATCTACATCAACACCACCCCCGACAACTTGATAACGCAGGCACTCATTGCGGCAGGCAAGGAGCCACAGGAGGTCTTCTGTCCCTGGAATAGCTACCTAGAACGCCATATGGAACGCTACGATGATGAACCAGACCCACAAACGCCGCTGGTCTACCAGCTTTTTGGGCGCATCAACGAACCCGAAACGCTGGTGTTGACAGAAGATGATTACTTTGACTTCCTGATTGGCTTTACCGGCAATAAGGATATGATACCGGAGATTGTCCGTCGAGTATTTGCCGATAGTGCGCTGTTGTTTCTGGGCTTCCGTATGGATGACTGGGATTTCAAGGTGTTGTTTCGCAGCATTATGAGCATGCAGGGGGGCAGCCGTCGCCGCGACTACACCAACATTGCGGTTCAGATAGACCCCGAAGAGGGGGTTGTGATAAACACAGATGGCGCACGTCGCTACCTGCAATCCTACTTTCAAGAGGCGGATATTAGCATCTATTGGGGCAGTGTCCAAGATTTCTGCCAAGAGTTGTACAACAAGGCGGTGAAAAAATAGCGTAAGACATAAGGGGTGTTGGTCGGGCAATCTCCCCCCCATCCCCTTGCCCCTTCCCTCACCGAGGGGAGAAGGGGAACGAACACCGTCCCCCTATCCCTAGCCCTTTCCCCCACCGAGGGGAGAAAGGGA
>CAZLKK010000113.1:2636-10930 GCA_964559995.1 uncultured Chloroflexaceae bacterium
TAGACCGACACCCGCGCCTTGCCCATCAACATATAGTCGGTGAAATGGTCAGCGACAATAGTAAAACGATTTTCTTCTGGCGCATGCTCGCACCTGTCACACGGCAACATCGGATGCCATTCGCTATCTTGCCAGTAGGCAACATTGAGCGTCTCCTCATCCCAAATACCCGCCGTGGTGAGCTCCTGCTCGGTGTATACCAAATCCATAGTATAGGACATGGCAAATGTTGTTACCGGCACACCACTAATAGTCTGAGCCGTGAGCATAAAGTCGCGGATCATTCCCATATGTTCTGGTAACGGTTGTTCTTTTACAGGGATGATGGCATTGGTATAGATAATCTCCACTGGCTCACTGATTGGGACTGATGAGATGGGGAACTTAATAGAGAAGGTATCATCAGTCGTTCCCGTGCCGGGGTCTTGTACCGTTAGTGTATACCCCTTTGTGGCGGATATTTCCATTGTTGCGATAATCGGCGTGGGAGATGGAGTCGGCGTGAACGTTGGGGTCGGCGTGGCAACTGGCGTGGGGGTGGCAGTAGCCGTTGGTGTTATTGTCGGGGTTGGGGATGGCTCTGCTACGCTGCCGGGTTCAAGCGGGTCAAAGTTGTACTTGACGTACTCGGTATTATTTGTCGTCCATACCGCAATTTTGCCCGGACCATAGCCACCTAGAGAAGGCAAAGCCCCTTTCTCACTGCTGGAACTAATCTGCACATTGTCGGAATATTGCCCATTAGTGGTATTGTAGTTGCGATACCAAATGAGGAAGTTTTCAATTTTGTTGCCATTCCAATATTTTTCCTCAGTAATAATGTGGGCGATATTGTTGTAGCCAACAATAGCAGCCATACCGGGCCAAATGTTGGGACCAAGCGAGAGGGGGGCAAAGCCGGGCCACGTTATCCCGTTATCAACACTGGTACTAAAGTAGAGTTGGTAACTCCCATTACCATCATCAAACCACCCGTGGATAAAGCCAACATACAACCGCCCCGGTACCGTTTCATCGGCACTGATCGTTGTCGTATCCGCACGGGGGAGTCCCGCATAGTTAGCAGAAAAATTCAACGCCGGGGAAAAGCTCGCGGGGGTACCACGGCTGTACAAGACGTAGAAATCTTCTTTTGAATGGGTTTTGTAGTCGTAAAAGACATGGACATAGGGTTGCCCATCTAACACCGTAGCTGCAATACTGTTGTTGCGTACCAAGAACCCACTAGAAAGGAGCATAGGTGCCGCCCATTGACCGGGAGCCAATCGGAAGGTATACCATGCATGTCCAGGGTCTACGCCACTCGACCAAGTGACATAGGGATTCCCGAAATCATCTACATCAATTGCCAATGACCACCCCTTGTCTGGGATGGCAAACCGTTCTGCCTGCCAACTATTCCCCCGGTCTGGGCTATACAAGTAGGTAATCATATTGTCTTGGCTCATAAAGACGACATGTACCGTACCATTCTGGTCTACAGCTACTTTTGCCGTTCCATCGTTGGGGGTAACACCGGTCAAGTCGGTTAATGAGATGGCAGGAAGCCAATTAATAGCTGTGCCATCTGCGCTGAACTGTCCACGAACATAATACACAGGCGAGCCATGCCCGTCCCAATAGACATCGTGCCAAACAGTATGGATCATACCGGTGGTATCTACAACTGTGTCGGGCCAAAACGCATCCCTATCGCTTCCGGGTAGAATACCGGCTTCTGGCGACCATGCCTGGGTTGTTGGGGTAGCGTCGTTCTGAATGTTCCATGTTGCCATCATTGCAAGCAAGCATGCTGCCAGCAAGAAAAGCAAGTAGTGGGATTTTGCAGCCTGGTTCATATCTTCTCCTTCTTCCTAACTTCTTCTTAACTTCTTCCTCATTTTCACATCAGAAATAACCTCTGTCATTCCTCGCAAAACAGCCTAGTTAGACAACCTTATGACCTCATAACATCCATTATGAACGCTATGACCGCGGAAATGGCGGACGTGGTGGTAATGGCGGCGGTGGAAGCGGTAATGGTGGCGGTGGCACCGGTGGAAATGGTAGTAATGGACGGTAAACGAGTCCCATAATAGTACTCCAGTCAGGCGGCGGAGTATCCCTCCGCCGCCTAATAGATTGCGCCGATACGGTTGCTGCTCCTTGCTATCGCTATTTGTAGCCTAAGCAGCAATAACCCATTCTGCTAATCGTTCGCTAACAATGTTTCATTACCGAGCAAACCAAGCAAGACATCATGCGGTGGGGGATTTTCTGGGTGGACTTCAAAACGCGCACGTTCAAACCATTGTACCAGATACCTCTCGCCTTGAATAGTCTCCATAGAAGCATCACCTAATGGCAAACCAAACAACGCCATATTTTCGTCTTCTGTCTTACCAGCGATGCCGTCTAGCTCCAATCCATTTGCTCGCCACGCATTGAGGATATTGCCACACACATTGAATCCCGTTTCGCTAAAGTAGCGACATCCTGAAATTGGGGAAGATTTGGGTTCTTCCTGCCACACGCGGTCATCTTGATAGAGCAGCTCTTCGCTCAACCTGCCAAGCAGGACATCATAGGGACGGGCATTTTCCGGGTGCAGTTCTAGCCGGTTGCGCTCAAACCACTGCACTTCAAACGTCCTACCCTCGATGACCTCCTGTCGTTGTGGGGTAATGGGATAACCAAAAACAGACAATCCGCCGTTTTGGTGCCAATACTCACGGATGCGCCCCGACATACAATAACCGGTTGCCTCAAAACATTCTTCACCCGGTGGTACGTTTACGGGAGAGATCGGCGTGGATGGTGAGGGTCTTGTTGGAGCTTGGGTTGGTTGTGGCTGTGCATGTATTGGTTGTGTCGTAACCGGTGCCGATGGTTGGGGACGTGCCGCTGCTGGTGAGTGCGACAGGTAGACCGGCGATGGTCCCAGGTTCAAGGCAAATTCCCCATTGGATGACGAAATGGTCTGCTGGTTGCCATCACGATCTACCAACGTCCCGGTGGCAGAATTGGTTGGGACACGGACCTGTTCACCCTGCACTGCCCATAGCACATCTATCTTCTGTCCGTTCTTGTCAAACCGCACCCCATAGGAATCGCCAAGCGCGGTGAGGTCATCAAGGTAAAAAGACCCGGTACCAGTCTCCGTATCGGGGTTGTCGTCGAGGATAAATGCATGGAGTTGGATGGGATAGTCCAGGCGCATATTCCCCGATCCACTAATGCGATTCCACGATTCGACCTGCTGCGTGATAGGCGTAGAGACAAACCGCCACCCCCCCGTTCCAATCACGCCGAGGCGAAATTGCAAAATCTCATTTTCGGCATCGCGTAGCCAGACCTTGAGTTCATGCCCGCTGCCATTGCCATAGACCCAAATCCCCATCTGTTCTGGTGTACCGGGTATGGGGATGTCCTGTGGTGGCGAGAATCCTTCAAAGTCGTTGCCAGTACTGGCAAAATTGTAGCGCAACTCACCAGCCCCCCTGCCACTGCGAACATGGGTACCGGACTGCGCCAATGCCCCCTTGCCTTGCCCAGACTTCCACGTCATCGGTTGCTCAAAGTCGAGAATAACATTGGCATTGCCCAACTGCAACGCTTCTACCGCAGTAGCACTGCCGATTTGCCTATTCAGCGTCCGAAATGCTGCTAGACTGGGTTTTTGTAGCACATAGTCTGTGCCTACCCCATCGAACCGTATCATACCGTAGAGATTGCGGATAGCCGTATCTTTGAAGTTATACCAGATAACCCGGTCAATCTGGGCAACCCGCAACAATACTGCCCCCCGAACGAGAAAGTTCGCTTGGGTTTCCTCATCCACATGATGACCAGCCCCAGGCTGAATACGGTCTGATGGTCCGGTAGACCAACCAAACTCCGTTGCCCAAATGGGCTTATGGCCATATTGCTCAATGATCGCCTTCATCTTGCTGACATCACCGCCTACGCCTATCTGCCCCGACTCGGGTGTCCAGGGGTCTACATAGGGGTGTAAGGCGATAATATCCACCGCATCAAGCCCACCATGGTCTGCTACCCCCCGCAAGAAATCGGTATGGGTTGGCACGATACCCGCCATCAAAATGCGAGCGTTGGGGTTTACGGACTTAATCGTTGCGCTGACGGCATGGAGCAACCGAGCATAGCCAGCCGGGTCGGTGGGTGCCCAATAGATGGGGTTTTCTGGTTCATTCCAGATTTCCCAATAGTGTACCTGGTCTTTGTAGCGGGTTGCCGCAGCTTGGGCAAATGCGACAAACCGTTCGGTGTTGGGGGGTCCGTGACCTGGAGCATCATTAAGTAGCCCAATGATAGTAATTCCCTGGCTTACCTGATGATTGATAACTTTGTCCAAAAACCCCCAGTTATAGTCGCCAGTACCATCTTGGTCTACCAAACTGAGTTGGAACTCCTCACGGACAAAACCCGTGCCGGTACTATCCAGGACGGCAAGAGGGTCGTCCAATGTTTGATGATTTGGATAGCGGGTTGCTAAGTGACTGTTGACTCCAAAGAACGAATCTCTTGGAGCGGCGAGGGGAGATGATTGTGCTTGAGAGAGGGGAGTAAGCAGTAGCACAACGAGCATAAACAAACCGACAAAACGGGACAAACGATGCATACGTGTTCCTTTCATAAAAACCCAAGTCCAGAAATCGTGAGATACCTTTCCTTTGTCACCTCAAGAGGTGTATGTTAAGTGTATCATTTGCATGTCAAGATCGCAATAGCAAAACCCATGAAAAAATGGGGAGATTTTTCTGGTACCTCGAAAAATGGGGAAGACCCAGGAAGGACAGTCGAGCAAAGTTCACCATTTTAGTTCACCATTTTAGTACCCGCTCCCCCTCGCCCAATGCGATCCGCGAGGGTCAACGAGCAGATGTCTGGGAGCGGGAGCGGGGGAGCAGGGGAGCAGATGGCACGGGCTATAATTTTTTATACCCAGGGAACCCTATCTGCCACACCCTTGTGTGCCATGTCGTCAGGTCTATGGTATGATATGGGTTACGCTGTTGTAGCGCACCGGCTGAGACAACCACGAGAGGCAAGGATTTTTGGATGAAAAACATACTCATTATTGGCGCAGGTGGGCGGGAGCATGCGTTGGCATGGGCGATAGCTCGCTCACCCCAGGTACAACAGGTCTATGTTACCCCCGGCAATGCCGGGATTGCTTGGTCTGCTCTGCTACCGGGTGCGGGGCTTCCCCCGCGAGCCGCAGCAACAAGCATTAGTATAGCGAGTGATGATTTTTCCTCGCTCAAAGATTTTGCTCGACAAAACCAGATAGACCTGACGATTGTTGGTCCTGAAGCTCCGCTGGCAGCCGGCATTGTAGATACTTTTCGTGAGGATGAACTGCCCATTTTTGGCCCAAACCGTGCCGCCGCGCAGCTAGAATCATCAAAAGCCTTTGCTAAAGCCTTTATGCGAGACCATGCTATCCCTACCGCAGACTATGTAACCTTCACGGATTATGACACAGCCAAACACTTCATCACGGCAAAGCCACCCAATACCTCGCTGGTTGTCAAAGCAGATGGTTTGGCAGCAGGAAAGGGCGTTATTGTCTGTGCCAATACCAGTGAAGCGTTGGAAGCTCTCCACCGCATCATGATAGACCGTGAGTTTGCTAGTGCGGGAAATACTGTCATTGTGGAAGAGCGGCTAGTGGGCAGGGAGGTGTCCGTATTGGCGTTTACCGATGGCAAAACGCTCGTATGTATGCCCCCCGCTCGTGATCATAAGCCGGTGTTTGATGGCGACCAAGGCCCAAACACCGGCGGTATGGGCGCGTATACTCACCCCCCTGATGTGGATGAAGCCCTGCTTACCCGCATTGAACAGACGGTTCTGCACCCGACAATAGCGGGGATGGTAAACAATGGCATCCCCTACACCGGTGTGCTCTATGCGGGTATTATGCTGACCACAGATGGTCCAAAGGTGCTGGAGTTCAATTGTCGCTTTGGCGACCCAGAGATCGAGGCTATTTTGCCCCTGTTGGAAACAGACCTGTTCGAGGTACTGATGGCGTGTACAACTGGACAACTTGACCAGATAGCTGTGACATGTAAGCCGGGTGTGGGGGCTACTGTTGTTTTGGCTTCGCCCGGTTATCCTGGCAGCTATCCCAAAGGTCTGCCCATTACCGGATTGGACGAGCTCGAAGGACAAGAGGATGTTATCGTCTTTCACGCTGGTACCGCCAAGCAAGAGGGGCGTATAGTGACGGCTGGTGGGCGGGTGTTGGCGGTGAGTGCCATAGGTCCTACCTTGCCTGCTGCTATTCAGCGTGCCTACGATGGGGTCGCGCAGATACACTTTGAAGGCATGCATTACCGACGCGATATAGGGAGATAATATTATGACAACCGAGAAAGCCTATAAAAGTGCTGGAGTCAGTATTGCCGCAGGCCAGCGAGCAACCGAATTGATGTCAGCCGCCGTGCGTTCTACCTATGGTCCCGAAGTATTAAAGGGGATGGGGGCGTTTGGGGGGCTATATAGTGCCAATGTGCTCAAGGAAATGAGCCATCCTGTGTTGGTTGCTTCTACAGACGGTGTGGGAACCAAGACCCTCGTAGCTGCCAAACTCAATCGTTGGCATACGCTAGGGCATGATCTGGTCAACCATTGTGTGAATGACATTTTGGTCCAAGGGGCGCGTCCGCTCTTCTTTCTTGACTATGTAGCTGCAGCTGCTCTTGACCCAGAGCAGATAGCGACCATTGTCAATGGGGTTGCTGCTGCATGCCGCAATGTGGGGTGTGCGCTGCTTGGCGGCGAGACTGCGGAGATGCCGGGGGTCTATGTATCTGGGGCTATAGACCTCGCTGGTACCGTAGTTGGTATCGTGGAACATAGCCACATCCTTGATGGCTCCCGCATCCAAACGGGTGATATGCTGCTCGGTTTAACGGCTACAGGTTTGCACACCAACGGCTATTCGCTTGCCCGTAGTGTGCTAGAACACCTTGACTGGAACGATCCAATGGACGAACTCGACGGTACTCTTGGTGAAGCCTTGCTGGCGGTGCATCGTTGCTACCTCGACCCGGTGCAGCGGTGGCTTGAAGCCGGGGTAGATATACGGGGGTTAGCCCATATCACAGGCGGCGGACTTATCGAGAATCTCCCCCGCATTTTGCCAAAGGGAGCAGGAGCAGTTATCCATCGAGGATCGTGGGTTGAGCCGCCTATCTTTGGCGTGATACAGCGGGTCGGCTCTATCAGCAATGATGAAATGTTCCAGGTATTCAATATGGGCGTGGGGATGGTGGCAGTTGTGCCACCTGAGCATATATCGCTTGCCCAGGCTACGCTGCCTGATGAAGCCTTTTTCCTGGGCGAGATTATTAGCGAGAAGGTGGGAGTTGTTATTCACACAGGCAAATCGGGTAAGTATGTCTAACAAAGGGGAAGTATGAGCGAGGCAGAACAACGCAAAGCCCGCCTGATAGTCTTTATTTCCGGGTCAGGCACAAACCTTCAAGCCATTATAGATGCTATCGCCGATGAGCAACTCCATGCTGAGATCGTGCTGGTGGTATCTAATCGGCAGAAAGCCTATGGGCTAGTACGGGCAGAGCAGGCAGGCATAGCGACCCTCACCTTCCCGCTCAAGTCCTACCTGCGTCAGGGGCATACCCGCGAAGCCTACGATGCGGAACTGGCAGCACGTATTCGTCCCTACCGTCCCGATTTGGTGGTCTTAGTTGGCTGGATGCATGTGTTTAGTCATGCATTTTTGGATCATTACCCAAAGCAGGTCATCAACCTTCACCCTGCGCTGCCGGGTACCTTCCCTGGGACAAACGCGATAGAACGGGCTTTTGCTGCCTACCAGCAAGGAACTCTTACCGAGAGCGGGTGTATGGTCCATTATGCTATTCCAGAGGTGGATGCGGGACCAGTGGTGGCACAAGTGCCCGTCCCGATTACCCCCGATGACACGCTAGAAACGTTTGAAGCTCGCATGCATAGCAGCGAGCACCTGTTGGTTGTGCAATCGATCAAGCGTATCATTGGATAGGAGTGGAGAACTTTTCGGGGGAGGGCAGACGGGCAAAGTCCGGTATTCCCCGCTTCCCCTGCCCCCGCTTCCCTAACCCTTTCCCCCAGGGGGAGAAGGGGAACAAACACCGGGCAAGTCCCCCTCTCCCTGGAATGGCAGAGGGGGGAGCGAGAGTTAAAAAGGGAAGTATTAAGCAACAATACAGGTTTGTACCCCAACAAGGTTACGCCTAAATGGTATCGGCGTGTCTTCCAACAACATATCAATAACATCA
>CAZLKK010000113.1:10940-11352 GCA_964559995.1 uncultured Chloroflexaceae bacterium
ATACAATTCATCAAGGGTTTCTGCCTGTACATCAATACCAGGAAACCCTGGGACGACCCCGACATACAGCCCCGTTTCTGGGCACTGCTCAACAATTGCAATACACGTTTTCATAGCTTACCTCATCACATCCTCATGGGTTCAATACGGGATGGGATATACTGTGTTTCCTTACGTACCGAGAAAAAATCCATCCCCGTTTTCAAAGATGCAACTCCTCATGCCAAGCGAGTCGTCAATGATTACCAGAGTTTGGATCGATCATGATACCACCTTTTGTTAAAAAATGGTAGTGAACAAGTTAAGGAGTGTACAGCAGATGCTTTTCCCCCGCTCCCCCTTGCCCTAACATGGGAGCAGTCGCGGGGAGGAGCGGGTCTTTGAAGCGCAAAGCGCAAAGCGCAAAACGTGG
>CAZLKK010000114.1:0-2403 GCA_964559995.1 uncultured Chloroflexaceae bacterium
AGAAGGGGAACCGCGGCAGGTGTGTTCCCCCCCTCGCCCTCTGGGAGCGGGGGCAGGGGGAGTGGGAAATACCATAGTGGACTTTGCCCGACAGACCTACCCTTGTAAGATTAGGGTATCTCCACACTCTCCCCGCCGTCCACAAGCGGCAGCCACTCCCCCGTTGCGGCATTGTGTAGCCCAACTACCAACACCCCCGCTCGCATAGCACTGCCACTGCCACTGCCGTTGCCAATAACTACCTGAAACGGGGTCATCACCACGCCATTGTGGGCAGTGTGCCACGTTGACGGGGGGGCAGGGTTGCACAATGGCTGCGCTTGTGCTACCACATTGCCCGTGCTATCGCGCACATCTACGGCGAGCGTATACCCCGCTGGCACAGGTGCTGTCGCATGCCAGTTGAGCATAATCGTCATTGTCACAGGGGTGTTGGTTGTCTGTTTCGTTGTCTGTGGTGTGGTGTGCAAATCATAGCCAGTGAGATGTAGTCCCCCTTGCCATTCCCGTTCTAGCCGATGCTGTGGCACTGCCATTTGCAATGGTTGCTGAATAGGGAACGGCTCCAACGGCACCACGTCAAACTCCCGCGTATAATCACGGAGTTGGTAGACTGTCGGCTCACTTGGTTGGGAAGTAGAGGGATCATGGCTATATATATCTAGCATGTTCATCTGGTCTACCAACACACAACCAGCATACGCATACTGCTTGCGTATGGTGTGGATGGGTATAGCCATATCCGACTCGCTGGCAGCCCATGTGCCGATAAAGTAGTAGGCAGGCTGCTGGCTACAACGAAACGCTCCACGGGTATACCACGCACTGATACGCTCCATCTGGTTGCTATAGTAGTCGCCGGCAAAGACCCCCTGGCGATAGAGTTCACCTATCGCTTTCCACCCGTCGCGGTGGGGGTGTCCATAATGCCCTCCGCTCGGTAGCTCATCCCCATAGCTGGCACGATAGATGTCTGGGCGAGCTATGGGAAACATACGCTTGTATTCTGGCATCTGCCGCACGAAGACCAGCATGCTATACCCCCATGCCAGGGTACACAGCACAACCCCCGCCAGCATCAACGGCACCAGCACCACCCGCATATGGTGACGGGTGAGCCATGCGGCAACCTGAGCTAGAGCTAGTCCAATGAGCAATGCTGCCGCAGTGTCCATTGTGTAGAAGTGGGTACGGGGGTCAGATATGAGGAACGCCTCGGCGCAAAAGGGAATGGCAAACCAAACCAGCAGCACCCGCAACGGCAGCGGCGTGGGGGGGGACAGGATAAGCCAAACCAGCGGTAGCCCAAAGACGATACCTGCTACATTTAGGCTTGTGTCTCCAAGTGCCAGCACAAACCATGACGGCTGCCAGACCAGTATGCTACACCCTGCTACCCACACTGCCGCCAACACCCATCCTATGATGCGGCGTGGGTAGGCGTAGCGTACAAGCCACACCCCCACTGCTATTGCCAAGATGCTGCCAAGCCATGCAATTTGGTAGGTCGTGTTGTAGAAGGTGGCTATGCGATAGTAGCCAGGGAGGTTGTTGTAAAAGATGGAACCACCCTCACCCGCCCGCTGCCCCAGGTAGGCAATGGTGCCTTGAAAATTCTCGTGCAGCATGAAGGGCAGGTAAAAGCCCAATACCACGCCCCCCCCTACCAGCACTGGCAACGCAAGCATCCTCACCCACTCGCGTATGCTCCAACCTGCACGCCATCCCCCAACCCCAACGAGCAATGCCAACGTTGGCAGCACAAAGCCATAATCATAGTGGGACAACAACCCTACGCTGGCAAACAGTGCCGCCCCGGTGAGGAAGCGGGTGCTTGCCTTTATCTTACCCTCATCCCCTGCCCCTTCGGGCAGCCCCCATCCCCTGTCGACAAATCGCCAACAACACCAGACTGCCCCGACCATCATTAGCACAACAATGCTCTGGTATTGGAGGATGCGCCCATACGCCACGAAAAAGCCATCTACCGCCAATACTGCTGCTGCAACGACCCCCGCCACTGCCGCGTTGTGGGTGAGGGAGCGCAGCATGTGCTGTGCTAACAGGTAGACCCCTGCTAATGCAACCAGCGAGGCTATCGCTAAGGGTAGCCGTGTGACCAGTTCGTTGGTGTGTCCCGTGAGCACCATTGGTCCTAGCGGGATGAGGAGTTCTACGGGGCCCTTCTTGTGCAACAGGGGCAGATCATCCTGCCCAAACATAGCCCCCTGTGCCAACAACATAGCCCGTGCTTCGTCCCCCTCAAACTCTGATGTCCCCAGGAAAAACAACCGCAACACCGCCCCGGCTATGAGGACCAACAGGAAGAGATAGCTGCCCCATCCCCTTTCAAGTACCCCCCATCCCCTGCCCCGCTCCGCCAAACGAGCCGCGAGTGTCAAC
>CAZLKK010000114.1:2413-6150 GCA_964559995.1 uncultured Chloroflexaceae bacterium
CCCCGCTCTGGAATGGGAGAGGCGGCAGGAAGGAGAGGGGAATAAGCGGCTCTGTTCATGCTTCTGTGGTGGGTATTTGCCCAGTTGTCCAGGTGACTTCCACTGCCACACTAGCCCCACTACGAGCAGCAAATTGCAGCAGAGCAACACCACCCACGCCGGCAACGCCCCCGGCAGCGCATGCAGGGCAAGCAGCATAACCAATGGCACTGCTACTCCTCCACCCATTGCCAGAAACCAACGGGCAAGTACCCCCCCTTGCCATTGCTCATTGGCATCGGCGAACCACTGCCAAGCCAACAATGCCCCCGGTAGTCCCAGGATGAGCAACGCTGCTCCGCCCCGCCACGATACCGAGAGAGACGAGAAGAGCATGAGGTGGGCAACAATCCATACTAGCACTATGGTTATGGGGCTGGCATACCGTTGGGCAGGTATGCCAGCGGGGGAGTGTAGCCAACGCCACACCTGCCGCCCGACAACAACGCCGCCCCATACGGTTGCTGCCACACCGACAACCAGCGGCGAACACACCCACGCGAGGGTGTAGGGGCTAACCCATGCCCATAGCCCACAACTAATGAACCCCGCTATTGCCAATGCCCATGTTCCCCTGCCTTGTAGCCCAAAGCATATCTGCCCAACGCTGCTAATACCTGCGACAAGCACCGTGATACCACAGAGCAACCAGACCGTTTGCGTTAGGAGTGGGCGCAGCGGGGGAGCGGCAGCCCATCTTGCTAGTGGGGTTAGCTTTACATAGTCTAGGGGAACACCAAGCACCCGACTGTCATACGCTGGTGGGCAAAATGGCTTGGTGGCAAGCCCTAGTGATACCCCACCGGGCGACCAGCTTTGGGGGGTATCACTAGGGGGGAACAACACATGGTAAACGCGCCAGCCGGTGGCTAGGTCTAGCGTTGCCAATGTATCAAATGTATCATACGCTGGCTTGACAGAATGTTTAGCGAAGTTGTGAGAGGTATGGTTGTGGAGCCACAAGCGTGAGTCGCCGGAGCGTGGCGTGTCTGTGCCGTGCATCCGTAGGCTAAGGATAGCCCCGGTAAGCAACCCCGGTACTTCTACCCGTGATTGTGGGCTAGTCCAGCGAAAGGTTGTCCCATCATCGCTTGTTTCTGCGGCGAACACATGGCGCAGGTAAAGGCTATCACGACTAATACCCATGTCGTTTAAGCTGTTCACGCCAATATTGCCCATGCCCCCGCTACCAACGTCAAGCGTAAAGCGGGGGGGGGCAGCAAGGACCATCAGCAACATGCCAACTAGCCCCCCTATCAGCAGCACTGCCACACAACCAACAAAACGAGAGTGAGTACAAAGGTTCAAAGGTGTAATGTTTCTGTCTTGCTCATAGGGGGGCGACAAATTGGGCTCTTCGTTGGCTATTTGCCTTCGCGCCGTTCACGCTTGCGTATCTCACGCTTACGGGTATTGACGGCATCGCGCACCATCTCTAGCTCATCATCAGTGATGGCAAAGGGTTGTCCGCCACGGACTAGCGTCACACCGCCGACTGGCGGCAGTTGGGCTGTCAAAGCGCGAACATGCGGTACCTTTGTTTGTTGCACATAGCTTGAGAGCACCTGCAGCGCTTCAATCAAGACGCGCAACCCATCGCCTCCATGTATCTTCTCCAAAAATGCATCCAATGCATCCAATGCTTGTTGCGCCCGTTGTTGGGCGGTATCCTGTTCTTGCATAACGTTTGCTGCTTCTGCCATCAGCGCAAAAAGATAAACTCCTGTGCTTGACCATCATCGTCAAGTTCTAGCGTCAACTTGCTGCGCTCAAGGTCATATTTTGCCTCTTGTGGGTATGCTGATGTTTGCTGTTGGCGCACGGCATAGGTATGATGGGCATGGATAATCAGCCGGCGTGATGGCGGGGTAAACCCACCTTGCCGTGCTGCTATCGTCAACCACATTTTCCCCTCACCTTTGTGCTCTTCTAGCTGATAGGTAGTCGTACAGAATTCGCCCTGCTCATACGCAAACGTATGCCCATCGTCCTCATACAACGTTAGGCACCCATTGCCAGGGTAGATATCGAGCGTCAGCGGGTTGAGCGGGTGTTCATCGGTGTAGCACATCGTTGGTCCAGTGGGGATGATAGCCCCGCCGCGCACGTAGAGCGGCAGGGTATCAAGCGGTGCCTGTGCCAAGATATGGCACGGTCCGGTATGTCGTTCGCCAGTCCACCAGTCGTACCATGCTCCCGCTGGCAAAAAGACAGCGCGACAGGTACGTCCTGGTTGGTAAATGGGAGCAGCCATCAGGAAAGGACCTAGCATCACCTGATCGTGCAGGGTGTAGGTCGTTGGATCGTCAGGATAGTGATAGAAGAGGGGGCGCAGGACGGGAGTACCCCGTTCTGATGCCTCCCAAAATAGCGTATACAGATAGGGCATAAGCCGATAGCGTAACTCTAGGTAGGTGCGGCAAATATCCTCCACCTCTTGCCCAAACGCATAGGGTTCTTGGTCACGGCTAAAGTGCGTGGTGTGTCCCCGGCAAAAGGGCGAGAGGATGCCCATTTGCATCCAGCGAGCAAACAACTCCCCACTGGCATTGCCAGCAAAGCCGCCAATGTCCACGCCAACAAACGGCACACCAGACAGTGCCATGTTCATCAGTTGGGGCATAGCCATTTCCAGGTGCTCCCATGTGGAGGAGTTGTCGCCCATCCAGCACGCGCTCCAACGCTGGATACCGGCAAATGCAGCACGGGTCAGCACAAAGGGTCGCTCGTTGGGGCGAGCACGGCGTAGCCCCTCATAGGATGCCTGCGCCATACCGTACCCAAACAGGTTATGTACCTCGGCGTGGGTTGTCTGCTCGCCGGGCGGTCCCTGGATAGCGTCTAGGTCTATCGTCCCCCATGTGCGCTTACCTATCTCTTGGCTAAAGGGTATATTAAAGATGGGTGGTTCGTTCATGTCGTTCCAGATACCGCTAATGCCCTGGTCTACCAAGCACCGTTGCCAGTCTCCCCACCACTGCCGCACATCGGGACGGGTGAAATCACCAAACACCGAATCATCGGGCCACATGTAGCCCTCAAAGACGCTCCCATCACTGCGATGGATAACCATATCCCGTTCTAGGCTCTCTTGATAGACGGCAAAATGGGGGTCTTTTTTGATGCTAGGGTCTACGATGGCAACCGAACGAAAGCCCATATCGCGCAGGTCTGCTATCAGGCGGGACGGGTTAGGGAAGTGTTCGCTGTCCCATGTGAAAACCCGGTAGCCATCCATGTAGGCAATGTCAAAGTGGAGAACATCACAAGGGATGTCCCGTTGGCGAAAGGCTTGGACAATCTCGCGCACCCGCGACTCCGGGGCGTAGCTCCAGCGGCTCTGGTGGTAGCCAAGCGACCAGCGGGGCGGCAGCGGCATAGTGCCACAGACCTTGCCAATACCAGCGTTGACCTCGGCGGGGGTGGGACCATAGATGACGTAGTAGTCTAGCTCGCCCCCTTCTACTTCCATGCGCCAAATGTCAGGATTATCATGCCCCAGGTCAAAGCTGCTCGCCCAGGTGTTGTTGAGGAAGATACCGTAGCAAAGCCTAGGACGCACAGACAGCATAATGGGAATGGCAATATAGAGCGGGTCTGTTGTGGGACCCTGGCTTGTGCCGGGGTCGGTAGTCCAGTTCATAAGTTTGCGCCCGCGTTTGTTGAGGTGCCCCGTGCGCTGTCCCGTCCCAAAGAAG
>CAZLKK010000114.1:6160-9648 GCA_964559995.1 uncultured Chloroflexaceae bacterium
CATCGGTTGTGGATTTCGCCGGGCGAAGGATTCCAGGCATGCCCCTGCTCCTCGGCACAAAAGACCTGCCCCGTGTGGTCAGTAAACGAAATACGGCAGGGGGAACGCTGTATGTGGATAGTCATAGCTGGATCGCCCATCGCAGCAGCCATCTGGATGGTGAGCATGGTTGGGGTTTCGCTAATGCTAAATGGCACAGTGGGAAAGGTAGCCGTATCGTTGTCGGGGGTTGCCACTGCCCACGAGCGGCGCGGGGCAAAGGTGCCGTTGGGGGCGTAGCGCACCCGCACGATGCGCGGCGTGAGCATGGTCAGCGCGAGGCGTGGTTCGCCACAGTCGAGTAGTAGCGTTTGTCCTTCGCAGCTATAGGTCTGGAGGTCTGGTAGTGTCTGTATCATAAGGTGTGGTTTTGCCTGCTCCTCTCCGAGTGCTATATTACCACTGATAGCTATTGTATCATATACCTTCTACCCCGGCTATGTTCACGGAAATGCATACCAGTCAGAGTGTGCTATACTAGAGAAATTATTGCCAGCGATACTATGGCAGAAGTTATGGGGAGACTGTGAACGAAAAAAGCCTATCTGTCATCCTGCCAGTCTACAATGCTGCTACAACATTGATACCCTGCATTGAGCAATGCTTGGCGGTATTCCCGGTGCATGTAGCCGATTATGAGATCATCATTGTGGATGATCATAGTAGCGATTCTACGCCGACGATAAGCAACAACCTAGCCGCTTACTATGATCCCATTATGATCATCCATCAACCACGCACAAGGGGCTATGCTCGCTCGCTCTTGACTGGCGCAATGGCAGCACGCGGGGATTATGTGCTGGTCTTGGACACCAACAAGACGATCCACACGAGCCAAGTTGAACATCTGCTGCCCCACATTGGGGAGTATGACATCATCACCGGCTATCCAGTACAACATCCTGTACGCAAGCTGCAACAAGTGCGGACATCACTCATTGCCAAACTTTTGCAGATAGACCTGCATACGGCTGAGTGTCTCTTTGTGCTGGTACGAACACCGCTGTTTCAACAGACCGTTTTTAGCTCGCGGAGTTCGCTTATCATACCAGAACTGTATGCCCGTGCTATGTATGCGGGGCATACGCACATCCAGATAGGAATACGTCCACAAACGCCATCCCATGCATTGGCAGGTACCGGCTATGCCCAACGCCATGCCCCATCGTTGCCGGAGATAATGCAGGTACGCGACCAACTGTCCAAGACCTACATGCCCCAGGATACCCGCACCGTCTGGCTCCAGCGGCTCTTCTTGACCGCCGGGTTGGCAGCGGCACTCCGCAAGGTATGGCAGCGGCAGGGGCGGCGGCAGAGCAGGGGGAAAAAAGCCCCCTAGACGAGCACAGCATAGCCTATTGCAACATTAGTCGCTTTCGTAACGTCATAAATGAAGATACAAGAACAGAGAAAGGAATATCACCTCAAGAGGTACAACTATGAGTGATTCAAACCAAGAGCAAAACCAAACAGCAAATGAAGCACAAACCGACTTGAATCAAGAACTGCGACAATTGGGCAGTCAGCTTGAACGGGCGGTACGTGGGGTGTTTAGTAGCGACCCTGCCCGCAATTTTCAGCGAGATATTTCTTCGTCTATGCATGAAATAAACGAGCAGTTTCAATCTGCCCTCAAGTCTATCAATGAGAACCCCGATATTCAAAAGCTATCCAATCAGGGGCAGCAGGTGGTAGACCAGTTCCAAGAAATAACGGTTGTTCAGGAGTTTCAGAAAGCGTTAGCCAAAGGGGTATCTCAGCTAAATCAGCAGATTGACACCTTCATCACCAATATGCAGAGCGAGAAGGAGCCAAACCCCGCTACGACCCCACAGAAAATCAAAATTGAAGAAGAGTAGCAGAGAGTAGTGCGGGGGGACGAACATTCCCCCGTATGGGGCGCACAGCTGTGCGCCCCTACAACTGGCTCCCATATGGGGGTCTGGGGATGGGAGGGAAGAGAAGAGATGTAGCATGCCATGTCTCTCCACCTTACGTACCTAACGCAACCTAGCGCGGACGCTCAACCTCAATCATCCCAATATCCGTCACCTCACCGGCTATAACTGTCACCAGAATAGCCGAATTGCCCCCACGGTTGGGGTCTGGCAACAACCGTTCTGACATTGGAGTCCAGACTGCCAATGAATACTGCCCCGGTTCAATATTCTTGATGTGGAAAAATCCCTCGTCATTCACAAACCCACTCTTTGAGACAGAAGGGTTGAAACTGATCATATCTCCCTCGCCAATCTCGGCAAGAAAGACCTTGATACCCTTTACCGGCTTTCCTTCTAGGTCAAGCAGTTCGCCGGTAATAGCCCCGGTCTCCTCATCCGTCATTTCTGCATCTGTTGGGGTAGGAGTAAACGTGGGAATAGGCGTTGGATTCTCAGGCTCAGGATAGACCATCGGGGTTGAAGATGGTGCAAAGGTTGGCATAGGGTACGGTTCTGTTTCTTCCGTTGCGGTCACAGTCACTGTCTCAGCAACAGTAGCCGTTGCATCAGGGAGGTCTTCCTCCAGCGTTTCGGTATCTGTTACCGTCTCGGTATCGGTGTCTGTATCAGACTCCGCATCCATATCCTCTTCTACATCGGTATCATCGGTTTCTGTTGGTTCAGCGGGGGTATTGGTAGCTGGTTTTTGGGTAGGAAGTTGGGGTTGTTGGTTGGCACACCCGGCTACGCCAACGAGCACCAACAGCAGCAGCAATAGCACGCGAATGGTATATTTTAGCATAAGCTAACCACCTTACCTAGTACAAAATACATAAAAACCCGGCGTTATGATAAAGAAATAGAGCCAGGCATAATGACCTGACTCTATTCCTGTACTTTTAGACCCTGTATGAAACAGGATTATTCAGAAGCAAGCGCATTGTAACCATAGAGCTGGTCAATGGTCATTGCATTAAACTCAGCGGTATCGTTCTGATCCTGGTTGACCTCACAAATGATGGGGTTGCTTGCCTCAATGACAGCAGAGCCACTCCAACCATCTGGAAGTTCTGCTTGCCTTGCCTGGGTAATGTCAGGTGTACCAAATACTTCCATAGGTTTGAGATCGTTTACTGTAGCATTTGCTGCTTCACCAGCGAGGTTCGTTCCACTGTAGGTAACATTAAAGGTATCCACTGTGGCATTGGTACCCATGCAGGTGATAGAAGAGTTATAGCCATAGTACTTCTTCATAACCAAAGGCACAACGACCTTGGTGCTGCCGTTAGACGTGGGCTGACCTTCGTAGGTGGTTGCCCGGTTGGTGGTGGGTGTGGACTCGTTGACCGTCACGATGATCTTCTTGTCGCTCTCAATTTTTGCTTTATACAGCACATCTTGCTGCAGATCAGCGTTTTCATAGTCAACAAACACATTGCTGGCACCAGGACCAATAGTCGCGGTGTCGGTTCCTGCGGTAGAGCCATCGGGAGCAATGTAATTAATGGT
>CAZLKK010000114.1:9658-11290 GCA_964559995.1 uncultured Chloroflexaceae bacterium
CATACGCTGAGTCACCGTAGGATGATAATGGATTAATGGTTACGGTTGCATCTGTGGTATCAGCGTTCTGTACCGTGGTAGCAGAGTTGTACCCATAGAAGTTTGCCATGATAACTGGTGCCAAGATGTCATCAGTTGAGCCATCAGCAAAGGAAGAGTAGGAGTACAGCTGGTTTGCCGTGCCGCCGGAACCGTGAATGATACCGATAACAGCCATCTTGTCATCGCCACTAGCAACAACAGAGTAGGCAACATTCTCTGCCAGTTCACCAGAGGTCATGTTTTCGCTCTGCACGAAAGATACCGCACTGTTGCCATTTACCGTCTTGGTCTGCTCAGCAACTTTTTGCCCAGTGGTGGGATCGTAGAATTCTAGCGTAACGCTTTGGTTGCTGCTGGTCGGGTTCTGGACACGAATAGTCGTGTAGTAACCGTAGAAGTTGTTGTATGCCATTGGCAGCAACAAACGATTTGCGGTCTCAGTGTCGCTCACACCAACGTAGGTATCGCCTTTGTTAGCTTCACTAAAGTTGACCACTGCGGCAACTTTCTGGTCGCAGCTTAGGGCTACGGCAAACTCACCAGCAGGAAATTCTTCCCCGTGGTAGCCATCTGCGGCACCTTGTCCTTCTGTTGCAGGCGTGTACACGTAGGCACTGGTGCCAGCAGGGATTTTTGCCAACTCGTTTTCGAACTGCTGTGTACCACTGGCATCATACGCAACCATGTTACAGGTAGCTTCACCGGTACCGAGGTTCTGGACACGGAAAGCCGTTGAGAAATCCCCAGTTAGGGTCTGTGCGCTTGTTGTCTGCACATTTGCCATTGCTGCTACACCGAGCAGCATAGCAAGGATAACAAATACCGTAATTTTCCTTGCGTGTCGAATCATGAACATCCTCCTCATATATGAAAGGTTAAGTAATTTTTGCGATACCCCTTGCATCGCAAAGATAAGTATACCAAGCCCCTACCCAGGTTGCAATAGCCCATGAGAAGTAGCAAGCGGGGTTTTCTGGTACTTCTTTTGCTGTATCTTGCTACTCCCTCTGTTTTTTCCCTTCCCAAAGGGATAAATCGCTCGTACTACTTAGAGCTACTACCTCAAAAGGAGTATTTGTGACAGATAGCACAATATCGGTATATATGCTTTTGCAAAGCGGTATACCACCATATTACATAATACTACTGTAGGCAATGGGAGTATGCCAAAGTGGAGCAGATACCTCTTCAATCTGCGTCCCCCCATCCCCTGCCCTGCGTCCCACCGCGGGGGAGAAGGGGAATCGTGCAGGTGTTCCCCCCCTCGCCCTGGGATGGGAGCGGGGGCAAGGGGAGCGGGGGCAGGGGGGAGCGGGGTAGGGAGGAAAGAGAGGGCATAGGTTGAATCATAATGTCGCATGGTATAATGCATCCTAAGTAGTTTACTAATGACACGGGGGTAAATCATATACCCTTGTGTGGCAAGTTACATAAAAACACCATTGGAGATACCCTATGAGAGAACTGACCAACGAACTTGAAGCCTTGCGTATGCGGTTTGATCCGCTACGGAGGCATCTTTGACCTACCAAAAAAACAAGCAGAAATCACTAGCCTAGAACAGCGTACTGCCGACCCTGATCTCTGGAA
>CAZLKK010000115.1:0-11236 GCA_964559995.1 uncultured Chloroflexaceae bacterium
AAGATGCTACCGTATAGCCCGTTGTTGTCCGAATCTCTGCGTCTCTGCGTCTCTGTCGGGAATCCTTGCCCGGTATCTAGGTCTATCTATGGGCATCTCTGGTTCCCTTCTGCCCGGAATCCCTGTAACCTACCCCTAATGGGAGCGGGGGCAGGGGGAGCGGGTTGTCGCCCTGGAATGGGAGCGGGGGCAGGGGGAGCGGGTCGTTATGCCCCCTACCGGCTTCGCTGGACAAGCGGGATATACAGGTTATGCTCCTGTTGCTGGTAATAGAGACCAAACTCCCCCGTTTGTTCTATCTCCAACGTTACCCGATTATCGGCGGGATTGCTGGTCAGGGCTGGTAACGCTTTGAGCCAGAGCTTTTCACCGGCTATACGATTAAACATCATCATCTCCACATCCTCCTGATCTTGCATTGTGGTATCGTCATACTCCAACGTGATAGCAAGCGGGGTACTGAACACAAAGTCCGTCAGTTCTTGTTGGTCCCGATAGGCACGTAACCGAAACGCATGCCCCGCATACAGATAGTCGCTAGGATGAAGCGTTGGCGTGGGAATTTCCGTATAGACCAACAGCGTCTCTTCGTCTACCACATCAGCAGAACCGACTATGCGAAAGGTAAGCCCTTGCGTAGTTGTGAAAGCAAAGTCAGCTTCCATAGGCAGCGTTAGCGCGTGGGTAAGCGGCAGCATAGAGACAGAAATCGGGATGGTCACAGAGGGCATATCAGGGTCATCACTGCTAATCTCAACCCGGCTCTGATAGGGTTGAATATAGCTGGTAAATACCCATTGCTCATGTAGCGCAAGCACGGTTTGCTTGCCCGGCTCAAGTGTCCCATCGAGAATATGGACATCCATCTCCTCTTTGCTCTCCCCATCGCTCATCGACTTTGCCAGGGAGACCCACTGTGACGAGCTAGGATTGGGGCGAAACCGTATGCTCAACCCACTAGCTATATCCAGCGTACTATCACAGCCAATAACCTGCGTTTGTTGTTCAGAAAGCTGTATCCCAACAGAGACGTATTGAGGGATAATCGCTACGTCCTGATAGGTATAGGTTACATCCCCTTCTGAGGTCAGGAACACCTGAAAGGTAAAGGTCTTATCGGGTTTCTCATGCAAGGCGATGTCTGCATAGGTAATGAGGAAGCCATTGTCTACCTCACCATAGCGAATAGAGCCGCCATACGATGGGTCTAGGTCGGTACGCAGCGGCATCAAAGCCCGCCCTACCGTTTCGGGGACAGGCTGACACCGCGGGTAAAACCCTTCGGTTGGCTTTATCGTATCAAAGACCATAACCCCATTTGAGCCAATAGCCAGCGCATTGACAACCGCGCCATCTATAGGGAAATCAAAGGGCAAGTCGATCTTTTTTGAAAAAGCATCATCACCAAGCGACAGCGTATCAGCCGTTGAAGGTAGCGTTCGCCAGGTATAGGCAGCAGCTTCTTTCGCCTGGTCGCTCCGGGAAACCGCATAGTATTGAATGGGAATGGTCGCACTATAGTTTAACGGAAGGGTGCCAACATTGGTAATCGTGATAGGTGCAGTATGCCGCTCACGATAAGCCAGCGTTGTTGTTATCGCAGATGGCATCACCTTGATGTGTGGCTCACGCATCGACAGGGTAAAATCGAGCGTGTAGTTGGTATCCTCCTCCACAGTAATAGCTTGGGTTTGGCTTACATAGCCCGTGGAGCTTGCTGTAAGCGTGTAGGCTTGCGTGTCAGTGACAGGCAGCGTGATCTGATAGATGTCTGTCGTGGTATCTATAGTCGTCTCTGGACCAGCTTTCACCGCGATCTTGCCGGTGAGGGGGGTACTCCCATCCTTAGCAAAAATCCTGCCTTGTATCGTTGCATAGGCTGTCGTCATTGTGGCATTAGGCATGACGGCAATAGCCAGCGGGGTCTGCTGCAAGTCGCCAGTACTCACGAGAATACGGGCATGGTAGGTGTCAGCGTTGGCAAACTGTCGGGCATCTATCGTTGCCTCAAAGGTTATCGTCTCACCCGCCTTCATCGTTGGCAATGTTGCCGGTATGGTCAACCACGGCACATCTACCCGTGCCGCAGTCACGCCAGCATAGGCATCAATCCGTCCATAGCCATAGATATTGTTGGGGATGGTATCCGCCTTACACGCATCAAACCGACTACTGGTATAGTGGTCATCAATGCGTGGTACCGCAGTGCTGGTCAGCAGGTCATAGGTCGCATCGTAGTCGGCTATGAGGGCAGGGTTAGCAGACCAGAGCAGGGCAACTGTGGCGGCGACATGCGGCGATGCCATAGATGTTCCATTGAGCGTACCATAGTTCAACCCACTACCGGCAAAGGTTGAGACGATAGAATCGCCAGGAGCAGTAATGTCTGGCTTTATCCGTTGGTCATAGCTAGGACCAACCCGGCTAAAATAGGCAATCGAGTCTGAGCTTGTCGTTGCCCCAACCCCCACAACGTTGGCATAATCGCCCGGCGAGGTAATAGAGCCACAGGCTATGCTGGTGGTATTGCCAGCAGAAAACACGGGAAAGATACCGGCAGCATGCCAAGCTGTCGTAAATTCGCGGTACTCTGAGGAGTTGCTCTGTGCCGATGCCCACGAGTTGTTGATAATATGCGGGCGCAGGTCTGGGCGTGGGGTTTCGCCATCGGGGTTGGTTGGCGCAAGCAACCACTCGGCGGCTTCTACCAAATTGGTCTCTTTGCATGTCGTTGAACCACAACCACGGGCAGCCATCCAACGGACACCGGGCGCAACCCCCACGGTTGGCTGGTCGGGGGTGCCATCCCCACGGGCAACCATCGTCCCCATCGTATGGGTGCCATGATTACCGGCATCGTTGGGACTGGTGGTATTATTCACCGGGTCATACCAGTTGTAGGCGTGGGTGAAGGTATCTTCGCCCCGATAGCCGCGGTATTGTTGCACTAGTGCTGGATGGTCAAGTCTGACCCCACTATCTATATGGGCAACAGTTATCCCCTGCCCACTAATCCCATAGTCTTTCCAGACCCGGTGAGCATTGATCTGCTTGATATTCCAACACATCCCCTGCTCATCAGCTTTACAGCTAGAAATGGCACTTGGTTCGGCTGTTACTCCCAAACTGACCAGTTCATTTGCCCGTAGGTAAGCAACATCGGCACGGGCTTCTAGGGCTTGCAAATCGGCAGCAGTGCCTTCTACCGCCAGCGCGTTGACAATCCAGAAGGGGTGATAGGAGATGTGTTGCTCATCAAGCCAAGCGCGTATAGCTTGCTGGCTTACTGCCGCGTGGCGGCGTAGCGTTTGGTATACATACCACCCGCGCTCGCTCCAGTCGTGGATACCATAGGCATGCGACAGGTCGGGATAATCCTGGAGATAGACAAAAAACTCCGCCCGATGATCCGGTGCTGCGGCTAGGTCTGCCCAGATTTGCGGGTCTATTCGTGGCTGCTGGTCAACCACCTCCTGGGTGCTGGCAGTGCCAGTGAGTGGGAAGGTGATGCCCGGTGGCGGCTCTTGCCAAGCCTCATACAGCCTGGGGGTGAGGGTTGTGCTGGTGATATTCGTTAGCGCAATCTCAACCGTCTGTTGATTCCCTAGCGGTATATCAAGGGCTATCGTTGGCGAGAGAGTCTCAAAAGCCTGCGGTTGGGCATAGAGCGAACTCTCAGCCATAGGAGTAGGCGTAGTTGGGATGGAGTATTCCCTGCCCTCAGCTATGAGTGTGCTGGTCAACAAAACTAGCATACTGGCAAGAAAGAGTAACAACGCTTGATGACTGAAACAACGCGCATGCGGTTTGCAGGCAGGGGGTAAACACTTCATGGTCTTTTGTTTCCTCTGATTGGAGGTACATAGCATAGGTCTGGCATTGGTCTGGTTGGTAGGGGGAGACTAGCTACGCGCCTTGTATGTGGTTATTTGTTGGTTTTGTTCATTTCCTCTATGGTCTTGGCAAGCTGCTCTATCCGGGTATTGAGGGACTCTATATCACTCTTGGATGGAATATTGAGATTGGCGAGAAGCTGGCTCAGTGCCGTTTGTACATTTTCGTTGGTGTTGGCATCTTGGGCAGACTGCACAACGTTTTGTACCTGTTGGGCAAGGTTGCCGAGCATGTTGGGATTTTCCTTCTGAAATTCCTCGCCGCGTTCAACCAGCTGTTGGATAATCTTGTCTGACTCCTCACACGCCATAGAGACTGCCCCAACTCCTGCCATGAAAATGCGTTGGAGCATCTCGTCAGTTGCGGCGGAGTCGTTCGGTTCGGTCTTGGGGTCATCGTGTATCTTGCGGACATTGACTTCGATGTCTTCTGACATGGGTTCCTCCTCGTTGCTGCTTGAGCTATCATTACCTACTCTTTACTATACTGTACTGTGGGTTCTGTGGCAAGTAAGAGTTTTTAGCATTTCTAAGGAAGTGTGGCAGATGTTCACGCAATCGGCAGCGTAAAGGTAAACGTATTACCCATGCCTTCTTTGCTCTCCACCCAAATAGCCCCCCCGTGCATCACCACGAACTGCCGACTCAGGTACAAGCCTAATCCCAACCCCTCAGCACGCCGTCCTCCCGCCCGGTAGTAGCGGTTGAACAACTGTTGTTGTTGCTCAGGGGGAATAGGATAGCCGCCATTAGACACACTAATCACCACTTCACGGCTTAGATTATCGGCAGACCTATCATCGGGCAAAGGTGACGGTATTTTGAGCGTTTCCCCCTGATGTACCCACAACCGCACGACTATCTGCGAATCTGGCAAACTGTACTTGATAGCATTACCAATGAGATTGGTCAGGACCTGCCGAATACGCAGCGAATCACATGGCACCAACAGCGACTCATACTGCTGGTCAAACAGAAACTCTCGCCCCCCTGCTGCTGGCGTATTCAAGTCTATGACCTGGGTAATCAGCGACACAATATTCACCTGCTGTATCTGCAACCCAAGCTGCCCCGCATCCAAGCGCGACACATCCAGCAAATTGTCTACCATCCGTAGCATATGCGTCACCTGCTGCGAAAGAATCGTAAGCCCACGGATGTCACGCGGGTCAGCCTCATTGCGCTGCTGCTCCCGCTTGATAAGCAACTCTGCATAACCACGCACAGAAGCCAGCGGACTACGCAACTCGTGGGCTGCCACTGCAAGAAACTCATCCTTTGCCCGCTCTAGCCGCTGATTTGCCGTAATATCACGAAAGACGACTACAGCTCCCTCTATGCGCTCGCTGGTATCTCCCAACGTTGGCGCACCGCTAAAACTCATAACACTATTGTTGCCACTAGCCCCGCGCAACAACACCCGGTAATCATGGAAAATCTCGCCCGAAAGGGCTCGCGCCATTGGCAACTGCTCAACGGGCAAGGGGGTGCCTTCCAAATCACGAATACCGTAAAAATCTACCATCTCACTAAGCGGCTGCTGAAAAGGAATAGACTCCAAACTCAACAACTCCATTGCCGCTTCATTGGCAAGGATGAGCCGACCTTGACCATCACACAACACCACTCCCTCTGCAATGCTGTTAATCACCGTGTTGAGTTTGCGCCGTTCTAACTGGCTATCCTCGTAGAGACGCACGTTCGCAATGGCAAAACCGACTTGATTACACAACGGCATCAGGCGGGGGATGTCTAGCTCCTTGTGCAAGCGTGCTCCCCCATACAGCGCGAGAATCCCCACAACCGTCCCGCCAACGAGCAGCGGGAGGTAGGCGCAGCTCTCTAGCCCTGCAGCAAGCAACGGTGTTTCGCCGCGCTCATCCATAAGTGGACGTATCGTTGCCTGCCCATAGTGAATGACCTCCTCACACCAAGCCCCGGCAACTGGCAAACTGGCAGCATCTTCTACCATAGCCGCAGGCAATTCCCAGTGCGTTCCAAGTTTCAGACGGTCTTGCGATGGGTCAAACAGGAAGATGGCTGCTGACGTGACAGGCAGCAGGTCAAGGACTACATCCAACACGCCTTGCATGAGGTCTTGGAGATCGGTTGCGCTACTGATAGCCGTAACGATTGCATCAAAAGCATTGAGGCGACGACAATACCGCTGGCTTTCCTCATACCGTTGGGCATTTTTGATGGCACTAGCAAGCAGATTGGCGAACGCCTGCAGTGCCATACGATGCTGTGGCAACAACAAGGGGTGTTCATTTGGCTGCCCCTCTGATTCCTCTGTCTGTCCTATAGGCGCACATCCCACGATGTGGAGCACCCCGATACTTTCCTCATTGGTATACAGGGGGATATAGACGACAAGCGAACACAGGGGGAGATGTTCGCCAAGTTCCTGAAACAGCGGTTTGTTGTGGTCACTCGGTACGCCACTTATCGGGGACACTATCGGGGTCGGCTCATTGAGGATGACTACATCATGCTGTTGAAAGGCTTTTCCCACCATCGTCTCGCCGGGGCTAAGATGGCAGCGTTCTATCAGCGCGTGGGTGGCAGGCAGCAGCGGCAACCCATATAGAGATGCTACCCGTAATTTGCTGCTCCTGCGATCAAACAACCACAACACCCCCCCATCTGCTGCGGGAATAACCGGAATAACCTGCTCCAACAGGTGCATAATCAACTCATCCGGTGTCAGCAGCGCAATGAGCGATGCCGCAGTCTGCAACAAGTGCATCCCCATATCTGCTGGCACATCTGACCATTGTGGAGCCATGTCACTAGGAGTTTCAACATGGTGCTCGCGGAGTCGTTTTTCTACATCTACATGCATACGTTTATCCTTAGCCAACCAAAACAGCGTCCTTCCCCCCCCCCGCTCCCATGCCAGGGCGAGGGGGGAACCCACATGCCCGGTACCCCTTCTCCCGCGTAGTGGGACGCGGGGCTAGGGGATGGGGGGCAAAACAACCCCTCGCCCCCTTTCCCATACCAATCACGACCTACCCAACCGTGGGCAACCCTTGCAACGCCTGCTCCAAGTCTGCCTGATTGTGCTCTACATCCTTGAGCTTGCCTTCCATATAGTCAAGGTAGGCTTGCATATCAAAGAACCCATGCCCAGAGAGATTGAACAGGATAGTCTTACTGACCCCCTCTTCCTTACAGCGCAACGCTTCGTCTATCGTTGCCTTCACCGCATGGTCTGACTCAGGAGCAGGGAGGATGCCTTCTGTCTTGGCAAAGGTCAAGCCGGCTTGCAAACAGCCTAGCTGGAGTTCAGATCGTGGCTCAATATAGCCCAAATTGACAAGGTGGCTTACAAGCGGCGAGGTGCCGTGGTAGCGCAACCCACCAGCGTGAATAGGAGGCGGCACAAACGTACTTCCTAGCGTGTGCATCATCAGCAGCGGCGTGAGGTGGGCAGTATCGCCATAGTCATAGGCATACTTGCCGCGGGTAAGTGACGGGCAGACTGTCGGCTCAACGGCAATCACCTTCACATCACGTCCCCCTCGTAGCTTCTCACCAATGAAGGGGAAGGTCAAGCCAGCAAAGTTGCTCCCTCCACCAACACAGCCAATCACCACATCTGGGTAATCGTCTGCCATCTCCATTTGCGCGATGGCTTCCTCACCAATAATTGTCTGATGCAACATCACATGGTTGAGCACGCTCCCAAGCGAGTACTTGGTTGTCTCATCCTGGGCAGCAATTTCTACCGCCTCACTAATGGCAATCCCCAAGCTGCCTGGACTATCCGGGTGTTCTTTCAAGATAGCCCGCCCGGATTGGGTCTCGGTGCTTGGGCTAGGCACCACTCGCGCCCCATATGACTCAATCAAAATGCGGCGGTAGGGTTTGTGGTTGTAGCTCACCTTGACCATATACACGACTACTTCAAGGTCAAACAATGCTCCTGCAAAAGCCAATGCTGACCCCCACTGTCCCGCGCCAGTTTCGGTAGAAAGGCGTTTTACCCCTTCTTGCTTATTGTAGTAGGCTTGTGCCACAGCAGTATTTGGCTTGTGGCTACCGGGAGGGCTAACCCCCTCATACTTGTAATAGATTTTCGCCGGGGTATCCAGGGCTTTTTCCAACCTTCGGGCGCGGTGAAGCGGCGATGGTCGCCATTGGCGATAGACCATCTGAACCTCTTCAGGAATATCTATGCGGCGTTCTTGGCTAACCTCTTGGGCTATCAGGCTCATTGGGAAGAGCGGCGCGAGGTCTTCTGGTCCAATGGGTTTACCCGTGGCGGGGTGCAAAACAGGCGGTGCAGGTGTGGGGAGATCAGCTTGGATATTGTACCAAGATGTTGGCATCTGATCTTCCATCAACAGGTATTTGACTGGGTCCATAATATCTCCTTAATTCATGTTGCTGGAGCAACAAAACCATGTAGCGGGGATACAAAGTAGTACGCTATGTCCCCTGCCGCTTAGTGTACCACGAAATGGCAACTGTTTTGCAATGGGATGGGGGGGCAAACAACCCGCTCCCCCTGCCCCCGCTCCCATCCCAGGGCGAGGGGGAGCCGCCCCCTGCCCGGTTCCCCTTCTCCCGCTTGAGGGGGAAGAGCAAGGGGAAAGGCTGAGGCGATACTTCTTTCAATGACGAGGGAAAAGAATCTGCCCTGCCTAGAGCAACTTTGACAAACCCTCTTGACTACCCACAACCAACATGTTAAGATAAAGAAGGTCAGGGGATTCTCTCGTCACAATGAAAAGCGGGAGTCTGAAAGCAAAAGACCCCCTCTTCGTGCTAACGAAAGGCGCATGGTATAAGATGATACGGGTAAATGTAGACAGTATTCGCGTAAGTCTCCTCACCCAACACCGGGGTGTGGTCTTGCGTGAGGCTGAAAGCAAACGGTATCTTCCCATTTGGATAGGTCCTTTTGAAGCCGATGCTATCGCTATGGCTATTCAGGGGCATGAACCACAACGCCCCCTTACCCATGATCTCCTCAAATCGGCAATTATTGAAATGGGAGGCACCATCAGCTATATCTTTGTGAACAACATCCACGATAATACCTTCTTTGCGCGTATCGTCATTGAGCAACACGGACGCACCATCGAGGTAGACGCACGCCCTAGTGACGCTATAGCTCTCGCAGTGCGCGTAGATGTCCCCATCTACGTTGCCCCCATCGTCCTAGAACAAGCCGGAGTCCTTTTCGATGAAGATGAACAACCAACCCAAGAGCCTATGCGTGAAGAGGCAGAACCAGAAATTGAAATGAACGATGAGTCCCTGTCCCTGTTCCGAGACTTTATCAATACGCTAGACCTAGACAACCCCGAACGGGGAAGTTCAGAAAAATCATAACCCGATTCCCACAGCCAACGCCTTACCCCCAAGCCGTCAGTCATGGCGGCTTTTTTGTGCCAAAAGACCACCACCAATCAAAGGGATAACAAGAGGTGTTTCCTGATTCCTCTAGGTCAAGGACAACATCCCCCTCGCCCCCTTGCCCCCTCTCCCCGCTTCCCACCACGGGGAGAAAGCGAGGATGAAGCCCAATACCAATCAGTACATTGTGGATAACTCCCGTTATTATGGGGATAACTCTGATAAATTGTGGATAAATAGCCAAATGGTTCGTGGATACAATGTGGATTACCTGTGCAGAATATGTGGAACTATTCTGTAGAGTTATCCCCACTATGTGGATAACCCTACCGGAAATCGTGTGGACAGATGGGGATAACTGTGGACTACTCTGCAACAATCCCCTACTCCTGTGGATAATGTGGATACCTATACACAATTAATCCCCATCGATTTGTCGCTCCCTAAGCAGCAATGAGGCACTTATCCACATTATCCACACCCCTACGGATACGACTGGGTTTAAATTTCTTTTAAAATGGTTTGGACCGGATAGAACCGGTCAAGCGCGATCAACTCTAGCACAGGTTTCTTATGACAATACATTCGCTTACCTATCAAGAATCGCTCGATTTTCTCTACCAATTTATTTCCACGCAACGGGTTCCCGCGCCAACTCCCCAAACAGCCATGCAAAAGCTCGCCCGGATGCGTCGATTGCTTGACCTGATTGACCATCCTGAAGCTGATTTGTGTTGTATTATCGTAGGGGGAACCAACGGTAAAGGGAGCACTTGCGCCATGTTAGAGCATATGCTCCGGGCAGCCGGCTATCGTACTGGTCTCTGGACTTCCCCGCACCTCTCTAGCTACCGTGAACGCATCCAGGTTAATCGGCAGCTTATTCCCCGTGAGGAACTGATCGCCCAGGTGGGGTATCTTCAGCAGGAGATTCTGCCCCACTTTGCGGTTGCTTCTGACCCGTATGCTCTGCCGACTACTTTTGAACTTGGCTTGGCTATAGCCTTGCGCTATTTCCATGCCCAAATGGTAGATTATGCCATTATTGAAGTGGGGCTTGGGGGGCGGTATGATGCCTGCAATGTGCTTACGCCACAGGTATCTGCCCTGTGTGCGATTGGCTATGACCATATGGACATACTCGGTTCTACCCTAACAGCCATTGCGACAGACAAAGCTGGCATTATGCGTCAGAACATCCCAACGGTGACAGTGGTGCAACGAGACGAAGCTGCTGTTGTGCTTGACGCTGAGGCAGCCCATGTGGGGGCTCTGCTCTGGGTTGCTACGCCTGATGCGCTCTGCTCTGGTGATGTTCGCCGCCCCTATCCGGTTTCCCCTGAGACGCGGCTATATGGGGCGTTTCAGCAAGCCAACGCCCGATTAGCCCTAGGGGTAGCTCTGCTGTTGCGGGAGGAGCAGGGATGCATATTGCCAGATACCGCGCTTGCTACGGGGTTGCAAAAGGTGCAATGGGCAGGGCGCATGGAGATTGCCGCACATTCCCCATTAGTAGTGTTAGATGGCGCACACAATGCAGATGCAGCGCATATCTTGCTCCACTCGCTACGCCAAGCGTTCACATTTCGCCGGTTGTTGCTGGTGCTAGGGGTATCACGCGGTGGGGGGGGAATGGGGGTGCTAGAGGTACTTGTGCCGCATGCTGCTGTGGTTGTCCTTACCCACCACGCTACCCACCCCCGCGCTCAGGCGGATTTAGTTGAACTGTCCGCTAGAGTTTTTCCCTATCTTCATGGTATACTTTCCGTAAGGCATGATGTAGGTACAGCCATCCGCTATATTCAAGCACAGGCACATCATGACGACCTTATTTGTATCACAGGTTCGTTGTTTGTTGTGGGTGCTGCTCGTGAGGTGCTTAACCTTGTGGTACACGATGATTTGGGGTAAAATATGCCGGCTCCTGTAGTGCTTCAGCCTGGAGAAACCCACGATAATCAACCGGTGTCGGT
>CAZLKK010000116.1:0-2304 GCA_964559995.1 uncultured Chloroflexaceae bacterium
CAGCCCGGTGAGACGTTGCATCATTAGGTACATTGAAGCATTGAAGTGGTGGGTTGACAACCTTGCCCCTACATGCTATCGTTATTATTGCAGAACTTTGTTCTCTCTCTATCGCAGGGTATCGCTTAGAGATAGCCAAAAAAGCCAAAGGTACACCAAAGTTATGGACCGTCTCCAAACCATCTCCATTGCGCTCATAGGCGCAGGAGCAATGGGCGAAGCCATTATCAGCGGTATGCTTCGCCAACAGCTTGTCCAGCCAGACCAAATAACGGCTGTTGAACCTCGCCCCGACCAGCGGGACAGGCTCCAAACAACCTATACCATTGCTACCAGCGATAATGCCGCAGAGGTAGCACAAGCAAGCAATGTCATCATCTTTGCCGTCAAGCCACAAATACTCCCCCAAGTGTTACCTACCCTACAACAAACATTGCATCCCGATAGCTTGGGTATCTCCATTGCCGCTGGAGTACCCATCAGCTTGGTGGCAACTATGCTGGCACACCCGGCTATTGTCCGGGCTATGCCAAACACCCCTGCCCAAATTGGCGCAGGTATGACCGTCTGGACCGCCTCATCATCTGTCACAGACCAACAACGGGAATGGGCACGGCTCATATTGGGGGCATTGGGTGAGCAACACTATGTGGATTATGAGCAGCAGCTTGATATGGCAACCGCTATCAATGGCAGTGGTCCCGCCTATTTCTTTCTCATTATGGAGGCGATGATTGATGCCGGGGTGCATATGGGATTTTCCCGTCCGGTGGCAGAACAGCTGGTTTTGCAAACGATGTATGGGGCAGTCGCGTATGTGCAACAAACAGGGCAGCACCCGGCACTGTTGCGAAATGCGGTTACATCCCCCGGTGGCACAACTGCTGCGGCACTCAGTATGCTAGAACAGGAAGGACTCCGTAGTACCTTGAGCAAGGCAATATGGGCAGCCTATGAGCGTTCCTGTGAACTTGGCAAGAAAACCTAAAGCATCATCATGAGGTTACAATGGCTGCTGTTTCCTATGGTCGTGTTCGTCTGACCACATCCAACGACAAATACTACCGCGCTCATGTTGAGCAATTTCTTTTACAGCGCAAAAATCAACGGGCTATGCGCCCCCCACGCCAACGCGATATTTTCGGGGGGCAGGCAGAGGAAGCCCTACGCAATTGGTTGGCAAGTACGCAAACGCTAGATGAACGGCGTATCTTGGAGTATGAAGAGCGGCGAGGCAAACGGGGGACGATGAAGTACCGTGAGCTGGATGCCGTCATCATCAAAGACAGCTACCCCAAACAGCGGGTGCATGTCTTTGAGGCAAAAGCGAGTCGCACGGCACGCAGTCTCCATCGGGCTATTGCCCAATTGCAAGAGACGCGATCTATCTTGCACAAACTCTATCCTACCGTCTCTACTACTATTCTCTTGGTCAATACCGGTATTCCCACCGCCGAAGAGGTAGCTGAACTTATGGCGAGTGATG
This sequence comes from uncultured Chloroflexaceae bacterium, assembly GCA_964559995.1. Classification (GTDB taxonomy): domain Bacteria; phylum Chloroflexota; class Chloroflexia; order Chloroflexales; family Chloroflexaceae; genus JAAUSY01. The sequence continues at coordinate 1,487 of CAZLKK010000116.1, forward strand.
ACCCGCCAAAGAAGCAACCCCAAACGCTGCAAGAAGCCCTAGATTCGGTGGAAGATACCCTCTCTGTCATCACTACGCTAGATGAAGCTAACCGTGATGCTGACCGTATGGGGGTGATGCTCTTCAGTGTGGAAGACATCATTGCTCTGGTTGGTGAGGAAAACCTCGCGCTTGATTGGTCTGATGATGACGAACCTTTCGATCCAGCAGACTCTCCCGCGCCAGCTTCCAGCACCTTTGCTATTTCTACGAGCAATGATGAAGATGATGATGACGATGGCGGCGCACTTGCCGCGGCATTGCGGCAGGCGGGTCTTGGCTAACCATCGGGAGGGGTATCATCGTTGGATCACGGGCAGTCTTGCCATTCTGACCTTCATTTCTCTAACCGTTCTCTACGCTTCTACTGCTGCCCCCGATGTGCTTTCTGGTGATGGGGGAGAGTTTCAAACTGCCGCGCCTCTTTTGGCTGTCCCCCATCCTACTGGCTATCCCTTGTATATTCTGCTTGGCAAACTGGCAACGAGTGTTCCCATCGGCTCACTGGCATACCGGGTCACGCTGGTGTCGGTTGTCACTGCCGCGCTCTGTGTGGTGCTGCTAGTGCTGATTATCCAGCGCATCACCGGCAATCACCTAGCCGCGTTGGTTGGGGGGGTAGCCCTGGCAATGTCGCCTGGTCTCTGGAACGTTGCCACTATTGCGGAAGTGTATGCCCTCAACGCGCTGCTTATCCTCGCATTGGCATGGCTGCTGATGCAAGCATCCCAAGCCCATCCATCATCCCAAGCCCATCCATCATCCCAAGCCCCCCCATC
>CAZLKK010000116.1:2404-11215 GCA_964559995.1 uncultured Chloroflexaceae bacterium
CATCCCAAGCCCATCCATCATCCCAAGCCCATCCATCATCCCAAGCCCCCCCATCTCCCCGTTGGCTGTATGCGGCGGCTTGTGTCACGGGCTTGGGGGTGAGTTTGCATGGCTCCTTTGCCTTTATTGGCGCACCCTTGTTGCTTGGCTTTGGCATTATTCCCCTTATTATGCATGGGAAACGCAGCAACCAATGGGGTAGGCAATGGGCAATGGTTATCCGTATGGTGCTGTGGGGAGCAGCAGGGATGCTGCCCTGGCTCTTCATTCTCGTGCAGTATGCCCGTCAGGGACCTTTCAATGGAATTGATCATGGACTCCATCGCTACCAAGATGTTGCCCATCCTACCTACTTTTGGGGAGCACCGATAAGCTGGTATGAGACGCTCGATCACCTGTTTGGTGGGGTGATGCGTGGGGGGGTATTTCAGCTTCCGAGTGGTGAGACGTTGCGGATAGCCCTGCCGATGCTGTGGGAACGGCTCTGGTTTGAATTTGGGCTCGTTGGGGTTATCACAGGGAGTATCGGTTGTCTGGCATTGCTCTGGATGCACCCGCGGGTGTGGTTGGGCAGCATGGGGATTGCCAGCGCAACAGTTGGCTACTTTCTGATGCTAGGACAAGCGGTACAAGATGCCCTCGTCTTTACGCTCCCCTTCCTGCTCCCGTGGTCGCTGTGGGTGGGGGTGGGGGCAGCAACAACCGTCATCATGGTTGACACCATCCGCCAGCGATTCTTCCCGTCTATGTCCCATCATTGGCAACAATGGCTGGCGAGAAGCATGCAAGTACTCCCCATACTCATCCTGCTGGCATTGACTCTGGCTTGGGGGTATAGCCGTATGCCCTATAGCGACAAGCACCATCTCTGGTTATTCCGTACCTTTGGTGAGGGGGTGCTTGCCCGTATGGAGCCAGATTCTGTCGTGATGGTCCGTTGGGAGCAGGGAACAATACTCTATTACCTGCGATTAGTAGAGGGGAAACGCCCGGATGTCTGGGTAGACATTGTGGAGCCAGAGGATGAGGAATGGCAAGCACGGGCAGAGCGTCGCTATGCTGATGATGTGGTGTATGTCATTGGTAATGAGCAAGATGGCATAGAGCGCGGGCTAGAACGGGTATGGGGGACAGAGTATGCCGTGTTGTACCGGTTCTATCCCAGGGCGAGGGGGTGCCGACCCATGCCTGGTTCCCCTTCTCCTGCGTCGTGGGACGCGGGGCGAGGGGATGGGGTATTAGACGTTGCATGCAACGTCTAATACCCCATCGTGTTTGAGAAACCTATCTGCCACACCCGTACTAGTCTCCAACTCCAGAAATTTGCAAAAGCGTTACAATAGGGTAAGGGCAAAAACTTTTTGCAAAAAACTACGAGAAGAATAGGAAAGACCCATGCTACAATACTTATGGCTTATTCCTTTGGGGGTAGTGACTGGCACCTACGCCACGCTTGTTGGGTTAGGAGGCGGCTTCATCATCGTACCGCTGCTCCTGATGCTCTATCCCGATACCCGACCCGAAGTAGTAACCAGCATCTCCCTTGCTGTCGTCTTTGTGAATGCATTTTCCGGGACATGGGCGTATGTCCGTATGAAACGGATAGATTACCGTTCAGGGATAATCTTTGCTGTAGCATCCATACCTGGAGCGGTCTTGGGGGCTATCATCACCGCATACATCCCCCGTCCCCTATTTGAAACACTCTTTGGGGTCATCATGATAGGTCTATCAGCGTTTTTATTTATCCAACCGGAGAAGAATACCACCACAGCAACAAATGACCAACCAGCAGCATCACCGCAAACATCCCCGAAGATGCTCTGGATTGGCATTGGACTATTTGTTGGGTTTCTCTCTAGCTTACTTGGCATAGGTGGAGGTATCATCCTCGTGCCGCTGATGATCTATCTGTTACACTTTCCCGTATTTATCGCCACCGCTACCTCGCTCTTTATCCTTGCCGTTTCCTCACTATCTGGCACACTGACCCACCTCATCAGTGGCAATTTGTCCCAGGGGATATGGCAGATTGCCTTTCTTGCCCCAGGGGTCATTTTAGGTTCCCAAATTGGCGCAAGACTTTCATCACGCATGCAAGGAGTCTGGATTATCCGAGCATTAGCCCTAGCTCTTGGGATAACCGGTATCAAATTCGTGTTCTTTTAACTCGTCTAACACAGCTATCTACATTGTCTGGAAACTACTATGAAACCATTGTTGCCAACCCAATTTTATACCTTCTTGCAGTCGCAGCGAGAAATGCTGATGCAAGTCATTGTGCAAGATAGCATGGCGCATATCCCCTTCTATCACGCCATGCCCCATCCTAAACTTGAACATATTGTTAGCAATCTGCTTGAATTGATAATCACAGCCCTGCAAAACAACGATGTCCAACCCCTTACTGAGCAAGTTAGCCAAACCTTATATGTCCGCTATGAAGAAGGCTTGACTGACGAAGAAGCCATCCATTTTCTTATGATTATACGCCAACACTTGATTGAAGTCATCTTCGTTGGCATCAAAGAGCCTATGGAAGGTGCCGAGCAATGGCTCGTCTCCTGTGAAAAAGCCTATCGTGCTCTGATCTTACACATTGCCAGATTCTACCGGGAGCATATCACCCAAGTCAACCGCATACATATGATGCTCAGTCGTTGTGATGAGGTCTTGTTGCGGGCTGAAGAAGAGCACCAACTGCTCAAGTCCATCTGCCAAATTATCATTGACCAGGGGGGATATTTGCTGGCTTGGGTGGGGTTTGCTGAACACGACAAAACCATACGAGTTGCTGCTTACGCCGGGCATGATGGCGACTATGTAGAGCAATTGCATATTAGATGGGATGATAGCGTTAAGGGGCAGGGACCAGCCGGTACTGCGGTCAAAACCGGCTACCCTGTCGTTATCTCCAACATCAGGACAGACCCTACCTTTGCTCCCTGGAGTGACGATGCCAAGAAACATGGCTATGGTGCTGTTATCTGCATCCCCATCATCATAGACCATCAGGCTATTGGGGTCATTACCATCTATGCAGATACAGCAGGGGCTTTTAACACCGAAGAGGTACAACTACTTAAACAACTCCGCGATAATCTTGCCTATGGACTTCAAGCTCTCCGCAACCGAGCAGCCCTCAGACGAAGTGAGACCTCCCTGCACCAAGTGGTGCAGTATAGTACCGATGCGCTCATTGTCCTCAACCAAGATGGCTGTATCGTTTTTGTCAACCCCGCTGCCGAAGACCTGTTTGACCGTCCTGCCCAAGATATTCTCAATGAGCAACTTGGGATGCCAATTGTTATCGGAGACAAGGTGGAAATTAGCGTCCTGAGCAAAAATATGCGAACCTGCGTGACGGAAATGCGCGTGCAACAGATAGAGTGGGAAGGGGATATGGCATCCCTGGTCTCCTTTCGGGACATCACTTCCTACAAGAAGGTGGAAGCAGAACTTGAGCGACGGGTTGAGGAACGTACCGCCATTGTGCAGCATGCGACCATGAAGCTGCTCTCTGAGCTAGAAGAGCGGGAAAAAGCGCAGCGTGAGGTGCAGGAGAGCCGCGCTTTGCTCCAGAGTTTCCTAGACCATTCCCCAACGGTCTTTTTCGTCAAAGATTTACAAAGCCGGCTGCTGCTGGTCAATACCCAGAGTGAAGCCTTCTTCAATAGTTCAAAAGAAGCCCTCTTAGGCTCAGTCTGCTATGGCTTTTTCGACCAAGATACCGCAGACAAGCTCGCCCAGACCCATGATCAGGTTTTACACGAACAAGCCCCGATTGAACAGGAAATCACCATTGAGCACAACGGCACTGCCACAACGTATATTCTCATAACCTTTTTGATCTATGGGGTCAAAGGGACAGTTTATGCGATTGGTAACGTGGCGACAAATATTACTGATCGCAAGCGGGCAGAGCAAGATTTGCAACAGGCATGGAAAGCTGCCGAAGCGGGAACACGCGCAAAATCCGAATTTCTGGCAAATATGAGCCATGAGATACGCACTCCCATGAATGCGGTTATTGGGATGACCAACCTGTTGCTTGATATGGATATGTCGCCTGAACAAAAAGAGTATGTCGAGACAGTCCATATGAGTGGGAATGCGCTCCTTTCGCTTATCAACGACATCTTGGACTTTTCCAAGATAGAAGCGCGAAAAATGGACCTGGAATACCAGTCGTTTCACCTCCGCACCTGCATTGAAGAAGCCCTCGACCTACTCGTCCCCCAAGCTGCCAACAAAGGTATTGAACTTGCGTACCATATAGATACCTCTATCCCAACGGGCATCGTCGGGGATATAACCCGGTTGCGCCAGGTATTGGTCAATCTGTTGAGTAATGGGGTGAAGTTCACCGAGCGGGGAGAGGTGGTTGTTTCGGTATCACGTTGGCAGCAAAACCAAGAAGACCCACCAGAATCTCCATCCCCCGACTCTCCCCCGATGACCCTCTGTTTCTCGGTGCGTGATACGGGGGTTGGCATTGCTTCAGACCGCTTAGATCGCTTGTTCAAGCCCTTTAGTCAAGTGGATGGATCGCTTTCCCGCAAGTATGAGGGAACCGGGCTAGGCTTGGCAATCAGCAAACAGATTGTTGAGATGATGCAAGGGGACATCTGGGTGGAGAGCCAGGAACATCAGGGGTCAACCTTTTCTTTCACTATCCAGACTACCCCGGTTGGGACAGATGATATTACGCTACCATCCTATGGTTTTGAACATTCCCCCCACCCCGCTTTGCAGGGTAAGACCGCGCTGTTGTTTGGTCCAAACGCTACCAATACCCACATTCTTGAGCAGATGGTGACGCAGTGGGGGATGCACGCTACCCTTGCAACTACAGAACAGGATGCTCGGTCCAGCCTAGCACACACTCGGTATGACCTCCTCATTGCGGATATTGCCAGCTGGACTGGTGAACTATGCCAACCCATTGAGCATATCTACCAAATAGAGGTAGGCTTGCATCCTGATAGCACCTTCCCTTTGATCATTTGGACACCCCTTTCTCGGTGGGGGCAACGGCGCGACATCCCACCTCTTTCCTCTATCTGCCAATATGCTACCCTGTTGGCAAAGCCTATCCGTCCGGCTATGCTGTATGATGCTATCTTGCGCTGTTTTACCTACGAAGGCAGCAAAACAACACAAGTACAGCCCTACCTTGAAGCAGAACAAAGCCGAGCAACGATGGGACAGGAGCATCCATTGCATATCTTGGTAGCAGAAGACAATGCGGTAAACCAAAAGGTTGCGCTACGGTTGCTTGAACGACTTGGCTATCGGGCTAGTGTTGCTTCCAATGGAATAGAAACGCTAAATGCGTGTAAAATACAGAGCTACGATGTTATCCTGATGGACATACAAATGCCAGAGATGGACGGGGTAGAAGCGACCCATCAGTTGCGATCTATGCTTGAATCGCAGTATCAACCGCGTATTGTCGCTATGACCGCCCACGCAATGCAAGGGGATCGGGAGTGGCTTTTGCAGGAGGGCATGGATGATTATATTACCAAACCAGTACGAATAGAGGAACTGGCACGGGTGCTGAAACAGACCAAGACGCAAGAAAGTACTCCGCCTTCTAACGACACGACACAGGAGCCAGGTATGGTAGCAGAAGAACACAGAGAAACCACAGAAAATCCGCTTGACGAAGAAACCTTTAAGACGTTTTTAGCTATGGTTGGTGGTGATGAACCAGAAATCGCTTGGGAGTTTGTCGAACTATTTCTGGAAGATACTGCCCAAGCCCTAGAGACGATCCATCAAGCCCTAGAACAACAAGATGCAGATTTGCTGCGAAAGACTGCCCACTCGATCAAGTCAAGTAGTGCTCAACTTGGGGCAGTCCAACTTTCTGCCAACTGCCGCAAACTTGAACAGTTGGGGAGCGAAGGGCGGATTGATGAGGCGGCAGAGGTGATTACCAATATTGATACAACCTACCGGGATGTCTACAATATCCTGACAAAAACCGAGGCATGATGTGCAGAATTTGTCACATCTTCACATTACACCCGCTACCAGGCTAGAACGCTGTGGTATCATGGGGATATGGCGTTGCTAAGAAGGGCATAGGGCAATACTCCTATGGGGAACCAAAGTATATGAAATCGTCTCTTACCCGCGAGGAAGCTGACCGTATGCTTCTTGCTGAAAAATTGGTCACAGTTCCGGTAACATGGGCGGCAAAAGGAAGCAAGAGATGGACGCTTGACGTAGAAGTGTTTATCCCAGAATGGGACGAAAAATTGCACTTGCATGGGCAAGTAGGACGAACAAACTATAGTTTCGCCTTATTGTATAAAAACTACCCCTTACGAAAATACACCAAGCATGCGCCCCATCTTATCGGGGGACAAGTGTTCTCTGAACCGCATAAACATGTTTGGGATGGATATTCGGAAAATGAAGAAGCCTATATCCCAGGAGATATAGACCCAAATGCTGACATCAATGACCAATTTCTAGCCTTTTGTAGCGAATGTCGTATTTCTTTTCGCTCGCATTATCAACGAGCCATATTTTTACAGAACCCTAGTGGGTGAGCTTATGGACCAGCAACAGTGTACCAAGATTATCACCAACCTGTTTGCCTATCTCCAAGCATGGAGCAGTGTCCGCCCGCTTGATGATGGGTGTCTCGTTGTTACCCCATTTCAGCACTATGACCACTCGTTTATTGAGCTATATGTGGAGTTTCGAGAGGGATACTATCATATCTCAGATGATGGGGAAACCTTAGCGATGCTCTCAATTAGTGGATTGCCTATTGTCCCTCGTTCCCCACTATTTCAGGTAGTCCAACGTATTGCCTATGAACAACACGTACAATTTGAGGATGACATCCTCACTATCCAAGCGCAGGAGCAAGAGCTTGGGACAAAAATAGCTCTGCTCATCCATACAATACAACGGGTAGGGTATCTTATCTATCGGCGCAACCACCGAAAACGCCCAACCTTCAAAGATGAAGTAGAGTCTTTGTTACGCGAGTCTGAGGTTTTGTATACGCCTGATTATACTATCCGGGGAAATGCGAATACCCATACGATTGATTTTCATATCAACTCAGGGCGAAATATCCTGATTGATACATTAAGCGCAACCAATGTTACGATTGCCCGTGAAAGAACACAAAAAAGTGCCTACAAACATCTGGACCTGCAAGCTGGTGGGGTTGACCATAGGTTTGCTCTCGTAATGGATGATAGAGAAGAAGACACGAGCGAAGTGTGGCATGATGAGGAGATACAAAATACGTTTGCGAGCTATTTTGCCCATAACCTCTTCTTTTGGACAAGTGAGCAAAAACGGCTTTTGCATATGCTCAAGGATAAGGATACTGTATGGATAGCTCGACAAATCACAAGCTAACTGGACAAGAGATAGCAAATGATGATTGCTGAAATGCCCCTTCATACCCTTATGCTCCGGTATCCCGTTCGAAGACTACATCTGCTATAATATGCCGTTATCGTAAGAAATACTGTCCCTTACACAGAATAGGGGATGGCAAGAATCCATACAAGTGAAAGGTTTGGTCCATTGCAACGTATTATGGTTACAGGTGGAGCCGGGTTTATCGGCTCAGATTTCACCCGCTATATGCTCGATACCTACCAAGACTCCCGCATACTCGTCTATGATAAACTGACCTATGCTGGACGTAAAGAAAATCTTGACCCGGTGAAAAGTAATCCCCGCTTTACTTTTGTCCAGGGAGATATTTGTGACCCCGTGAAGGTGCGGGACACCCTACGCGCACACGAGATTGACACCATCGTCAATTTTGCTGCGGAGACGCACGTAGACCGCTCGATTCTCGACCCTGATGCCTTTGTCCAGACGGATGTCTACGGGGTGTATGTGCTGTGTGAGGCAGCAAAGGAGCTTCAGCTAGAACGGCTCCATCACATCTCCACTGATGAGGTGTATGGGCCCATCCCAGAGGGCAAATTTCGGGAGACAGACCGCTTTTACCCCACCAGTCCCTATGCTGCCAGCAAAGCCGGCGGAGAACTCATTGCCAAATCCTACTTTTTGACCTATCAGTTGCCCGTCACGATTACCCGTGGGGTCAATACCTATGGTCCCTACCAATATCCTGAAAAGGCTATCCCCCTGTTCCTTACCAATGCGCTAGACGATATGCCCCTACCGCTCTATGGTGATGGAACGCAGGTGCGCGATAGGCTCTATGTACGGGATCATTCGCGGGCGGTAGATACGGTCCTCAAACATGGTACGCTCGGCGAAGCCTACAACATTGCAGCCGATTGTGAGAAGACCAACATCGAGGTGGCGCGTATGATAGTTGATGCTCTTGGCAAGCCAGAGAGTCTCATCCAGTTTGTGACAGACCGCCCGGCGCATGATGTGCGCTACGCGCTAGACGTAACCAAGCTCCGCGAACTTGGTTGGCAACCATCGGTGAGCTTTGCAGAAGGGTTTGAAGAGACGGTCCGTTGGTATAGAGATCGTGAGGATTGGTGGCGACCTATCAAGTCCGGCGATTACTGGGACTATTACCGCCGCCAGTATGAGGAGCGATAACCTGCGGACTGTCCCTTGTTGCCGCTGCTCCCCCTTGCCTCTCAGTGTAGGTGTAGAGCCGTTGTATGCAACGTCTCACCGGTTCCCCTTCTCCCGCGTAGTGGGACGCAGGGCGAGGGGATGGGGGCTGCCCGGCGAAACATTGCTTGCAACGGCTCTCCGCGCTTTGCGCTTCAAAGACCCTCTTCCTCCCCGCCCCCGCATCCCATGCCAGGGCGAGGGGGGGTGAACATTGGG
>CAZLKK010000117.1:0-10592 GCA_964559995.1 uncultured Chloroflexaceae bacterium
ACCGCAGAGCCGCAGAGATTCGGACAACAACGGGCTATACGGTAGCATCTTGCCCAGAAATCCTGTCCGGTATCTGGGTGCATCTGGGTGCATCTATGGTGTATTCCTGCCCGGAATGTCCCGGTATATCGCTTACCCCTGAAAGTCCCCCTGCCCCCGCTCCTATACCAGGGCGAGGGGGAGCTGAACATTGGGCGCACCGCCGTGCTCCCCTACGGTATCCCTTCTCCCCGCGGTGGGGGAAGGGCAGGGGATGGGGGCGTAACACAGTGATAAAGGCATAAGCAAAGCAAAGCAAAGCAAAGGATACACCGTGACACGAAACCAACGAACCCCACAATCTACACCCTGGTACCTACTGAGCGTTATCATCCTCGCCACAATCATCATCCTCGCCGCGTGCGGACGGGGAACAGCAACACAGGGTACCCCCACGCCTACCCTCTCTGTGGCACAGATTACCGATGAGGTCATGCAGGCAACCCAAGATGCGACCAGCTTTCACTTTGACATCACCTTTGAAGGCAAGCCAGCTTTTGCCGACCCAGATGGGATGTTTCAGATTGTAGACATCGCCGGCGACCTAGAACGCCCCGATGCTGCAATGGTTGCCATACGGGTTCGCAGCGTGGGTAGCATAGCCGTGGTACGGCTCGTCTCGCTCGATGGGCAACTCTACGTGTCCAACCCCATCACGCGAAAATGGCGTTGTCTCCCGCCCGGCTCAGTCTTTGATCCCGTTGTCTTGTTTGACCCAGAGCAGGGGCTAGACTACCTCATCCGTGAGCAATTTGAGGATGCATCACTTGAGACGATAGCAGAGCTAGACGAGAACAAAACCCCACACTACCACATTCAAGGCACAATTAACGACCCCTCGTTCTATGACATTAGCTATCGTATGATTGGTGCTGGTGAGGTAGAGGTAGAGGTCTGGGCAGACACCGAAACCAACCTGGTCAACAAGATGATCTTGGTAGACACCGCCTCCGACCCAGAAGACCCCACCCGCTGGATTATGCACCTAAGCCAGTATAACGAAGACTTTGATATTCACGCCCCAATGGAGTGTCCAGAAAGCGAATCTTAGCCGCACTGCCCTTATGCACCAACATCCAACACCAACCCAAGCATCAAATACTCCACCACCTGTACTGCCACACCAGCAACCATCACGGTTTCCCCCGATGGTCTCGCTGGCATTGGTCTGTATTGCTGTATTTGTTGGCTCCATAGACCTCACTGTTGTTACGGCAGTACTGCCCCGTATCCTGTCTGACCTGCAAGTGTCTATTGATACCGAGCTAGGGCATGCGGCGTGGATTATTACTGGCTACCTGCTGACCTATACGGTTAGCCTAACGTTTATGGGGAGGCTCTCCGACCTGGTAGGGCGGCGGATAATGTACTTCGTCTGTCTGCTCATTTTCATTGTTGGGTCTGGCTTGGTGGCAGCCGCAAGTAGCCTCAATGGGGTCATCATCGGGCGCGTGGTGCAAGCGTTTGGGGCAGGGGCAGTCGTGCCTATCTCTATGGCGTTGGTTGGCGACCTCTTCCCCCCCGAACGCCGTGCGCCAGCACTTGGCTTTGTCGCCGCGGTAGAGACGGTAGGATGGATGATAGGACACCTCTACGGCGGCATCCTGATGCGCTTGTTTGATGATTGGCGATTGCTCTTCTGGATCAACGTCCCACTTGGCATAGTTGCCCTAGTGTTGACGTGGTGGGCATTGCGCGATGTCCAGACCAGCCGGTCTGCTGGCGGCTTTGACTGGTGGGGGTCGTTGCTTATCAGTGGCAGCTTGATTGCCCTCAATGTGGGGTTATCGGCAGGCTCAGAGCTAGGACAGACTGATTTCTATGGACAAACGCAAGAACTGCCCAGTTATGCCGTCCCGCTGGTGATTGGTTCGTTGGTCATGTTAGCCCTGTTCATTTGGGTAGAGCATCGGGTGCGCCACCCGTTGTTTGATATAACATTACTGCGGCAGCGCAACGCCGGCGTTTCCAGCGGTGTGAATGTGCTGGTTGGCTTTGCCTTAGCCCTGGCTATAGCCAACGTGCCGCTCTTTATCCATACCCGCTTGGAAATCTTCAACCCCGGCGACCCCAATATTCTCCCGCGTGGCGCGTGGGATAGCGGTTGGATGCTCTCCGCGTTGACGCTGACAATGGCAGCAATGGCAGTGCCGGGTGGGTGGTTGACCAATCGCTTGGGGGCAAAGTTGCCTATTGTTGCAGGGATGGCAACCGCATTGTTGGGCTTTATCCTGCTCAGTACGTGGCAAGCCCACACCACCTATACGGTTATGGCGGCAGAGTTGGTGCTCGCCGGGGTAGGGCTAGGGTTGGTGCTCTCGCCCGTAGCAACGGTAATTATCAACACCGCCAGCGAGGACTACCACGGCAGCGCATCGGCACTGGTCATCACGCTGCGCCTCGTGGGGATGACGCTTGGGGCATCGGTGTTGACGGTGTGGGGAGTAACGCGCCAGCACCAGCTGCGACAAGCCGGCATTGATGACCCATTGGCTGCCAGTGATCCTGCCTTGTTTCTGGTGAATGTCGCAGCGCAAGTGATAGACGAGATGTTTTTGTTTGGAGTGGTCGCATGTGTGGTAGCATTGTTGCTGGCACTGGCTATGCATCGCAGGAGGGAAAGCTGAAGGGAGTGTAGGATTATGGTACAACCGCCACTCATTGCCATTGTGGGTTCAACCGCCGTGGGTAAGACGGCTTTTGCGCTGGAGATGGCGCAGCGCATAGGCGGCGAGATAGTTTCGGCAGACTCGCGCCAAGTTTACCGCTATATGGATATAGGCACCGCCAAGCCAACCCCGGCGCAGTGCGAGATGATTCCCCATCATCTCGTGGACTTTATAGACCCAGATACGCCCTTCTCGTTGGCAATTTACCAAGACCAGGCGATGGGAAAAATCGCAGATATTACCGCCCGTAATCGTGTTCCTCTGCTAGTCGGTGGGACGGGACAGTATCTTGCTGCGGTGCTCCAGGGATGGACTATCCCACGGGTGCCGCCACAGCCGGCGTTGCGGGAAGAGCTCGAGCAAGAAGCGGCGACATATGGCAAAGAGACGCTGCATGCACGATTGGCAGAGGTTGACCCCCAAGCTGCCCGAAGCCTCACCCCCGAAAACTTGCGCCGCATCATCCGGGCGTTGGAAGTTTACCAAGTAACAGGCAAGCCGATCTCTCTGCAACAGCAGCATGAGCCGCCCCCCTATGACATCACGACCTTTTGGCTGCGTATGCCAGCAGAGCAGAACTATGAGCGCATAGACAATCGGGTGGATATGATGATGGAGCGGGGGTTGATACACGAGGTCAACGAACTGATCGAACGGGGCTATCACTGGGATTTGCCATCCCTGTCGAGTTTGGGGTATATCCAGTTTCGCCCCTACTTTGAGCACCAAGTGGACTTGGAAGACTGTGTACAACGGCTCAAGTATGATACCCACCGGTTTGCTCGCCAGCAGAAAAACTGGTTTCGGCGGCTGCCGTCATTAACGATGATAGATGCATAGCGGAAAAACCACCGCTCACATCACCAACGCCACAACCAGCGTTAGCGACACGACACTAGCCAGCGTGGAGAACAACACCGCCGAGGTGACGAAATCTGGCATAAGGTTGTGTTCTACCGCGATAACCGAGGTCAATACGGCAATGGGCATACTCGCCTGGAGTATCCCCGCCCCGCGCTCTACCCCCACGATGCCCATAGGGGCAGCGAGCAGCAAAGCCACCAACGGCGCACCTGCTAGACGGATGCTACTAGCAATGACCATATCCTTGTCGAGCCGCGATATACCCGCCTGGGCAAGCTGTGCGCCAAGCATCACCAGCATGGTCGGGATGAGTGCGCCTGCCAGGAGCGTCACTGGTCGGGCAACGATTGGCGGCAGGTCTATATTTAGCCCATTCAGCAGCAACGCCGGTGGCACCGCCAGCAATGCCGGGGTTTTCAAGATGGTAAACAGTGCCTGAAGACGGCTCCCACTATTCCAATTTGCTGCGCCTATCCCCACGATAAAGGCTATGACCATGATTGCCAGAAAGTAGATCGTTGCGGCAGGCAGGGCTTCTTCCCCAAGCGCAAAGCTAATGATAGGCAAGCCAAAATTGCCCACATTGCCAAACACGGCTATGAGTACATAGACGGCGACCATTTGTGGCGGACGGCGCAACAGCTTGGCAACCCCAAACCCCACCAACGCACACAGCACATGCACCACGATAATGTACAACGTCATTCGCAGGGCTAACTCTGCCCGTATGGTCGTCTTGCTCAATACGTCAAAGATAAACGCCGGGGTCAGGATATAGAGTCCATAGCGGGAGAGGGTGCGGGGGTGGAGCTCTAGCCGAGGTCCAACGATATACCCCAACAACACCAGCGCAAAGACTGGCACAAGCACATTGACGAAAATCGGGAGAAGTTCAAAGATCATACATTGCCTTGCTCTACATACTCAGGTATAATGCGGTAAAGAGTTTCGCATTTCAGAGATGGTTACACATTCTATCTATGTCCACTACGCCCACGACAAAAAAACTAGTGATTATTGACGGTCATGCCCTCGCCTTTCGCACCTTTCACGGCATGGCAAGTGCCGGGCTACGGACATCACATGGCGAGCCGACCTATGCGGTGTATGGTTTTGTCAACATCCTGCTCAACATGATGCAGGAGCGACAGCCGGATTATCTAGCGATTGCCTTTGACATCGGGCGCACCTTTCGCCACGAGATGTACGCCGAGTATAAGGCAGGACGGGCAAAAACCCCCGAAGAGTTCCACCCACAACTAGACCGCATCAAGCAGATTATTACCGCTCTTGGTATCCCTATCTACACCGCTGAAGGGTATGAAGCTGATGATGTGATTGGCACGTTGGCACACCAAGCAACACGCCAGGACATAGAGACGCTTATCCTCACCGGCGACACCGACACCTTGCAACTGGTAGATTCTCACGTTCATGTGTTGTTGGCAAATCCCTACTCGCGCTCAATGGAAAGCACCCTCTATACCGAGGAGAAGGTGCGCGAACGGTACAAAGGGCTTGCCCCCTACCAGTTGGTAGACCTACGCGGTCTCAAGGGTGATGCATCCGATAACATCCCCGGCGTGAAGGGGATAGGCGAAACGGGGGCTATCAGTTTGTTAAACGAGTTTGGCACGGTTGAGCAGCTGTATGCCAGCTTAGACAAGATACCCAACCGGTATCGCAAACACCTAGAAGGGCAAAAAGACCAAGCCCTCTTTAGTAAGCAGTTAGCGGCTATCGTCTGTGATGTGCCTGTTACCCTGAACATCCAGGATACCATACAATCGTATCAACGCCGTGAGGTTATCCAGCTTTTTCAGGAGTTGGAGTTTCGTAGCCTCGTAGACAAGCTGCCCCCCGACCCTACCCAACAACCAGACGAAGACCGCTCATCCCCCCCCACTGCGCCTGAACAACCTACCCTCATCCCATCCATTGGTATAGGTATAGGTAATCGTAGTTCTCCTGATGATGCCCAGATGAGTATGTTTGGTGATGCTGACGGCTATTCGGCAGTCATGATCCGTCCGCTTGGCGACTATACCACTGTCGTCACCGAAGATGCCCTGCAAGCAATGGTAACAACCCTGCACACCGCGCCGGCGTTTGCCTTTGACACCGAATGTACGAGCCTTCAGCCCTTCTTGGGTGAACTCGTGGGTATTTCGCTGGCAATAGAACCCGGTAAAGCGTGGTACATCCCGGTTGGTCACAACGAGGGGGAGCAACTCGACAAGCAGCATGTACTTGATACGCTGCGTCCGCTGTTTGCCGATGCGACCATAGGCAAATATGCCCATCATGCCAAGTTTGACCTAGAGGTGCTGTTGCATGCGGGGGTAGCGGTGCAGGGCTTGGTATTTGATACCTTGCTCGCCGCCGGCTTGCTCGACAAACCCAAATCCTTAAAAGACCTAGCCTTTGCTGAACTCCAACTCCCTGAACCAATGACTGGTATAGAAAAGCTCATTGGCAAAGGGGCAAAGCAGCGCAGTTTTGCTACTGTGCCAATTGAACACGCCGCCCCCTACGCCGCCGCCGATGCCGACATCACGCTGCGCCTCACCCTGCTGCTGCAGCCGCAGGTAGAAGAGCACCCGCATGTCCAGCGGGTCTTTCACGAGATAGAGCTCCCGCTCGTGCCCGTGCTGGTCGCAATGGAGCATGCCGGCATTGGGCTAGATGTCCCCTACATGCGCGAATTGAGTAAGCGTATGCGTGCCAAGATGCAGGAGCTAGAACAGGAAATCTACACGCTGGCAGGCGAAACGTTTAATATCAATTCGAGTTTGCAATTGCAAGATGTGTTGTTTAACTCGCTTGGCTTGCCAACAGACGGGGTAGGTAAAACAGCTAAGGGGCGATATTCGCTACGTGCTGAGACGCTAGAAAAGCTCCGCGGCACACACGACATCATCGCGCTCATCCTTGATTATCGTCACCTTGCCAAACTTACCTCAACCTATGTCGACGTGCTCCCAACGCTGGTGCATCCCCAGACAAATCGGGTGCATACATCGTTTAATCAATTAGGTACTGCAACTGGGCGGTTGGCGAGTAGCTCGCCCAATTTGCAAAATGTCCCCGTGCGTACTGAGTTGGGCAATGAGATTCGGCGGGGGTTTGTCGCTGCGCCAGGGTGTACCTTCATAGCCGCAGACTATTCGCAAATTGAGCTACGCATCCTAGCGCACATCACCCAAGACCCAAACATGGTACAAGCCTTTCAAGAGGGGCAGGATATTCATACCACAATGGCATCCTACCTCTTCCAGCAGCCGCTAGATGCGATAGACAAGTACCAACGCCGCATTGCCAAAGCGACTGTCTTTGGTATTATCTATGGCATTAGTAGCTTTGGATTGGCACAGCGCACCGACATGACCCGCCAACAAGCGCAAACATTGATAGACTCCTTCTTTGACCAATTCCCCGGTGTGCGTGACTACATAGACCGCACGTTGGAGCAGGGCAGAACAAGTGGCTACGTGGAGTCGCTGGCTGGTCGCCGCCGTATGATGCCAGACCTCAAAGGGAGCGGCGCACGACGGCAGGCAGCAGAACGGGAGGCGATCAATACGCCTATCCAGGCGACTGCCGCCGACATGATGAAGCGGGCGATGATACGGGTTGCCGATACCCTAACCAAGCACCAGTTGCAAGCGCGTATGGTCTTACAAGTGCATGATGAGTTGATTTTTGATACCCCGCGGGAAGAGGTCAACGAGGTACAACGGGTGGTGCGGGTGGCTATGGAGCAGGTAGAGCAGTTGCGGGTACCGCTGAAAGTTGATATAGAGGTAGGTGACAATTGGGAACACATGCAGGAAGTGATAGCATAGGAACACCACCGACCTTTTCGGTGGTTGCGCCGATCTATAACGAAGAAGAATTGCTACCAGAGTTTTACCGCCGCGTTGTCGCCACAATGGAGACGCTCGGCGAACCCTTTGAGCTGGTGCTGGTCAATGATGGGTGCCATGATCGCTCGCCACAGATTATGCGCGAATTGCACGGTGAAGACCCCCGCGTTAAGGTTATCAACTTCTCGCGCAACTTTGGGCATCAGCTTGCGATTACCGCAGGTACAGACTATGCCCAGGGGCGAGCGGTGGTGGTGATAGACTCTGATTTGCAAGACCCGCCGGAGGTCATACCAGAGATGGTAGAACGCTGGCGCGAGGGGTATGAGGTGGTGTATGCGGTGCGTTCGGAACGTGCCGGCGAGACGTGGTTTAAGAAGGCAACAGCGTCTTTCTTCTATCGGATGATTGCCAGCATCACCAGCATCAATATACCCGTAGACACGGGCGATTTTCGCCTGATGGACCGCAAGGTGGTAGATACGCTGAGTGGCATACGTGAGTATCACCGTTTTATGCGGGGGTTGTCGGTGTGGGTTGGCTTCAAGCAGGTGGGGGTACCCTACAAGCGGGATGCTCGCAAAGCCGGCGAGACGAAGTATCCGTTGCGAAAGATGCTGCGCTTTGCCTTTGATGGCATTACCAGCTTTTCCTACGTGCCGCTTCAACTAGCAACCTACTTGGGCTTTTCGATTGCCGGTATTGCGGTGCTGTTCATTCTGTTGGCGATGGGGCTACGGTTGAGTGGGATAGAGGCGTTCAAGGGGCAGGCGACTACGTTGGTGAGTGTGCTCTTTATGGGCGGGGTGCAGCTTATTTTCTTGGGTGTTATTGGCGAATATTTGGGGCGCATCTACAATGAGGTGAAGCACCGCCCGTTGTATGTGGTGTCTGAAGCGTTGGGCTTTGAGGGGACAGACCCACCAACAACCAAGAACACCAAACAGTCGGGTGAGTAGGCAGCGGGTAGCCTTTCGCTAGTCTCACCGTGCAGCCCCTTCCCCTTGCCCTGTGTCCCACTACGAGGGAGAAGGGGAACCGGGTAGGTGTTCCCTCCTCGCTCTCTGGTATAATGGGTGAATAGTGTTAGGGGGATACAAGATAGGAAACCTATGTTAGTAGCAGAGAAGCGCAACTATCGGGTGCTCAATGTCCAAGAGGCAAAGGCTATTGCCTTTGTTTGGTTGCAACAGGTCAACCTAGAAAATGCCATCAGTTTTGGCTTGCCAGAGGTGGATGACCGCTACCATATCTGGCGAGTGCCGTTGCTTAACCATGGCGACAATACGTGGGTTGGCGAGGTCGTTATAGATGCCCGTACCTCGCTCATTGTGCAAGAGAAATCTACCGAGGGAACATTGCTCGAAGCCCGGTTATTAGGTCGCTGCAATGGGCAAGCACCCAAGAAAACCAAACCATCATCTACCCCCTATGCACTTTCAACCCTCCGCAACATCATAGCACAAGGGGATAGTGAAGAACTGTTGCAAGAACTGCCCGCAAAGAGTGTAGACCTCGTGTTTACCTCACCCCCATATTACAATGCCCGCCCGGAGTATAGCGATTTTATCACCTACGAAGACTACATGCTGAAGATACGCAAGGTTATCCAGCAGGTGCATCGGGTGCTGGCAGAGGGGCGGTTTTTTGTGATGAACATTGCCCCGGTCTTAATCCGACGGGCAAGCCGCAATGAGTCATCCCGCAGGATAGCCGTACCCTTTGATATGCACCGGGTTTTCCTTGAAGAGGGATTCACGTTTATAGACGATATTATCTGGGAGAAACCAGAGGGGGCAGGGTGGGCTACCAGCCGGGGACGGCGGTTTGCAGCAGATAGAAACCCCTTGCAATACAAGCCGGTGCCAGTAACCGAGTATATCTTGGTCTATCGGAAGCAGACCACCCAGCTGATTGATTGGCACATTCGTTGCCACCCACGCCCGGATATTGTCCAAGATTCGCGCATTGGTGATGGGTACGAACGGACCAATATCTGGCGTATACAACCTGCCTACGACAAACGCCACCCGGCGATCTTCCCCATGGAATTAGCCGAAAAGGTGATTGGGTACTACTCGTTTCGGGAAGATGTGGTACTTGACCCTTTCGCAGGCATTGGCACAGTAGGACGGGCAGCAGCGAAACTCTCACGGCGGTTTGTGCTAATGGAGCAGAATGAGCAGTATGTTGAGCATATCCGTGAGGATATGGTCGCCACGCTCGGCAGGGATGCGGCGGAGGTGTTGACGATGAATTGTGCGCCGTTGGATGTATCACAGATTATGTTGTAACAGTTCCATACTTTTCTCAAACAAAACATAGCCCTTGTACCATTGGAACAATTTATCGCTTCTTCAGAAGACTAGCAGACTCAAGTATGAGGGAGAAGAGAGTCGGCATCCCCCGCGCCCCACTACGCGGGAGAAGGAGGAGTGGGCAGGGGGAGCGGGGAGTAGGGAAAGGAAAAAAGGTCTATTGAGCAACCGCAAACGCAATCACTATGGAGGATGATATAATGCAACGGATATACTACATACCCCTGGTTCTCGTTAGTATGCTGCTGCTGGCAGCATGCGGTAGCGAGGCTGCCACAACACCCACAACCTCTCCCCCCCCCGCCAACCGTACCACGACAACAGATACCATAACGACAACAAACGCCATAAGTGAGCGTCCAACAATTAAACCGGTTTCGCCTACCCCCATCGTACCCACTGCCACGCCTGACCCATTGCAACCCTACAAGGATGCCATGCGTGAGCCATACCAACAGGATGTAGATAGCCAAAGCCAACGTCCCCACTATCACCTCACTGTATGGTTTGACCCAGACAAGGGCAAATTCACCGGTAGGACCGAAATAACCATGCCCAACACCACAGGCGAAACGCTGGATGACATCATTGTGCGGCTCTACCCAAACATGGTCGATACCCTCTTTGGGAGGCAAACCAGTATGCAGGTGATGGTCAAAGAAGCGAGGGTAGATGGGTTGATAACCAAACCACGCAGTATGGAGCAAAATACTGCTATGCGTATTCCCCTGCCCATTGCCCTAGAGCCAGACGATACGGCAACGCTTATCTTAACGACCACTGGCACACTGGAAGCGTGGCAAGATGGTTCGTGGTTGTTGCCAAATGGTTTCCCT
>CAZLKK010000117.1:10602-11208 GCA_964559995.1 uncultured Chloroflexaceae bacterium
GGTCTATGAGCATGGCGGCTGGCGCAACGACCCTGCCCGTTTGTCGCAAGACATCTACGCCGAACCTGCCCTGTATACCGCCGACATCAACATCCCATTGCAGCTAGACCTTATCTCTACGGGCAGGGTGCAAGCTATCACAACCCAGAGCAATGATACAAAGACGTACCACATAAGCACGGGTCCAGTGCGTAATTTTGCGTTTGTGGTGGGGGATTTTGAGCAGAAAATCCGTCAAGCCGGGAAAGATGGTAATGTGACGGTCCGGGTGTCGCAAGCAAGCAGTAGCACTATGGATACTATCCAGGTATTGCGCGTAGCCGCCGAAGCCCTCACGACCTATGAGCAACAGTTTGGGGCATATCCCTACCCCGAACTCAATATCTATCTCATGCCAAGCAGCATGGCAGGTGGGTGGTCGCTTGCAGGATTGGTGCTGCTTGCCAGCGAGGGGACTACCGATATGACCCTGCGCCATATTACCGCCCGTGAGATAGCCCAACAGTGGTGGTATCACCTGGTGGGCAGTGATATACTCCAGGCTCCCTGGCTAGACGAAGCCCTCGCCCAATACGACTACGTCATCGAAAAAGTGCCCAATGAAGA
>CAZLKK010000118.1:0-1856 GCA_964559995.1 uncultured Chloroflexaceae bacterium
CGTGGATGTCGATGAACATGGGGCTCTCTCCTTTGGTTGCTTTTACCGTGCACGTCTTGATGTGACACTGGGACTACCTTGATATACCCCCTTCGCTGATCTCAAATTCGACGAGTGTGATATGGTCAGTGCCTCCATTCACACCGAGCCGTTCCATAGTAACGTTATCGTACCACCCCACCACGATCTTTCCCGTGAGGTAGACGGTCTCGATCTCGAATCCCATGCCCATATCCCAGAACAGATGGCGGATACCATTGCAGAGGTGATAGAAGAGCGCGAAGCTCCAGCCGAACAGCAGTAGCCGGCCGATGATGGATCCGATGATCCCCTGCGCGCTAGGAGTTTCCTACAATGCGGAACACGAGGGCTTCACTGTCAGTCACAGCAGTCCTGTCTGGTGTCGATAGCTTTCCGTGTGCGATGCGATCACGAATTTCCTTCAAATTCTCGAACTGTTCGACGTCCGCATCACCAGGGGCAGATGGCATTTTCTACGCTACACAGTATGCGACTGCCGCGGTGATGAGCCGTGAGGAGTATATGCAGATTTGCCGTCCGCTGGACCTCAAGATACTGCAAGCGGCGCAGGGGGCATCGTTCAATATGTTTCACCTGCACGGCAAGCATACCTACTTTGACCTTGTGGCAGACTATCCCATACACGCGCTCAACTGGCATGACCGCGAGACGGGACCATCGCTTGAGGATGGCAAACAGCAGTTTGCTGGTATGGTGATGGGGGGCATTAGCCAGCAGGAGATTGTCGAGGCGACCCCGGCGGAGATTACCCGTCTGGCAAAGGAGGCTGTCGAGTCTACCCAAGCAACACGCATGGGCTTGGCGACAGGCTGCGTTGTGCCAACGGTAGCCCCGTGGGGGAATATGCGGGCGTTGCGAGCGGCAGCAGATGGGTGACATTGTTGTTGGGCAGCAAAACAGAGCAGAAGACAGGGGCATTTGTGATGGCACAAACGGAAACCCCACAAGATAGCCTGCGAACGTTTGATACCATCCCTCTGGATAACCAGACGTCGAGCCTTTTCCCGTGGCGCGGACAGTTTTCTCCTGAATTGATCGCCTTGCTCCTGGAGACGTATAGTACCAGTGCGAGTGTCATTCTTGATCCCTTTGTTGGCAGCGGTACAACGCTGTTTGAAGCAGCACGGCAACAACGAACTTGCTATGGGGGAGAGATACACCCGGCCGCTTTTGCAATGGCGAGTACCATTCACTTTGCCCACGTTGCGTCTATCCAACGGGAGGAGATACTCCACGCGGCACGAACGTACCTAGCACATCCGACTATTCCCCAACAGCTTGACCTCTTTTGTCAACAGGAACATAGGAATGGGGGGGGCAATGGGGGCATGTCTGCTACAAGCGGGGTCATATTAGATGCGCTTTTGCCTATCCAATCTGATACCCTCTCCTACGATACCTACATCTCTAGTCTACTGGTCAATACGCTCATACGGGCAACAACAATCGCCAAGCACCCCACACCAGCAACATTGCTCTTGGCGTTTGAAGAGCATAGCCAGTTAGTACGGCGACTTACCTATACACCAGTACCCTGTTATGCTCTGCTGAGTGATGCTCGAACACTACCGCTCCCAGAGCAGAGCATTGATCTCGTTATTGGATCGCCGCCTTACATCAACGTCTTCAACTATCATCAAAACTACCGACAAACAATGGAGACTGTCGGGTGGGATATGCTCAACGTTGCGAGATCAGAGATAGGGGCAAATCGAAAACACCGGCAAAATCGTTTCTTGACGGTTATTCAGTATGCGCTGGATATGCAAGCGGTATTTGCCCATCTCAAGCGATTGATCCGTCCTGGAGGGCGG
>CAZLKK010000118.1:1866-11162 GCA_964559995.1 uncultured Chloroflexaceae bacterium
GTAATCTTTGTTGTTGGGCGCGAGTCGCGCATACGGGGAGTGCCGTTTCACAATGCCCAACTGGTCGCAGCACTTGGGAAACAGGCAGGTATGGTGTTGGACAATCGGCAAGAACGGTGGTTTGTCAACAAGTTTGGCACCCCTATCTATGAAGACTTGCTCTATTTTCACCCAACTGATCCATCAGACTATTCCAATGCTTCTATTGCTTCTATGGAAGATGCCAGAAACCTAGCCATCGCTTTCTTGCAACAATCAGCACAATCTGTTGATTACCCTATCTCCGATCAGATCATGGCAGCGGTGCAACATGCACCATCAGTAGTTCCTTCGTCTCTGTTCACTGCGCCATCTTCGTTGCCATTGAGTGAAGAACTCTTTTTGCCCAAGACAGGAATACCAAAGGATGTCTGCTACACCGCATCTTGAAAAACTCCATGCATTACTGAACAACGAGAAGTTACCGGCTGCAAATAAACCAGCTATTACTGATGCAATTAAGCGTTACCAGAGCTGGATTGCTCGTTTGGATGAGGTTTTGACGGTAGGGGGAGAACCTGATAGCATACTTGCGACAATGGTACATCTTCTGAATGAGTATAGACAGTTTCTCGATGTTGATCTCATTTATGATAACCCAGAGGATTTTCTCTATCGCCAAAAGGGACAGCTAAAGCTAGACAATTCCGTTATAGAAGAGTTTTTGCCCCGGTTGATGAACCCGATTCTTGTACCCGAATTATCAGGAATAGATGTCGCTGTAGGTCCAATGCAAACCTTCTCGGCAACCTACTTTACAACGAGTTTGGAAGAACTTGCTGCTGATGCTGGCTTGAAAATACGAACTAAAAACCAAGATTTTGCTATCAGCAAACGCTTGTATTTGCAGGCTTCCCATACAGCAGACTTTGAACCTGCATCATATCAAGAAACCAACCTAGCTTTTGTTGTCGCAGAGTGCAAAACCAATCTGGATAAGACTATGTTTCAAGAGGCAACGGCTACTGCTCATGATGTCAAGATGGCTATGCCAGGGGCAAAGTATTACCTCATCTGTGAATGGTTGGATATGACACCGTTAAGCACTGCCCCAACAGATATAGATGAGGTGATTGTGTTGCGAAAAGCCCGAAGGCTTCGGGCAACTATTCGTGGCAAATTCAGTAGCTACAAGGGACGATGCGCTATGCGTGAAACCTATGTTAATTATCTTACCAAAAATGCTTTGCAAACCAGTATGTTCAAGCGTTTTGTTACCCATATACGCGGATTGCTTCGCCAAGACAGACCAAAAGAGCAAGATGTACTTGAATTGGGGTACTTTTAATGATACATGGTGATCCCATCCCCCTCTTCGTCTACGGGACGCTCATCCCCGGCGAGTCAAACTACCCCCGCTACCTCGCCGGGCGGGATGAGCGCACCCTGCCGGCTACCCTCGACGGGGCAGTGCTCTATACCCACGGTCCCTTTCCCTACCTTGTGCGGGCAGCCGAGCTTGTCCAACCAGGTGACTATGTAGCGGGAGTGCTCGTCTGGATTACGCCAGCAGACTATGCCCAAACTCTAGCCGCAATAGATAGACTTGAGGGATACAGCGAAGGTGGGAGCGATAATCACTATGAACGGATACCCTGTACCGTTGAGACGGAAGAGGGCAGCTATACCGCATGGGCGTATGAAGCGGGGGAGCTGGTACAACATGCCATCTTGAGTGGCGACCCATCGCTTGTGCCGCTTGGCACCCCCTCATGGATAACCTACTGTACCTCTTAACCAACAGAAGGAGCAATACCCATCATGACCGCAGAATATGTAGCCGCAATAGACCAGGGAACAACCAGCACTCGCTTTATTATCTTTGACCATGACGGCGATATTGTCTGCTCAGACCAGAAAGAACACGAGCAAATCTACCCCCGTCCCGGCTGGGTAGAGCATGACCCCTACGAAATATGGGAGCGCACCCAAAGCGTCATACGCGCTACGCTACATCAGGCAAAGATAACCCCAAACCAGATTGCTGCCGTAGGCATTGCCAACCAACGCGAGACGGTGGTCGTGTGGGATCGCAACACCGGACAGCCCTACCACAATGCGCTTGTGTGGCAGGACACCCGTACTGACCACATCTGCAAAGAACTCATGCGCGAAGGGGGGATAGACCGCTTCCGTGCCACTACCGGCTTACCATTGGCAACCTACTTTTCTGGTCCCAAACTCATGTGGCTCCTGCGGCATGCTGATGGGCTACGCGAAGCCGCCGAACGGGGCGATGCTCTCTTTGGTACCATAGACACCTTCCTGCTTTGGAACCTCACCGGTGGCACAAAAGGCGGGTTGCACATCACCGATGTCACCAACGCCAGTCGCACCATGCTGATGAATCTCCAGACGCTCGATTGGGACGACAGCATCCTTGACGTGATGGGCATACCGCGAACGATGCTCCCAGAGATACGCTCAAACAGTGAGGTCTATGGCAAAGCGTTTGGGGGGCTAGAGGGGGTGCCTGTTGCGGGAATGCTTGGCGACCAGCAGGCGGCAGTGATGGGGCAGGCTTGCTACAACACGGGCGATGGCAAAAACACCTACGGCACCGGCTGCTTTGTGTTGCTCAACACTGGCACTGACATCACCCACTCCACCAACGGCTTAATCACGACTGTAGCCTACAAACTTGGCAACAAAACGGTGAACTATGCGCTGGAAGGAAGCATTGCCATTGCCGGGGCGTTGGTGCAATGGCTGCGCGACAACCTGGGGTTGATAACCACGAGTGCCGAAGTAGAGATGCTGGCAAATATGGTGCGCGACAATGGCGGGGTCTATCTTGTGCCAGCCTTTTCTGGCTTATTTGCCCCCTACTGGCGGTCTGATGCCCGTGGCGTTATCGTGGGGTTGACGCGCTATGCCCATCGGGGGCATATTGCCCGTGCAACGCTTGAAGCAACTGCCTACCAGAGCCGTGAGGTGCTCGACGCGATGGAGCAGGATTCTGGTATCAAGCTCACGGCACTGAAGGCGGATGGCGGTATGGTCTACAACAATACCCTGATGCAGTTTCAGGCGGATATACTCGGCGTACCCGTTGTGCGTCCCCGTGTGGCTGAGACCACTGCGCTTGGGGCAGCCTATGCCGCAGGATTAGCGGTAGGGTTTTGGGACAACCTAGAAGACCTGCGCCGCAATTGGGGCATAGACAAAACCTGGGAGCCGCTGATGCCCGAACACCAGCGCGAGGAACTCTACGATGGTTGGAAACGTGCCGTCACGCGCACTTTTGGCTGGGTGCAGGGGTAAAGAGCCATAAGGGATTGAACCGCGGGGATGATATTGGGACGACATTATAGGGTAGCGAAATAGCCCTGCCAGTAGTGTACTGGCGGACGGTAATCTGCTGGTGGGGATTGTCTGGTTAGGATGTAGAGTACAAGAAGTGGATTAGAGCCGCCATTTGCGGCAGATAATCTTTGTTCCCACCCCTACCGTAGAAGTAATCTCGAAATCGTCCATGAGTCGCTTTGCGCCGGGGAGACCCATCCCCATACCACGAGATGTAGTATAGCCATCTTGCATCACCTGATCAATATTGCTAATTCCTGGGCCCTTATCGTGAAATTCTATCTCAATACCCTTGCGTCCATTGCGCTCAACTTGACGGGTAGAGACCTGACCACTTTCTGCATACAGAAAGATATTTCGTGCCAATTCACTAACAGCAGTGGCTATGCGTGCTTGATCAATGGGACCAAACCCCAGGCTTTTGGCAACATCACGGGCGGCAGAGCGTGCCGTCACAATATCAAGATCACTCTGGATAGCTATGCTATTCTTGGCTTGCAACATCACTCTGCTCCTCTTCGGACTGGTTTTGCATTTGCATAAGAGCCAGTCCTTTTTCCAGATTCAGAGCTGTTAGAACACTAGGGAGTTCCATACCAAGTTCCACTAAAGTGATGGCAACGGCAGGCTGTAAGCCGGTCAAGATAACCTGTGTCCCCATCAATCCTGACATGGCGGCAATATCGGCGATCATCCGCCCAATAAAGCTGTCTACAATATCTACCGCAGTCAGGTCTATGATGACTCCTCGTGCTTTAGTTTCATGGATTTTTTCCAACAGATCATCTTTGAACTGGATAGCTGTGGTATCATGCAAAGCTGTCTGTATAGAAGCAATGAGCACATCACCAATTTTCAGAATGGGGATACGTATGCCGTTCAAGCTATCTGCTCCTTTCAATGTAGTCGGGTATACACGCAACTTGCGTTGGGTATGCGCTCAACAAAAACCTATTCTACCTGTTGCTACCTATTGTACACCCAAATGACCATGGTTGCTTCCCTTGCATGATACTATTTCTCTGCTATTTTGGCAAAACCACTCAGCAGGGTCTGGGGTTGGGGTGAAGAGAGCGTAGGACAGGTTGTTCATGCAAAACGCCCCAGATACCTATTATCTGAGGCGTTTTGCATTTGCCTGTTGAAATGCTATACCATTTCCGTCCTTTTTCCTAACAACCATCAACTTGGGGGTGTAGAATAGGGCTAGAACGTTTTAGCTTTGCCGCTTGTGCCAAAAACCTTCTTCTAATCGCCGCGTATCTCATGCACCGTACTTCAGCAGATGGCCCATCACTTTGTCTACCCGTAGAATAACTTTCCGACACTCTTTTCCTAACAACGCCACCCCGTCTTTCTCACTGTACATCTTGCCTCGTTTTACTAGGTCGTCTGCAAATGAGGTTTTGTTGTCATCCTACTTATGATCAATACTCAGTGCTCAAACCGAATTGCTATCCGGTAGTCAAAGCCTTGTATAACAGTACTGTTCTTGTTATGAGATTACAAGAACATTGTTATCTTTTTGATGTGATTCTAGTATACCAGAAAGTTGCGAGGATTGCAAGAGATTTTTGGGGCAATTTTGGGGCAATTTTTGCCAAATTGCCAAATTGCCATTTTTGCTCCCTGCTCCAGAAAAAACGAACTATGCTACAATAGAGGAGAGAGCCAACAGCATCAGTAGCCCTTAACCTAATTATGGCTCGAAACGGGACACCATAGTGAAGGGTAGCTCTATATGCCATCCTCAGAATATCTTGAACGAAGCGTTACCCGCACCTTTCGCGCTGCGCTCCGCATCGGTGAAGACTACATTACGCTAGAAGAGACGATTACCTTACCCTTAGAAGCCAGTGACGAAGAAATCGAGCAGGCGGTAGACCTGGGGTGGCGCATCTATACGACCCAACGTGAAGCGATGGAGAGCCAGGTAGCCAGTGTGCGTGAAGCCCACAGCAGAGCCTATACGACAGAAGTACCCGCCAGCGAACGCCAGATTAACTACATTGCTGCTCTCCAGCATGATCTGCGTTGGGGAGAAGAAGAACTCTACCACTATGCCCAAGAGCATGGGTATACGTTGGAACATATGACCAAAAATCAAGCCTCTGTGCTTATTGAGGGATTGAAGAAGTTAGCCGAAGAGCGCACCCCTTATCAAGCTGTCCCATATCAACAACAGCCCACAGCAGCATCTGACGAACCAACATCCTCGCCTTTTGTTCCCATTACAGACCGTCAATACCGTGCTTTGGTCAAACTAGCGCAGGCACGAGGGCTTGATCTCAATGGCGAGACTCACCAACGGTTTGGGTTAGCAGCAACAGACTTGAGCAGCAAACAAGCAGGAGATGTCATTAGGGAGTGGCAACGAGCAAGTGCGCGAACATAGGGAACTTTTATTAGGGAAGGGAAGAGTTCTACGCACACAACAGATACTCAAGCATGCTCACATCTTCTGATCGCAGAGCAATCCCCTTTTGTTTGAGCAACTGTTGAAAATCACGGCAGTGCATGTAGGCGAGTTTGCTGGCTTCATCCAGCCAGAGCACCCCTTGACTATACAACCCCACAGCTAATTCTCGTCGCACCCGTTCTATCGTATCGGTATCTGCCCGACTGATTTTGCTGATACTCTTGAGAGGAGTCGTATTCGTATTCATGATCACTCCTAAAATAAACGTTAAAAAAACTATACTTCTACGTAGCTCTATTATACACCTTCGTCAAGAACTATGCTATAGTAGGTAGGAGAAATTTTGCATAGAGAGGAAATGATTCTATGGGAACTATTCACCTAGCCCTACCTGCTGACCGTATGTCCCGGTTGTATGAATTGGCAACCCAATTTGGTATTACCCCCGAAGACCTGGTGCGTATCAGCGTTGAAGCCATGATCAAACAACCAGAAGCGCATATTGAGCGGTTGGTTCAAGAAGCACAAAAGACCCAACCCGATATATTCCGTAGGTTGGCATAACCGCTATGGAAACGCTCTCCCTGCATCGGGTCGCCAGGAGAACCGCACTCCTCTTCCCGTGGTTCGCCACAACCAAGCGCAATGGGCTATTGCTCATCATCCTGTTTGCCCCCCTCACTGCCCTGGTGCTCTTCTTTGACTCCCAGCTAGTACGCGCCCACGTACCGACTATGTTTGGGATAAGCCAGGGGCAGATGATCAGCAACAGCATGGCACCGATCTACCTGCTGCTCCTCCTGCCAGCACTCCAACGACAACAACGGCTCATGGCTTTGGTCTTTTTGCCCATTGCTGTTGTAGGCGAGTTGGTCTTTAGCCTCGTTTTTGAACTGTATACCTATGCTGAGGGGAGCGTACCAGTGTATGTCCCCTTTGGGCATGCTATTCTGTTTGGTACAGGCTTACTTATCTGTGATAGGGCATGGGTCGTGGCACATACCGCGCTTGTGCGTTGGGGGCTGCTCGCCTTCCATGCTGCGCTGATAGCCGGGGCAATATTTGGGTTAGGCGACACGCTCACCGCGCTTTTCACGCTCCCGTTGCTTTACATACTCTACCGTTCACGGCTGCGGGTCTTCTATCTGGTGATGGGCGTACTCGTCCTCTATGTTGAACTGGTGGGTACATGGTTGGGGTGTTGGCAATGGGACCCCGCACCTATCCACGGCTTGCTGCATGCGGTCAACCCTCCGGTTGGGGCATTTTGCTGCTATGTGGTAGCAGATATTTTGACGGTACGGGGGACGCAACGGTTGTTGCGGTGGTGGCAGCGGCGGCTAGGATGATTTGTGGGCACGTATCATTGCCAATCCTTTTTGAGCGTGGGGGTTATTGGGGTTGATGTCTAATACATTGAGCAAGGCGGTTTCTTGATCTTCTATTTCATCTACTGCGCCGCTCAACCAAAGCCAACCTTCTTCGTTGCCTTCGTCAGCTTGAACGACTTTCAAGAGGTATTGTTGGGCAAGCTCACGCTTCCCCTGACTGAGCGCAACTGCGCCCTGATAGAGCCATTCGGCTATAAGTTCACGGTCTGTCATGGCATTCTCCCCATGATTTTCTCATCGTGAGGCAGTGCTATGATGTGCTGCCTCTTCTTTGCACCATACCACAAATCACGGGGAGTTGCAACTTTGCGAAGACCTGTGCGGGGCATAATAACGTTGCCTTTGCCTCTCTGCCTTGCCTTTCATGGGTAGGTCTATGGGCAATGCTTCACCACGGTATTTCCCTTTTCCCCCTGTCCCTGCTCCCATAAAGGGCGAGGGGGAGCCGCCGCCGTTTTTTATGATGAGGGAAAAGAATCTGCCACCCCCTCCCACAAAACGGTATATCTGTGCTACAATACCTAGAGTGATGCTATGATACCTATGCTATGGAGTAATGCCCCTATGCCAACCGCAACCATCTACCAGGGCGATTGCCGTGATGTACTGACAACCTTTGCTGATAACACGTTTGACCTGATTTTCACCTCGCCGCCCTATGCCGATAGACGTACTGCCACCTATGGCGGTATTCACCCGGATGACTACGTAACGTGGTTTTTGCCGCGTGCTGCGGAGTTTTTGCGGGTGCTCAAGCCCACAGGCACCTTTGTGCTCAATATCAAGGAGCAAGCGGTAGACGGCGAACGGCATACCTATGTATTGGAGCTTATCATGGCATTGCGACAGCAAGGGCGGCGTTGGACGGAGGAGTTTGTCTGGCACAAGAAGAATAGTTACCCTGGCAAGTGGCCCAATCGGTTTCGGGATTCTTGGGAGCGGTTGTTGCAGTTTAACAAAACCAAGCGGTTTCATATGTACCAAGAGGCGGTTATGGTGCCAGTGGGGGAGTGGGCAAAGAAGCGGCTCGACAAGCTGAGTGACACAGACAAGACCCGTGATACATCGCGGGTGGGGAGTGGCTTTGGGAAGAATGTGTCCAAGTGGGTGGGGCGGGATATGGTCTACCCTACCAATGTATTGCATATGGCGACAGAGTGCGCCAATCGCAAGCATAGTGCGGTCTTCCCACGGGAGTTGCCTGCGTGGTTTATCAAACTGTTTACGCAGCCGGGTGATTGGGTGCTTGACCCGTTTGTTGGTTCTGGGACGGTGTGTGAGGTGGCAACCCAGATGGGACGGTCTTCAGTGGGGATAGACGTTGTGGGGGAGTATTGCGAGATGGCACGGGAGAAAGTACAAGCTATAGCGGTTCCATCGCATAGGTGAGCCGCGAGGGGCAACGAACGGGTGTTAGGTGAGCCGCGAGGGGCAACGAGCGGGGGTGGGGGGGCGGAGAGATGATGGCTCTACCCCCCTATCCCCCTCGCCTATTATAACGGTATAATATAATGGTTATCTATAATCTCGTCTATACTATTTTCTAGGAGCAAGGGTTTTATGTCAGTTAGTACCTTTCTTGCTAACGTTGAAGCGATCCTCCAACATGGCAACGCCACCGAACACACCTATCGTCCTGCCCTCAA
The DNA here is from genome assembly GCA_964559995.1 of uncultured Chloroflexaceae bacterium. Classification (GTDB taxonomy): domain Bacteria; phylum Chloroflexota; class Chloroflexia; order Chloroflexales; family Chloroflexaceae; genus JAAUSY01. Next base: position 10,668 of record CAZLKK010000118.1, read on the forward strand.
AATACTGCTTGAATCTCTCCTCACTGGGTATACCGCAATCAATGAGCCACAGCACGCAGAATATGGCGCACCCGATTTTGTTATCCACCAGCACACGACCCCCATTGGGCATGTTGAGGCGAAGAACATTGGGATTGATTTGCCATCCATCATTGCCGATAGCGAGCGGGATATGCCCAAAACTGCCAATGGCAAACAACTCAAACGCTACCGGGCAGCCCTGCCAAACTTGTTGTACACGGATGGGTTAGTATGGTATTGGTTTGTTGCCGGGGATGTACGCACTGAAGTTCCCGTTTGTATTGCTACCTGGGAAAAACAGACCCACAAGCTCCATCGCAACAACACTGCCGAAACAGACCTCACGGCACTGATAGAACAATTTGCCCAACACGTTGGGGGGATCGTTGGTACCCCAAAAGACTTGGCACACCGCCTTGCCCAAATTGCCCGTTGGTTGGATGAGGTGATGGTGGACATCCTGATGGATACGCA
>CAZLKK010000119.1:0-11111 GCA_964559995.1 uncultured Chloroflexaceae bacterium
ATATGAGCAATGGACAAAAGCGAATTTACATAGATAACGAGCTTGCAGAGCAGATCGTCGAGTCGCTCGATGCTGCACGGCTACGGGCGCAGCAAGACCCCAACGCGAGCGGTGTACTTCTTCAATTGTGCAGCGTGGCGCAGTGGATCGTGCATTTGCCGCAGTTTCTACCAATACACCAAAAGCTATGGAGAGAGCGGGAGAGGGGGGAGCAGTGAAGAGGTATAGTTGTATCTGCGGGACAGATCCTGTTTTGGAGCATCTGACCATCACAAACGTTGGGAGCCTTGAAGTCAAACGGGATGAATATCGGGTGATGTGTCCCAACTGTGGGATGTCGACTGATTGGAAGGTTCAGCGGGTCGCGGCTATTGCAGCATGGGAAAAAGAGATAGATTGGTGGTTGCAATGAAAGCAACGAGCGAATACGAGCGGCTCTATCACAAATGCTTCTATGAACTTGTGAATCTCCAAGCGGAAAAAGCAGCCGCAACGAAAGCAAGCGAAAAACAGCGCATCAAGGAAGAAATACACCACGTAGAATTGTGTATGCAGTTCCTCAATAGCCGGAAAGTGAGGGGGGTATATGGCTACCAAAGTGTTTGACATGATTACCCAACACCTCACGACAGATCAACAACGCTACCCAGATAGATACGGAATCTACCATGCCGACTGCCCGCTCTGTGGGAAGCCGGCAAAGCCAGGGCAAAACCACTTCACCCTATCCCCCAACAAGAGCAGCACCGGGCATAACTACCGGTGCTATGTTTGTGGTGAGGGGGGAAGCCTAAGCCAGCTTGCAGAAAAGATGGGGATAGCCACAAAAGAGCAACCAACAGATCGCAAAGAAACTATCTACCCCTACTACGACGAGCAAGGCACCTTACTGTATGAAGCTGTGCGATATGAGCCAGGAAAGAACGGAGCCAAGAAAGGCTTTTATCAAAGATTACCAGACGGCTCCCCCAAGCTGGGCAATGTTCGGCGAGTTCTGTATAGGACTCCCGAAGTGCTGGCAGCTATTCAAGCTGGGCAAGATATTTACATCGTCGAGGGAGAAAAGGATGCAGACAAGCTCTGGTCGCTTGGGATAGCAGCCACTTGCAACGTGGGAGGGGCAGGAAAGTGGCGAGACAAATATAGCGAAGCTCTACAAGGGGCTAGGAGCATCGTCATACTGCCAGACAACGACAAACCAGGAGCAAAGCATGCGGAGGACGTGGCACAGAGCCTTGCCAGTGCGGGTCTTGCAGCGCGAATTGTCGAATTGCCAGACATCCCCCCCAAAGGGGATGTAAGCGACTGGTTAAACATCGGGGGCGATATTGAACAACTCCAGGAGCTTGCGGCGGCAGCCCCGCTCTGGGAACCTGAGCCTGAGCCTGAAAAGAAGAAACCAAAAGACCTCCTCTGTACCCATCCAGACACAGATCAACCCCTGTACTTGCCCGATGGATACTTTATCAATGGGCAAAGCATCTGGTGCAGCACACAACGCGGAGTCAAACAATTCTACACGGGAAAAATATTTGTCCGGGCTATCGGGAACAACCTCCACACCGGGGAAGAGAGCGCAACCATCACCTGGAACGGAGTAGGCGCACACAAAGAGGTAGGCATCCCCCGCTCAGACCTTGCCAGTAAAAATGGCGTAGCAAAGATACTAGGCGGTATGGGGGCAGCGGTACACGCAGGGAACGCGCAAGAAATGAGCATCTATCTTACCGAATTCATCCAGCGCAACTACCAAACCTTGCCACACCACGACTATGTAGAACGGCTTGGGGTGGTAAAAGACGGACTGCTGCTGCCAGCCGGCAATATCAACCTCTCCAACACGAGCTACAGCGGCAGAGCCATCAAAGTAGGAAATGACTTTGATGCCTACAAGCACGCTATCAGAGAAATAGCAACATGGGATAACGTCAATGCCCTGTGGTTAGTTTTCGCACTAGGATTAGCAGGTCCTGCACTAGGACGCATTCAACCAAACCGCAACCCCGTTGTCTACCTGGGCGGGCGGAGCGGCGCGGGAAAAACCACCCTAGCAAATTTTACCCTGGGGGCATATGGCGAACCTCGGCGGATGAGCTTGCAATGTGGCTCTGGAACAACTACCCGCATCGGAATGCAACAAGCTCTGCTGCGGTATAATGGGATACCGGTCTTCTTCGAAGACGTCCACATGATGGTCAACCGCAAACGAGGAGATGCAGTCACAGACCTTATCTATGACTTTGCGAATCGTCAACTCCGCACCTATGGCACGATAGACCAAAAGGGCGGCGGAGGCGAAGAGGTCGGGGGAACACTGCTCATGGCAGCAGAGATGCTCCCAGAGCTTACCCACGGGGGACAGCAAAAGCGCGTCTTTACCCTAGACTGCACCCAAAACCCTCCGCTTGGGGAACCACCTCGATCCGCCGAGGGTGAGCGACGGGCAAAAATATTAGAACAAGCGGTAGCAAAGGGCGCAGGCACCATCGGCTATCTTGTCTGTAAACGCATATGGGACAATTGGGAATGGTTCACAAACCACATCCAACAGCTTGAACAGGATCGAAGCCTTCACAATATACAAGCCTGGGGAAGGCTCCTCGCCGTAGCTGCTACAACCCTCAAGGTAGCATGGGCAATAGCCGGGGTAGACACCCTCGACCATATCCACATCATGCGTCAATGGGCAGCACTATATGAAGCTGGGCAAACGCAAAGCGACCCGGCGAATGACGCTTTTGACCGCATCATTATAATGCTTGCCCAAAGCGAAATAACCATACAAGATACATGGTACTACCTCAGTTATGACCGCAAAATCGTAGCTGCCAAACGCAGCCACGATCAATACTGGCGAGTAATGACAACCACACCCCAATTTTTGGGAACGATAGGCAAAGGGGTTGTTGAACAATTCGGAGGTACCTGGTTAGAAAAAGGCTTTCTACAGCCACATAACAGTGAGAGGAATAAAATTTCTAAGCGGGTCAGCATCGGGCGTGGGCAGGCGCAATGTATTCTCATTCCTGAAAAAGTTTTGTTTGTTCCAAATACAGAAGAATGAAAAACACGACACATCCGACACATCTGGCATAACAAAGGGGTAGAACACCAATTGTCACGACACATCACGACACATCACGACACATCACGACACATCCGACACATCACGACACATCGAAGTGTACCTTTTAACACTAAGCATTGTAAAAGGATAAAAGAAGGGTCGATGTGCTGATGTGTCGGATGTGTCGTAAATCTCACCGATTCTATTGTGCCACAAAAAGTTGTACAATATGTGGGATAAACCTGAAGCGTAGGGGAGTTCCCCCTAGAAAGGAAAGGACGTGAACGACAGGTACAGTATCGCTTTAGCATTGGCTGTCACGGGGTCAGTAGCGTGGCTCTTACGTGTGGTGGTTGTGTGGTGGCAGGTAGCGTTGGTAGCGTTGGTCGTATTTCTGATAGCAGAGCACGTTATCGAGCGGGGAATGATACTTCCCCCAAAAAGGGGAAAGACGGTAGGAATGGTTGTCGTGACGGTGATACTCATCTGGGGTCTGGAGATTGGGGGAATCTTCCACCCCAACCCTAACAAAATACCATCATATCGAGTATCCACACCACAAGGGACATATCATGTGACGGTGTGCAAGGATGGGTGGGTTAGCCCTTCACAGGGAAGGGGGACATGCTCGTGGCACGGGGGGGTAGACCGGTAGATCAATCCCGCTCGATACGGGCTAAGAGCGCGTCAACCAGCTTGTCGCTCTGGAGTCGATCCGATAGGTGGTCTATCTGCTGCTTGAGTTTGTAGATTTCGGTCTTCATATCCTGATTTTCTTGATGACACTCATAGAGGAAATAGCCCTGTGCTATGCACAGGGTCAGCATGATTCCAATGAGTGATAGGATGAGTCCCCCGCAGGTTATCAGGTCGATGTACATGATGGCGTGCTCCGTTGTGATTGTATTGTCCCAAAGTAGTGTAACACACTACATATAGTGGTGTACAAGTGCTTGACATACCATATATAGTGGTGTACACTGACAGTTGACAGTAAATCATCCAACTCTTTTAGCCGCGGCACTGTCAATGATGTAAAACTTTGTAGATTTTTGCCGCGGCTTTAAAATCTACTACCCACCCAAACTACTAATAGGAGTCTGTTTATGGACATGAAAACCGGTACAATCCTTAATGCCAATTTAGGATTTGTTCCTTTGGATCATGAATGTGCTTTGATTACCGATGACCGAAACCGTATCACGCACATTCAAGTTGACGGAGTGAAAATCCCGTATAGTCGGAAGATTTACGAAGCTCCTCCTGGAGTTCGCAAGCAAATGCAAGAACAGAACCGTGAGGCTCTGGGGTTGTCTCTTCCGGGAGAAAAACCAACCCCCGCGCCCCCCGCGACCCTCGAACGAAAGGAGCTTAACTAATGGCGCTCGAAAAACAGAATTTTGTTTTAAGCTACACGATAGAAGACAGTAACGGTAATGCATCTAGTAGCTCTTTTTACGCCCCCAGCACCACGAGCGAAGCTGACCTGGCGGCTGTTGCTGATGATATATACGCTTTGATTGACCCGCTCATTCAGGGGCAACTGCTGCGCTATCAATTCTCATCTATCTGGAAAGAGGGAGATTACGTTCAGCCAACACTTGCGAATGGGAATGCTGAAGATGCAGCGGTCTTCACCTTTACGACCAACAAGCAGAGCAAGGTATCCCTCAAACTCCCAACTTTTGATCCATCATTGACCCTTGATGAAAACGATGTGCCCTATTCGGAAGCCCGACAAATCGTCGACGTCAATCATGTCAATGTTGCGCCATTCGTGGCTGGGATGATTGCGGGGTTCACCGATGGGACAGTCAATATTTACCCATCAGGACGGAAAGATGAACTAGGGGATATTATCGCGCTGCATAGTGCAAATTACGTCCAGTATGGCAGCCGCGAGCGCACAACCGCCAGGGGCTAATGGCGAATAGGATTACCCTCTTTTTTCGTGACGTGACGGATCGGGTGTGGAGTTATCTTCACACCCGTGATTATCACGCATCCCATATGGATATGCTCGGCACCATCATCAACGGCATGGTGCTTTCTCCTGTGGAGGAAATGCGAGCGTTCCAGAAAAAAGATTTCACTCCCACGGGAATACCAGAGGGGTTATGGTTTCACACTTTGGTGCTCATATTTAGAACCGCTGATGATGAGTCCCGCTCGTTTCGAATCCAGACCGTTGACCAAAATGCGCCCTTCTTCATCAACGGGCTTGTTGATACCACACATCCTGACATTGTGGCTCTAGCAGACAAGATCGTCACTAGCGTTTTGTGTGATGAGCGGGGGGTAGAAATGGTTGAGTTTTTAGGCGGGTATTGGGCATTTGATGATAGTTTCAACCAATGAGTATACGGCAATCACAAAAGGGCGCACAGGGTCCCAATCGCACCGGGCGCAAGCACGAGATGCCCGAATTAACTTCCCCGGTGCTCTGTGTACAGGTTCCCGTTATGCTGCCGTTACTCCCCTATTTTCGATTGTTCTTCAGCCGCATGTACCAGGCGAATATGTGGCGAACGCCAGAGGACGCAGCCCGTGCAAAGAATTATTTTAGCCAGCAGGAGGCAATGTTGCTACAGTGCCAAAATACCGCAATAGAATCGCAGACCACGGCTACCAATGATAACTTCTGTATGCTTACTGGCATAGTCGTTGCCCTGCTCTCGGACGGGGCTATCCCCCCAGCAACGATAGCCGGGCTTTGCGAACTGGTGAAAACTGGGCTACAATCAGTAGAGGGGAGCGTTGAGTGGGATGGGATGCTCGCCGCGCTGCTCAATATCGATGAAAAGAGTGTGGGTAAGGACAGCAATCAGCTGGAGAACTATCTGCATGGAATAGCTGAAGCATTGGGGTATCTGCCTGCCCCAGAGGTGGACTGATGCCAACACTCCAGACAGACATCAATAATCTTGCTGTCGAGATCTCGCGGCTAAACGCTGCGCTAGGCTTTGCTGCGGGGCTAGACCCTGCTGATCCCGCATACGATGCTGCCGATACCCAGAGGGCAGCTATAGAGCGGGCGCGAGCACAGCTTTCTACCAGTGGTACAATAACATTGGATGATTTGGTTGCATACATCAACCAGCTAGAGACCTATAACGCGCAGTTGGTTGATCTGATAGCGGGTCCTGGCACGGCAGACCCTGCCGACCCGGTTTAGAGAGGATGAGTATTGTGAAGAAAAACGGTAAAAATGTCAATCAAAAAGCCAATCAAATTGTGCGATTTATATTGATTGCTTTTGTTGTTTATCATATTATTAAAGCTATTTGGATGTTAGCAAACTAATGTCTACAGGACTCATTGAAGCTATAGACCTGCTGACAGTAGCAGTGCAAAACTTGCAAAACAATCAGGTCGACTATACATCAAAATTCACAGCTATAGAGCAACGCCTAGCTGCTCTTGATAAACCGTGCTGTCCTGTACCTCCCGAACCAATATATGATTGTAGTACGGGGGGCATCACCGGGTGGATTGATAGAAGCACTGGTAATACCAGTATCACCTTTCCTGGTCTCCGCTTCCCCACTGTTACCCCAACATTGTGTATTGAGGTTATAGGGTATAACGATGGTGTGGGCATCATACTTCCTGACCCTGATAATCCCCCTGACTGGCAGGACACCGACGACCCCTGGGGCTACCGTGACCCCGCTAGTACCCTTTACGATGATACCCTGTCCGATGTACAAGATACACAAAAGTGCGAGAAAGCAAACCTCTTCCTCTATTTGTCAATTGAAAAATTAGAGACAATCTCCATCTTGTTTGCTGCTGGCTCAGGAATAGCGGCAGGGGTAGTGGCAGCTTTGAGTGGTGTGTTGGCTCCATTGGCATTCGTAACAGTCGGCGGCGTTGTAGTAGAGTTAGGTGTGACGGTGGGGATGATTTATGGCATTGCTGATGTCATAATGACAGCCATACCAAGCTGGGGGGATTTTACTTACAGTATCAGCGAGGATGATAAACAGGATGCGGTGTGCAGGTTATACAATGCAACCACCGCAGAGGCGGTTAAGGACGCTTGGGACGGGTGGTGTGATGACCACTTCGAGTGGTTTAGCCCTGCGGCGTTCCTCCTTCGCACGTTCATGACCCCCCAAATGGCAAACGCTATTGTTAATCCCAATATTGTGGTACGCGAGGATGAGCCTCGGTATTTGCTGTCGTGTGATGGGTGCAATACAACAACTTGCGCGATAGGCACCTACCATATCACCAGTGTGACATGCTACTACTGGCATGCTGGTAATAAAAGCAAGCACTCTGCGCTTGTTGAGTGGGCAGAGGGAGACCCCTGTGTTCATTGGAATAATGAATACGATATTGGCTTTCGCTCAACCCTAAACACCCCCTCACCACCGTGGGACGATGGAAGCAATGGGCGAGGGGCATATTGTTGGCAGGTGAATGACGGGTCTGGCTTGCAAATTAGACTCATACAAAACAATACCCCACAATACCCCACAAAACTGTATTATTGGGGAGCAAGTATAAGTAGCGTAGCCCTGCCAACGGACGGCTCCCCAGTGACAGTCCCCCCCGGTACCAATTATTGGATAGTAGGCTATGTACATGGCGCTTTTGCCAACTTCACACCAGACTTTACCATTGTAATTGAGGCTATATGATCCTTTGCAACTGTACCCCCGCCCCCCAAGACCTGCCAGCGGGGGGGGCTACTGATAGACAGGTGTTGCAATACAACGCCACGACAGGCGAGTGGGAACCTGCTGACCTTCCCGCGGCGCAGCCCCCGCTCCCGACTGGAACCGAGGGGCAGGTGCTGGTTTGGGACGGGACGCTAGGGGAGTGGGTGGCGGGTGATCCGCCGCCTGCTGGTGTCCAGCTTGAGCCAAACTATGGGTCAAGGGAGCTTACCCAGACCCGTCTCAACGGGGAGGGTGAGTGGGAAATCACCGGAAGCGGGATACTTACAGACGATCCTACCATATCAACCTTAGCTACAAACTTGACGTTGCGGGGTAGGGGGGAACTGGATATAGATAGCGGTGGGGGCATACGGGCGCATGCGATGATTGAAGCTGATGCGCCGGTGCATTTTCAGGCAACGGCTGTGACGGGGAGTCGGAGTGATGGGACGGCTTTCAACAGCCTGCTCGCCGCGTTGGCGGCGCAGGGGGTGATTGTGAACAATACAACGGTTTAGGTGATAGTATACCAGAAACCATCCTAAATTATACACCTTCCAAGCAGAATGTCGCGGGTTCGAGTCCCGTCTCCCGCTCGCTTTCTAAAGCCTTTTGTCAATACTACACAAATGCGCTTATCTCCCAAAAAAACCGTTTTTGACAACTTTTTGACAAAACGACCCTCGTTTTATAGCTTTATAAAGCCGTAAATCGAGGGTCATTTTTGACAACTTTTTGACAACCAACATATGTGCTACTCTAACTCTCCCGCTACTCGCGCTAAAGCCGCGCCCCCCACTCCTGGCAATAAATGCCCATACGTGTCACTGGTAACGCTGATTTTGCTATGTCCCAACACCTCTTTGATGATATGGATGTCTACGCCCTGGGCAATGAGGAACGCAGCGCATGAATGCCGCATATCATGAAAGCGCACATGGTCTGGTAAGCCGGCTGAACGCAGAGCTTGTTTGAAGTGGCGATGGATATTCCTAGCAAGTAGAGGGGTACCAACGTTGCTTGGAAAGACTAGCCCATGCTCTGTCCATTGGTTGTTGCCTGCCATCTCTTGGGCTTGACGCTGGCGGTGATCCACGAGCGCAAGGTAGAGCGGCTCTGGTAGCTCCAGGCTACGCCTGCCCGCCCTTGTCTTGCTCTCCTTTACCCGCAAGGTGCGGGTCTCCATATCTATGTCTTCCCATTTGAGACGGATCAGCTCTCCCTGGCGCATCCCCAGACTCAGAGCTAGACGGTAAAGCATCTCTAGCCTATGATCTTTAACCGCGTTTAGCAGCTGCTTTGCTTGGGGTACCGTCAGGGGGGTAAACTGGCGATACTCATACCGAGGAAGCGCAACCTGCTTGACAACGTTTTGTCTTACCTCTCCCCACTTCACCCCCCAATTCAAGGCTCTACTCAATACACTGACACTGTAGTTGATGGATCTGGTTGACCTTTCCTCTCTTTGAAGCGTGTCTAGTAGAGTGTAGATATGGTCAGGAGTAAGCTCCTGTAAGGGTATTTTGCCAATATGGGGAATAATGTGGTTGCGTACCTCACCCTCATAGCTCGTGTAGGTCTTGTGACTCCAGGCTGGTCGCATCTTGCGGAGCCATTCAGCAACAAAAGCTCCAACAGTCTTGGAGTGAATGTTGGAGCTTTGCTGTGCCAGCTTCTCTTTGACTTCTTTGCGGGTATTCCCGTAGACGTAGGTCTTTCCCCCATCTATGGTTACGGTAGCTACCCACCTCCCATCTCCCCGCTTGGTAATCACCGCGTCACCCCTACATCCGCCCTCGCCGCCTTGACTAGTGCCAGTACCTCTGCTCGCTTGCCACCAACCATCCCACAAATCTGGTTCCCTGAGTAGCCTTGCGATACCAGAGCCAGTACCCGCTGGTACTCACTGTTTACCGCTTTGGTATCAGGGGTATCAGCAGTACCAGTGGGTACCGTTTGGGTACTGGTACTAGGTGGGGTATCAGTACCCACGGCAGCTAACTCCCCCAACAGTCGTTCGAATTTCTCTGAGTCTGTTTCTTGTTGCGGTGTTGATGGTGTTGACGGTGTAACAGGGGCATAGCGGGGCTTCGGCTCCTGCGCCTCCTGCTTGCCCCGCCACTCCCGCCACCGGTTGATCAACGGCTCAATGATAACGAAATAGGCAGCCAGGGATAGGCTGCCTACAGTAATGAGAGCGTCCCATATCATCGCTGCCTCCATATCCCCTCTGGTGAGTAGGCTAGTAGCACAGCTATCACCAGGGCTACCCCCAACAGTGCCCAACTGGACAGCCGCTCTGGAGCACCCAGCGTCTCCCGCATCATTGTCCACGGCGGAGTCTTGTCAATGTGCTTTATCCACTGCCAGGTACCCCCCATATTTATGAGAATGTCAATGCCCAGGGCGATCCACTCTAGCACCCCCCCCTTGCCCTGCCATATCCTACTTTCAAGCAGCGTGAGCACCGCTTGCACCCCAAGCGCAGCCAAGATTGCATAGTCTGGGTGGACTTTCATCGCTACAACTGCTAACATAGTCGTGTATGCGCTGCCTAGCCATACAAGCGTAGCCGCAGCCTGCCTAGCACGGGCAGGCGCGGCGGTTGCCGTCAAGGTCGTAGTAGTCACTCCCCACCTCCCCACTGCCACGCCACGCCATACCACGTCACGCTACCCTCATCCATCGTCCCATCGGCAGCCTCCCGCTCCGCTCGCATCTTGCGCTCCCGCTGCCCAGCTTCGGGGAGTCGCCGCGCCCCCGCTGGGACATCAAAATGTTTGCTAAACGTGATAATCTCCGTGTCTGACAACTTCTTATGCCTGCGCCAGACGGCGATTGTCGAGATACCCTCAGCAGTCGTGAGGGTGAGCTTCACGCCCCCCCGCAACTGCGCCGTGCTACGACCATGCCGCCTGGCTTCTTTCGTCATTTGCTGATAGATAGATGCTAGTGTTGCCATCATTCATTCCCCCCCCATATCCGATACTAGCACTTGTATTGTCTCAATCTCGGTGAGAACGTACCCCAACTGCGCCCATAACGGGGAATCGTTGTATCCCGCTTGTATTGTTGTCAATTGCGTTGAAACGATTCGTAAATCCCCTATGATTTCCCGCTTGTCCTGCTCTATATCATCCTCGATGTCATCCAAATGGCGGCGAGCCTCGGTTAATTCTTTGTGGTATTCTGCTGCCTTCCCTTCCCAATAGTTGGCTTTAGACTCTAGGTCGTCGATCTCCCCCCGCAACTCCACAGTCTCCTGCTCCAACGCCTCCGCCTCCTGCTCCAACGCCTCCGCCTCCAACGCCGCAGTATCAATCATCTCTCTCATAACTGCCCCCTCTAACTACCGGGGGGGACGTACCCCCCCC
>CAZLKK010000120.1:0-11102 GCA_964559995.1 uncultured Chloroflexaceae bacterium
GACAATCATCGCCGCACTCCCTGGCATTAAGCTGCGCTCATCGGTGCAGTAGCTGTAGGGGCTTTGCAGCACATACCACCCCACCCGCCAGTGATACTCACCGGGTGCAATACCGCTGGTGTCCACATCAAACGTTTCACGGATGCGCTGCCCCGGCTGCCATGCACTCGTGGGGAGCAGCGTATAGGTAGGCAGGTGAACGATGCGGTTGTGCTCTACCCCATCAAGCGTACTCACGGCGACATAATCTTGCTGTGGCGGTGTGTCCCCCACCACAAGCCACTCAAACGTCACCCGCAAGCGGTCTGATGTTCGTTGCTCAAATTGCATAGCTATCAGGCTCATCTTGTCGCCAAACATGGTCAGTGGACCGGGTGATGGCTCTGTCACCACCTCAACCTGCTGCACCATCACCTCATCCCCGCTTGCGCCGCGTTCCCAAAGCAATAGCCCATCCCGCGCCGCCACCAGACCAAACGATGGGTCGCGCAGCACTAGCTCGATGGCTTCGCGTTCGTAGGCTACCCCGCCCCCATAGCTTGTGTCGTCAATGGGAACGTAGTAGTCAAATAGCGCATCAGCCATCACATAGTCTACCAGTGGCAAGAAGAGCGGCAAATACTCTGCCCCCGAATCCTCTGGATAGCGGATATTGTAGACTGTCTCGCGGTTAATCTGATGGGGGGCAAGCATGGTTGAGGTCACGAGGGGGGCATCAGGGGGCATCCTTGCTTCTGCCTCAGCCAAGAATTGATCTTTCACATGGTCGCGTTCGGTGATGCCATAGACAGAGGGGTCAAGCCCCTCACCGGGGTTAGCTCGCCAAAAGAAGGGGTTGAGCGGGGTATCTACCAACAGGATATTGAAGAACAGCACACTTACCAGTGATACCACGAGATCGCCACGCCAATTGCGCCCGCTGCGCCGTTTGCTTGCTGCTCGTGCTGCCTGCTGTGATGCTGCCATCTGCCCCGCGCTATCTATCGCTGCCATTATGATGAAGGGAACGACAATGGCGTAATGGTGATAGCGGTAATCATATGCCCCACCCGGACCCGTGGTAATGAGCATAGCAAAGGCGATAGGCAGCCCCGGTAATAGCCATCGCCACCCCCGCCCAAGCAGCAGAAAGACGGGACCAAAAATGACCAGCGCACTTAACAACCGATCCCCAAACGTTGCGCCTATCTCGCCCAACTCGCCAAAATAGTGGCTAAGGTACCAGCCGGAGGTCTCGTTTACGCCTTCTAGCCCTGGTGTGGCAAACAGTGGGCGTACCACGAGGAAGGCAACCGCCCCATACCCTATCGCTACCAGGGTTGTGAGTATGCCTATCCAGCGTTCTGTTTGGCGTTGTTGGGAAGATGTCTTGTTGGTAGCTTGGTGATTGCCAACACCCCACAGGAACAGGTATGCCCCCATACCCGCTAGGGGCAGGGCTACGTAAAATTTGCAACTGAGCGCAAGCAGCGCAAAGAGGGTATACCTGCGCCATGCCCGTTGGTCAAGCGCATCAAGCGCAAACATGAGCAAGGGCATAGCCAGCGTGTCGCCGTGAAAATCCCACAGCACACTGGTCTGTGCCGTGGGGTAGAAGAGGTAAATAAGCGCAAAACAACGGGCAGCAAAGCGATTGTCCAGTCGGCGCATGGCAATGCGATAGACGGGCAATGCCCCTGCGACAAAAAGCATTGCTTGGACAATAAGGATGGTACGTGGATCGGGGAAGAGGGCATACAGCGGCACGAGCAGGTAGTAGACAAGCTCCACATGCACATTGAGCCGACTACGCGCTCCCATCCAGGCTGCCGTGTGCAGGAGCGGGTCTCCTTGCGTTCCAGACCAGATAGACTGTGCCATATTGCCAAGATCACGCATGCCAGCGTTGTAGCCTTCGTAGCGGGCAATGCTCAACCAGGTGAGCATGATGCCACAGAGCAACGCGATTTGCAGGATGAGGTGATCTACCCGAACGGGTTTGGTATTCTGTACAGCTTTGGTGTCCTTTGTATCCTTTGTGTTCATAGTATGCAGTCTACCAGATTTCTGCCATGTTTGCTGCTGCATCGTAGGGTGTGACAGATATTTTTTCCCCTGTCATAGCAACAGTACCCAATGAAAGATATATTGCCCCTGCTGGGCGCACCGCCGTGCGCCCCTACACCCACATACATCACAAGGGCGAGGGGGAGGAACACTTGCCGCGGTTCCCCTTCTCCCCTCGGTGGGACGCGGGGCGAGGGGATGGGGGCTGCCCAAAGGAGGCAAAGGATGGGAAAAATGTCTGCCATACCCATACTCAGACCAAATTGACACTGCCGGGGGTATGGGGTATACTTTTTGGTGTGAGACCTCGTAGCTCAATCGGATAGAGCGTCGGCCTCCGGAGCCGAAGGTTGCTGGTTCGATCCCAGTCGAGGTCGGTTTTTCCTCTCCCTGTTGCGGTTGTCTCCGCTGATTTTTTGCCCCACAAGCGTGGTGTATGCACTTTATCTCCACCTGCTCTCGGCTAAACATCCTCTTTATCCATGTAACCTTACATATATACCAAATTTTGCCTTTTAGTAGGTAATCTGCCGCACATCACGCTCAATTTACGCGGGAATTACAACCTAAATCTCTACCATATCCGTGTTCTCTTGTGGTAGCATGAGTTGTGGAAGGAGAGGACCGCTTTTCTACGCATACTCCCCAACAGCCTTCATCTACCACTGGGAGCAGAAAACACCTTTACCTGAAAACACCAGCTGCATTATACAAAAAATACACACGTTAAGAGAGCAAGCTATGCAAACGATAGAGAGACTTTCCAAAAAACTCCAAGCAAGCGAATCCCGTTTTGATATTCTTGTTGAACAAAGTACTGATGCCATTGTCTGTGTTGGCAAAGAAGGTATTATTCATTTTTGCAACCCTGCTGCAGAGTCGCTGCTTGGGAGGAAAACAACAGAATTACAAGGCGAAATGTTGGGGCTACCTATTCTCGTTGGTGAGGTAACAGAACTCGATGTCTTTCCCCAGGGGCAACAGTCCCCTATCTTAACAGAAATGCGCTTGATAGAAACCGAATGGCAAGAAATGCCAGTCTACCTTATATCCTTGCGTGATGTAAGCGATCATGCCCGTATGATGGAAGCCCTGCGCCGATCAAGAGCGATGATCTTCATCCTTGACGAAATTGGGCGATTTCTCTATGTGGATTCTGCTGCTGAAGCAATGATGGGCTACCAACGAGAGACGTTGCAACACATGACCATGCTAGATATTCTCTCTTCTAAAACCGGCTCATTTTGGGAAGAATACCCAAAGCATATCTCGGAGGAATACACCCGTCAACAGTGTAAAATAACCACGAAGTATGGGCAAGAACTCTGGCTCGACCTAACGCTTATCCCTATCGTCTTCAAGGGCAAAAATGCTTTGATGGGTACTGCGTTTGATGTCTCTGAACACAAGCGGGCAGCCGAAGAACTGCGCCAAAGCGAGATACGCTATCGGGCGATTGTTGAACAGCAAACCGAGCTTATCTGTCGCTACCACCCCGATGGGATTATTACGTTTGTCAACGAGCGTTATGCCCATATCAATGGGCTACCGGTAGAAGCGATTATTGGCAGCAATATCTTTACCCTCATCCCGTCAGAAGATCACCAACGGGTACAAGATCATCTGGCTACCCTAAGCCATGAACACCCCTACGCTACGCTTGAATTCCATACCCGTATGCCCAATGGGGAAAGTCGTTGGTATCAGTGGACCAACCGGGCGATCTTTGACCAAGAGCAGCGTATGGTTGAGATACAGTCTGTTGGGCGCGATATTACCGAGCGGGTGCAGGCAGAAGAGGCGTACTATACGCTGGTAGAACATTCCTTACAAGGGCTATCGCTGATCACAGAAGATGGGTTTGTCTTTATCAACCACATGGTCAGCACCATCACCGGCTATAGTATGGATGAACTCTATTCGATGAATAAGGAGGAGATAAACCATACCCTCTTGCACCCTGATGAACGTGATCGGTTAGTTGCGTATAGTTCTAACCGGATGCATGGGAAATCTGCCCCTGCTCACTATACCTATCGGATTATTCGCAAGGATGGCAAAGTTCGTTGGCTTGAAGCATCCGTAGTCCAGACGCAATATCGGGGGAAACTGGCAATTCAATCGGCATTCCTCGATATTACCGAGCGTAAACAGGCGGAAGAAGCCTTGCGTCACGCGCATGATGAGCTGGAGCAGCGGGTACAAGAGCGCACCGCCGAACTTACCGCAGCAAATACGGCACTCCAGGCGGAGATAGTCGAACGGCAACGTATAGACCAAGCCCTTGCCCAAAGCGAGGAACGCCATCGGATGATCTCGGAGATCATTACCGACTATGTGTACTTTGCCCGTACCGTCCCTGGTCAGTCTATCAAACCTGAATGGGTCAGTGGAGCATTTGAGCGCATTACCGGCTATACGCTGGAAGATGTCCAAACTCCGGGGGTATGGAACCGTATTGTTTACCAAGAAGACCTAGTAACCATTCGAGAGTCTATTCCCCCATCACTTGATAATACGTTCTATGTGCTAGAGTATCGCATCAAGACCAAACAGGGGCAGGAGTGCTGGCTGCGGGATCACGTCCGTACGGTCTATGATACCGTTAGCCAAGAGGTCTTTGTGTATGGGGCAGTGCAGGATATAACCGAGTATAAGCAGGCAGAAGCTGCCCTCCGCAAGAGTGAAGAGCGGTTTCGCTTGTTGGCGGAAAATGCCCAAGACATCATCTTTCGCTTTCGCTTGGAGCCACAGCCCCGGGGCTTTGAATACATTAGCCCCTCTATTACCACTATCTTTGGCTATACCCCAGAAGAATACTATGCTGATCCCTTTGTCCATGTGCATGCGGTTCACCCGGAGAGTCGCCCGCTGTTAGACCAGTTCATCAATAACATTACAGAAACCTATGAGCCGCTTATTCTGCGCTATATCCGCAAAGATGGACGGGAAATATGGATAGAACAACGCCAATGGGCAATCTACAACCAACAGGGTATCGCCATAGCCCTAGAGGGCATTACTCGTGATATTACCGAACGCAAGCATGCGGAGGAAGAACTGCTCAAGGCACGACAAGCCGCAGAGGATGCAGCACGGGCTAGGTCAGAGTTTTTGGCAAATATGAGCCATGAGATACGCACCCCGCTCAATGCGGTTATTGGGATGACGACGCTGCTATTAGATACGCCGCTCAATGCGGAACAGCACGATTTTGTGGAGACTGCCCGCACGAGCGGCACGGCGTTGCTCTCCATTATCAATAATATCTTAGACTTTTCCAAGATTGACGCAGGTAAATTTGACCTAGAGCAACAACCCCTCCACCTGCGAGCATGCATAGAAGAAGCCCTTGATTTGCTTGCCAGTAGTGCGTCAGAAAAGCAGATAAACCTTGCCTATATCATAGAAGAGCCATTTCCAGAAGCAATCATTGGTGATGTTACCCGGCTGCGGCAGGTGTTGGTCAATCTCATCAGTAATGCGGTGAAGTTTACCGAGGTCGGCGAGATTATCGTGACGGTCAAGGCAAAACAAGTGGAACCGGCAAAAGCGAGGGTATCATTAACCGCAACATCCCAAGATCATACTTGCTATGCAATCCACTTTGCCGTCCGTGATACAGGCATTGGTATTTCAAAGGCAGATCAACATCGTCTCTTTCAGTCGTTTAGCCAGGTGGATGCTTCTACCACCCGCAAGTATGGTGGCACTGGGCTTGGGTTGGCTATCAGCAAACGGTTGGTTGAGATGATGGGCGGCACGATGTGGATAGAGAGCGAGCTAGGCGTAGGGTCTACGTTCCACTTTACCATTGTCGCAGAACATACTGTGGCTTGCAAAGAGCTACCACAACTTGCCCACACAAACCGCAACCAACCTTCTCTCTCCCAAAAACGGGTGCTTGTGGTCAATCAAAGTGCGACAAACCGCGTTATTCTGGTGCATGCGCTTGCCTATTGGAATATGCACCCTACCATTGCCAAATCTTACGAAGAAGCCTTGCATATCCTCGCGCAGTCCCCCCCATTTGATGTGGCTGTTTTGGATATGCAATGGGGACGGCTGGATGGGCTGTCGCTGGCAGCAAAGATACGCAACATGTCCAAAGGGGCAACGTTACCTGTTGTGGTCTATATCCCGGTTGGGCTTCGTGACAAGGAGTTGCAGCATACCGACCTTGAACACCTAGCCATGCTGTCGTTGCCTATCAAACCAGCCCAACTCTATCGGGTACTCATAGAGGTATTTACGCAGCATACAACCAATATCTGGGAAGCGGACTCTCCCCATGCGATCTCGCAAATTGCGGCAGAGCATCCATTGCGTATTTTGCTGGCGGAGGACAATGTGGTCAATCAAAAGGTCGCAACGCGATTTCTTGAGCGTATGGGCTATCGGGCGGATGTGGTGGCGAATGGCGAGGAGGTTGTAGCAACGCTTGAACGCCAAGCATATGATGTTGTCCTGATGGACGTACAAATGCCAGAGATGGACGGGATGGAAGCAACGCAGCACATACGCCAAAAACTCCCGGAAAATCGGCAACCCTGGATCATTGCGATGACAGCCCATGTGATGGAAGGAGACCGCGAACAGTGTCTAGCATCGGGGATGGATGCCTATGTGAGTAAGCCAATCAATATTGAGGAATTAGCCCAAGCCCTGCTGCGGGTACCAGTTACCAAAGAATCTTCCCCAACAGAGAAGTTCCGGGAGGAACGGTTTGGGCAGGAACAGGAGTTATCCAAAGATATACCAACATTGGATAACGAGATATACGAGCAGTTTTGTATGCTGGTCTGTGCGGATGACCAAGAGATTATCTATGAATTTCTGGAACTCTTCGTTGGTGATACGGCAAAGAATCTCTTGAAGATGCGGGAGGCAATAGATCAGGGCAATAGCTATGAACTCCAACGGTTAGCCCATAGCCAAAAGTCCAGCAGTGCTCAACTTGGGGCAAAAGCTCTGGCGAACATTTCGCGCAAGTTGGAGACGATAGGGCGTGAGGGACACCTAGCGGGAGCAGCCGAGTTGCTTACGGATGCAGAGCAGGAGTATGAGCGGGTGCTTGTTACGCTAAAGCTGATGCGATAGGATGTCTGGGGGCAGGGAGGGAGCGGGGAATAATCAGAGCCGCAACACCGGATTTGGCAGAGGATGCTATAATGCCTTCTGTACCCCTGGATACCAGACATCTAGGGGTACCAACCAAAAACGAGTGATACCATACCGTATATCCCCCATTGTATGGGGAGCACGATAGAGATACAAAAGGAGAGACGAGCGCATGTTTCGTACCCATACGTGCGGCGAGCTACGCAAAGAACACGATACCCATGAGATTACACTGGCGGGGTGGGTCCACCGCCGACGGGACCACGGTCCCCTGATTTTCCTCGACCTGCGAGACCGCTATGGCATTACCCAAGTGGTGTTTGATTCCTCTACCACCCCCGAAAGCCATGCGATTGCCTCAGATGTTCGCTCTGAGTTTGTGTTGCAGGTGCGCGGGGTCGTGCGGTTGCGCCCAGAGGATGCTATCAACCCTGATCTGTCTACAGGCGAAATAGAGGTTGTGGGGCAGGATGTGACTATCCTCAATGCATCCCTCACGCCGCCGTTGATAATCTCCCGTGATGGGGGGGAGGAGGAGAGTTTGCGGCTCAAATATCGCTACCTTGACCTGCGCCGCGAACGGATGCAGCGTAATCTGGTGTTGCGCCATCGTATCGTCAAATATATGCGAGACTTCCTCGACGACCAGGCGTTTGTGGAAATAGAAACGCCTATCCTGATCAAGTCTACCCCGGAGGGGGCGCGAGACTATCTTGTCCCAAGCCGTATTCACCCAGGCAAGTGCTATGCCCTGCCCCAAAGCCCCCAACAGCTCAAGCAAATGCTGATGGTCTCTGGCTACGATAGGTACTTTCAGATAGCCCGCTGTTTCCGTGACGAAGATCAACGGGCAGACCGCCAGCCGGAGTTCACGCAGCTGGACTTAGAAATGAGCTTCGTTGAGCGTGAGGATATTATGTCGCTGATGGAGCAGATGTTTATTCAGTTGGTGCAGACGATTTCCCCAGATAAGAGGTTTCATGCTCCCTTTGCCCGCTTGACCTACGCGGAGGCTATTAACCGCTATGGCACCGACAAGCCAGATTTGCGCTATGGGATGGAGTTAGTAGACCTTTCCTCGCTGTTGACCAATACGGAGTTTAAGGTGTTCCGTGGGGCGTTGGAGAGCGGCGGGCAGGTGAAGGGTATCTGTGTGCCTGGACGGGGTGACTATAGCCGCAAACAGTTGGATGAGCTTATTGAGCTGGCCAAAGGGGCGGGGGCAAAGGGGTTGGCATGGCTTGCGCTTGCGCCAGATCAACCGCTCCCCACCGCTGCCAGCAAAGCGCGAGCATCATTTGCGCGGTTTGTTACGGATGAAGAGTTGCAAGGCATCATCAGCACGTTGGGCGCACAGGCGGGTGATTTGGTGTTGCTTGTTGCCGATATGCCTGGAGTTGTCGCGGCAGTGTTGGACAAGCTGCGCCGGGAGTTTGCGTTGCGGCTCAACCTGCTGGACTCTGATAGCTTGGCGTTCGTTTGGGTAACAGACTTCCCGCTGCTTGAGTGGAACGATGACGAGAAGCGATGGGATGCCATGCATCACCCTTTCACCGCGCCGATGGATGATGACCTGCCGCATTTTCGGGAGCGTCCAGGGAATGTACGGGCGAAAGCCTATGACCTTGTGCTCAATGGCTATGAGCTAGGCGGTGGGAGTATCCGTATCTACCAGAAGGAGATGCAGCAGACGATGCTCCATCTGCTTGGTATCAATGATGAGGTAGCCCAAGAACGGTTTGGGCATATGCTAGAAGCCTTTGAGTATGGTGCGCCGCCGCATGGGGGGATTGCCTTTGGGATAGATCGTCTGGCAATGATTCTTGCCAATGAGACGACCATACGCGAGGTGATGGCGTTCCCCAAGACGCAGCAAGCGATAGATGTGATGACTGATGCGCCATCGGTTGTGGATGAGAAGCAACTCCGCGATTTACATATCAAGTTTCGCACCTAAGCACATGTACAATGTATAAGGAGTACTCTATGTTACAAGAACGCGCCCACGCTTTGCTGTATGAGTGGGTAGAGGCGGATAGCTTGCGAAAGCATTGTGAAGCGGTATCCGCCTGTATGCGTCACTTTGCCCGTAAGAGCAACGCCAATGAAGATGTGTGGGGGGCAGTGGGTCTGTTGCACGACATGGACTATGAACTTCACCCCCATATGGACGAGAGCCAGACGGGACACCCCTATGTCGCAGTGGCGTTTCTTCGCAAGGAAGGCTGGGGCGAGGATATATGCCGGGCTATTCTCAGCCACGCCGACTACACCGGCATAGAGCGCATAACCCCTATGGAGAAGACGTTGTTTGCCGTAGATGAACTCAGCGGCTTTGTGACTGCTGTTGCGCTTGTGCGTCCTGACAAGAGCATCCATAGCGTCAAGGTGTCTTCGGTGAAAAAGAAGATGAAGGACAAAAGTTTTGCTGCAAAGGTAAACCGTGAGGACATCAAGCGGGGGGCAGAAGAGCTAGAAGTGCCATTAGAGGTGGTTATCAGCGAGGTGATAGAGGGGCTACAAGCGGATGCAACACAGCTAGGGCTAGACGGCACACCGTCGGCGTAGGAGTTTCCCTACCCCCCCCTGTATGGTATTCCCCCCGCCCCCGCGCCCTGGAATGGGAGAGGGGGGGAGATGAACATTGGGCGCACCGCCGTGCGCCCCTACGGTTCCCTTTCTCCCCCAGGGGGAAGGGGCAAGGGATAGGGGCTGCCCGATAGGGCGCACCGCCGTGCGCCCCTACATCCGCTCGTTGACACTCGCGGCTCGTAGGGGGAGCTAACCCCTGCCGCGGTTCCCCTTCTCCCCCAGGGGGTAGGGAAAGGGCAGGGCAAGGGGAGAGAGGGTGAAGGGGCAATATATCTTTCTCCCCTGCGTCTCTGCGTTTGTAGGGTACTTTGCGCTTCCCCACTTTTAGGCTCTTGATTAGGGGTGATGGGCGACAAGGTGCAAAAACTGCCGTAACGCCATATTTACCGCGTCTGGCTGTTCTATCAATGCCATATGCCCCGACTCTGGCACGATAAACAGGCTAGAGCCACGGATGCCATCATGCAGCGTTTGGCTAAACTTGAGGGGGGTTATGTGGTCGGTATCGCCACAGATAATCAGCGTTGGGCAGACCACCTCACGCAATCGTGACAACACATTGTACGCTTGGCAGGCGAGCAAATCATGGTGCAATACCTGGGGGTTATTTTGCAAAAACGCCGTTTTCCCGGCGGTCTGAAGGTTGGCTGATGCCGTTGGGCTATAGGCACGCGCAACAATAGCCTCCACCGCATCAGGGAAGCGATCCTGGTCGAGGTAGTCAAAGAGGGCAGGCAACACGGGTAAACGTGCGCCGCTGCTAATCAACACCAATCCACGCACTCGTTTGGGGGCGTGAATGGCTGTCCAAAGCGCAATAGCTCCCCCCATAGAGTGTCCAGCCAACACAACCCGCTCGTGCTCTTTTTTGTCCATTGCTGCCAGCAAAAGCTGGCTATACTCACTGATGTGCTGATACCCCACACCCGGAGAACGCCCATGCCCTGGCAAATCCGGTGTGACAATGTTTGCTATATCTTTGAGTGCTAGACATTGTAGTCCCCAGTGCTGGTGGCTCCCACCTGCCCCATGTACACACCATAATGCTGGTGTCTTTTTGCCACACTCTGCATAAAAGAGGGGTTCCTGGCGTGTTTCAAGAAAAGGCATATGCTATCTCCACAAAATTCCCCCTCATCCACGAGAACAAGGGGTCAGGGTGAGTATGGTTATCTTCCCTACGCACTTTCATGAACGCAACAAAACCAAGAAATTGGCAGGTGTTCTACCCTGCATCATATTATCTAGTGCCGTTGTTAGGAAACTGCCGCTCTTGTTCACCTTTCCCCCCATTCCCTAACCCCTTTCCCTGGGGGAGAAAGGGAATCGTAGGGGCACACGGC
>CAZLKK010000121.1:0-11081 GCA_964559995.1 uncultured Chloroflexaceae bacterium
CGGCTTGCCCCACTTCGTCTTCGGTGGCATACCACGGGGTGCTCGCCCCTCGCCACCCCCATGAGGATGGTCTCGCGGATTCATCACCGACCCTCGCACGGTAGGCCGCTTGCCCTTCCAACGATTACGCCCGGCTTTGCCAATACGCACGTTTTGGTGATCCACATTGCCCACCTGCCCAACCGTCGCCATACAGCGCACATGCACCCGGCGCGTTTCGCCAGACGGCAGACGAACCACCGCATAGTCACCCTCTTTTGCCATAAGCTGGGCAGACCCCCCAGCACTTCGCACCATCACTCCGCCACGCCCCTCTTCGAGCTCGATATTATGAATCTGCGTCCCAAGCGGGATAGAAGCCAACGGCAGCGCATTTCCTGGGCGTATCTCCGCCTCTGCACCACTCATCACCTTGTCGCCAACCTTGAGCCCAACAGGAGCCAAGATATAGCGTTTTTCGCCATCTACATAGTGCAACAAGGCAATGCGGCACGTCCGATTAGGATCATATTCAATCGCCGCAACCTTTGCCGGAATAGCATGCTTCTTGCGCTTGAAGTCTATCACCCGATAGAGTCGTTTGTGCCCGCCACCACGATGTCGGGTCGTGACCTTCCCCTGGTTGTTGCGCCCCGCCTTCTTGCGGAGTGGCTCAACAAGACCCGGTTCAGGCCCCTTTCTGGTAATTTCCTCAAAGGTCGAAACCGACATATTGCGACGACCAGCGGATGTTGGTTTATATTTTCGGATACCCATAGCCTATCTCTCTTCCGCTTGTACTTACGCCTGGTTGTTTACGTCTCAAACAAATCGAGGTGATCCCCCGCTGCAAGGGTAACAATGGCTTTCTTCCAATCTGCGGTATAGCCAAAATCGCGTCCGCGCCGTTTGAGCTTACCCCGCACGTTGATCGTATGAACCTTAATCACCGTCACATCAAAGATACGCTCAATCGCCCGCTTAATCTGCGGTTTGCTCGCCACACGAGCCACCTCAAAACTATATTTGTTTTCTTCCATCAACAGCGTATTTTTCTCTGTGATGAGCGGGCGAACGATAATCTGATAATCATGCATAGCTACTGCTCCCATCCCCCACATCCTCTATGCTCGCATCATTGCTGTATTCTTCCCCACCATGCTTGCCCTGAGCGCGGTCTGTTGCCAAATAACTCTCCGCAACAGTGACCGCAGGGGCAGTGAAAAGAATATGGTCAAAACGCAACAAATCTCTCACATTCAAATAGTGCGCCAGCAACGTCTCCACATAGGGAAGGTTCTGAGCAGAAAGCTGCACATTCGCATGCTTTTCCCCAAGCACAATCAGCGTTTTCCCTGCAAAGCTATGATCATTGAGCATAGCAATCATCGCTTTGGTACGTGGCTCTTCCATATCCAAATTATCTACAAAGCGTATCGCTGCATATTGTGCAGAGAGAGCCGAACGCACCGCCAAACGACGCATTTTGCGAGGCATCTTCTTCTCATAAGATCGTGGATGGGGACCGTGGGCAACGCCACCTCCCCGACGATGCGGTGCGCGGTTTGAGCCTTGCCGAGCACGACCCGTTCCCTTTTGGCGATAGAGCTTGCGGGTACTCCCCCGCACCGCACTTCGCCCACGGGTATTATGTGTCCCTTGGCGAGCATTGGCGAGCTGGCGTACTAAGGCTTGATGCATCACCGTATGATTTGGCTCAATACCAAAGACATCATCCCGAATATCTATAGTCCCGATACGGGTACCACTTTGGTTGTACAATTCTGCTTGCATATCCTACCCCTCATGCCACAGCCGGCACTCAACTGACCTTGACCGCATGCTTTACCTGAACCAAAACATTGCGCGGACCGGGGACGCTTCCCCGGATGAGCAGCAAATGCTTTTCTGGTATGATTTCCACAACCTCAAGATTCTGCACTGTCACCCGTCGGTTGCCCATACGTCCCGCCATGCGCTGGCCCTTCCAGACACGGCCTGGTGCCGTACCGCCCCCAATGGAGCCGGGTGCTCGCAAGCGATCACTCTGCCCGTGTGTGCGCGGTCCCCCACGAAACCCGTGGCGTTTGACCACACCGGCAAACCCGCGACCTTTAGATGTGCCAACCACATCAACCCGTTGACCAACCTGGAACATCTGGACATCTAGCACATCACCAACATGATGATCTGCCAGGGTATCGGCGGGAAACTCCTGGAGATGACGGACACGTTTACCCGTTTGTCCCAAATACCCATCAAGGGCATCTCCCACTTCGCGCTCTTGAAGCACGGTATAGGCAGGAGCAATATGCCCCTTTTCTGGCAGAGTCAGCTTGCGTTCTGCTACTTCTTCATACCCAAGTTGCACTGCTTCGTAGCCATCTCGATCCAATGTACGAACCTGTGTCACAAGACACGGCCCAACTTGTAGCACTGTGACCGGGATAACCTCCCCTACGGGGCTAAACACCTGGGTCATTCCTATTTTACGACCAAGTAAACCCTTTATCATCGCACACCTTTTACCCAAATTGCTATCTGGTGGTAGCTCCTGCTTCCATCTCCCCCAACGGACATCCTGCTGATGGAACCTTCCAGCTACAGCTTGATTTCAATATCCACCCCTGCCGGCAGGTTGAGCTTCATTAGCGCATTGATCGTCTGCTGACTCGGATCAATCACATCAATGAGCCGCTTGTGTGTTCGCACTTCAAACTGTTCTTGTGAATCTTTGTCTATGAACCCAGAACGTATAACGCTAAAGCGTTCGATCCTTGTAGGCAACGGCACAGGCCCTGCTACGAGTGCCCCCGTGCGTTCTGCCGCTTCCACAATCTGTTGGGCAGATTGATCAAGAATCTTGTGATCATATGCTTTAAGGCGAATACGCACCTTCTGCTTCGCCATAGAATACTCCCTGTTCCCAGAGAATGGAGACGATGTTCTCTCACTTCTCATTGCTCAAAACCCCTCGACCAGCGTGCATAGAGGGCAGTGGAGAGCGGACGAGCGGCAGCACTATCGCGCAATACCAACTCCCCTGCATCAACTTTGCCCGAACATGTCTTTACCGCATCCACCACAACGTTAAACAACGTGAGTGCAGAAAGGGTTGTTGCATAAGCACTGACCAACATGCCCATGGCTTGGTTACTCAAAAGTTCGGTACATGTATGCACGAGCGATGGCAACCCTTCCTGTAATCGCCAAACCTCCCCTTTGGGCCCTCGCCCAAAGACTGGTGGCTCCATAATTATCATATCGTAGCGCGATCCCCGGCGTACTTCTCGCCCAATGAACTTGCGTACATCGTCTACAATCCAGCGTATTGGGCAGGTCGTCAACTGTGATGCAGCTTGATTTTCCTGTGCCCAACGTATCGCCGGGCGGGAAGCATCTACATGACAAACGTGTGCGCCCGCTGCTGCCGCGACCAGGGTGGCGATACCCGTATATCCAAACAAGACTAACACCTTTGGCTGGCTGGCCCTAGCTCCCTCCCATGCCTTGAGGTGTTCTCGTATCCAAACCCAATGAGCGGCGTGTTCCGGGAATACTCCCGTATGGCGAAACGGTGTCAACCGAGCCCAAAACGCCAAATTATCAAAGTGCAAAAGCCATTGGTCAGGGAGTGCCTGACGTTGGGTCCATGTGCCTTGATTATCGTTGTCCGCCTGACCACGCTCAAAGATAGCATCCGCCTGCTCCCACATAGTCATTGGGAGGGTTGGCGACCAGATAGCCTGGCTTTCTGGACGAACAATCCGATAAACCCCAAACCGTTCCAGTTTCCTTCCTGCTCCACTATCCAGCAATTCGTAGTCTTCCCACGATGGGGGGGAAAGAAAGGGTGTTTCCGGCATTGCCCACCTAGAGCCAGCAGTCTGGGAATACCCACTAGGCTGCCGTCCCACAGATTCCTGCACCGTTTCCTCGTCCTCTATCCTTGTCGTCGTGCTATAATTTCCTGCGCCAAGTGGTCTGGCAAAGCCTCGTAATGGTCAAATTCCATCGAAGAGGTTGCCCGCCCTTGTGTAGCCGAACGCAAGTCTGTAGTATACCCAAACATAGAGGACAACGGTACGTAGGCATGCACAATTTGCGTGTTTGCTCGCACCTGCATCCCTTCAACTCGCCCACGACGGGAATTGAGGTCCCCAAGTACTGTTCCCAGAAAATCCTCTGGGGTCACGACTTCAACTTTCATAATTGGCTCAAGCAGGATAGGGCGACCTTTGCGGACTCCCTCTTTGAGCGCCATAGAGCCAGCGATCTTAAACGCCATTTCCGATGAGTCTACTTCGTGAAAAGAGCCATCGTAGAGGACAGCCTTCATATCTACCACAGGGTAGCCAGCGATAACGCCAGTTTGCATCGCTTCCTCTATACCATGCTGCACAGCAGGGATGTACTCTCTGGGAATAGCTCCACCAACAATACTGTTGATAAACTCAAACCCCACGCCTTGCTCTTGCGGTTCTAGCTTGAGCTTCACATGCCCATACTGCCCTTTGCCCCCAGACTGTCGAACAAACTTCCCTTCAACGTCCACGGGCTGCGAAATCGTCTCACGGTAGGAGACCTGGGGCTTGCCCTGGTTGGCTTCCACTTTATACTCGCGGCGCATACGGTCTACCAGCACTTCAAGGTGCAACTCGCCCATACCTTTGATAATCGTCTGTCCCGTTTCGTTGTCGGTATAGACCCGAAAGGTTGGATCTTCATCACTCAAGCGCACCAGAGCCATACTCAGTTTATCCTGATCAGCTTTGGTCTTTGGCTCAATAGCCAATTCAATAACCGGCTCAGGAAAGCGAATACGCTCCAGCACAATCGGCTTGTCAGGATCGCACAAGGTATCACCTGTGGTACTCTGTTTGGGACCCACCATTGCCGCAATGTCGCCTGCATAGGCTTCTTTGATGTCCTCACGGTGATTGGCGTGCATCTGCAACAACCGCCCTACCCGTTCCTTCTGGTTTTGTACCGAGTTGAGGACATAGCTCCCCGTTTCGATCTTGCCAGAGTACACGCGGAAGTAGGCAAGTTTGCCTACATACGGGTCTGCTACCACTTTGAAGACGAGACCAGTAAAGGGTTCTTGAGAATCTGAATTACGGTAGATAAACTCTACATCCTCATCATCCATATTATCGCCAGGATGCGTACCCCGTAGTGGCGGACGATCTGATGGTGAAGGCAGGTAATCTACCACAGCATCGAGCATCTTCTGTACCCCTTTGTTTTTGAGGGCAGAACCACAAAGCACCGGTACGAGCTTGCCTTCAATCGTTGCCTTTCGCAACCCCCGCTTGAGGTCTTCTGTGCTCAACTCCATACCTTCAAGGTACATGAGCATCAACTCATCGTCAGTCTCGACAACCGCTTCGATCATCTCATTGCGAGCTTGCTCATACTGAGCTTGCATAGACTCTGGAACATCTATAATCTGTCGTTCCCGTCCCAGGTCATCAAGAAAGACCGCAGCGTTGCCTTCTATCAGGTCTACGACCCCTTGAAATTGATCCTCTTCGCCAATGGGCAGCTGAATAGGGACAGGCTTTGCCCCCAACCGCTCTCGGATCATCTGCACCGTGCGCTCAAACCCTGCTCCCACACGATCCATCTTGTTGACAAAACAGATACGTGGGACAAGATACTTGTCCGCCTGTCGCCAAACGGTCTCAGACTGTGGCTCCACACCAGCCACCGCGTCAAATACGACCACTCCACCATCCAACACCCGCAACGAACGCTCTACCTCAACGGTAAAGTCTACGTGTCCGGGGGTGTCAATAATGTTTATTTGGTAATCGTTCCATGTTGCTGTTGTTGCGGCAGAGGTAATGGTAATGCCCCGTTCTTGCTCTTGTGGCATCCAATCCATCACTGCCGTACCTTCATGCACTTCACCTAGCTTGTAGGTGCGTCCAGTATAGAACAAAATACGTTCTGTGGTTGTCGTCTTCCCGGCATCAATATGAGCGATAATCCCAATATTCCGAATACGCTCAATTGGTATCTGGCGTGGCATAACCTTACCCTTACCCTCTTCTCAATTACAAACGTCCATAATGCGCGAAAGCCCGATTAGACTCCGCCATCTTATGTACATCTTCTTTGCGTTTGATGGTAGCACCTGTATTATTGTATGCATCCATTAACTCAGTCGCTAGGCGTTCGTGCATCGGTTTGCCGCTGCGCCCACGAGCTGATTTCAGTATCCAGCGTATTGCCAACGATAACCGCCGATCACTTTTCACTTCCACAGGCACCTGATAGGTCGCACCGCCGACCCGCCGAGGTTTCACCTCAATAGAGGGGCTGACATTGCGAATAGCCTGATCGAAAATTTCCATCGGTTCTCGTTTTAATCGTTCAGCAGCCAATTCAATGGCTTGATACACGATCCGCTCTGCGAGGCTTTTTTTCCCTCGGCTCATCACTTTATTGATGAACTGCTGAACCAAAACACTGTTGTAGCGCGGGTCTGGTGCTGTCACGCGCTTAATGGTTTTTCCTCTACGTGGCATGCTCTACTTTTTCCCTCTACCGTTTTTTGGCTGCTGGAGCGACTTTCTTTGTGCCATACTTAGAACGACCCTGTTTCCGATTGGATACCCCTTGGGTATCTAGTGTGCCACGCACAATGTGGTAGCGCACACCGGGTAAATCCTTCACCCTGCCCCCACGTATCAACACGACAGAGTGCTCTTGCAAGTTGTGTCCCTCACCAGGGATATATGCTGTCACTTCCATACCATTAGAAAGACGCACACGGGCTATCTTTCGCAACGCCGAATTTGGCTTCTTTGGAGTCACTGTACTGACTTTGGTACAGACCCCCCGCTTCTGCGGCGAACCCTGCCCCCGCTTCAATTTGCCTTTCAGCGAGTTGTAGGTAAACCGCAGGGCTGGAGCTTTGGTTTTCTTTGATACCGCCTTACGCGGTTTTCGAACCAGTTGGTTGATAGTTGGCATCAGTTATGCCCCTTCCACCATCATCATTATGTATAGACAACCTAGCGAAAACAGACAAAAAAAGAACAATCGACCCGTGCTCTGGTCACATCAAACGTGGTGTGCCTTAGATTGGGTCCTTTACAACAACGGTTGCTTAACGTTGGGTACAGTATTGCAAGTAAACTTCTCCCGCGCAACAAGATTGAATGATAGCATAGCTTGAGGGAGTTGTCAAATGCATAGGAGCAACAAATTCTTAGAACTGGTCGTAGGTCTAGCCTAGCGCATAGGCAATACCTGCCTGCAACCTGCCACGGGTAATAATACTGCTTAAATCTGCGCCAAGATGAACAAGGGTTTGCGCCATAGTTGGTCCAATGCCGGTGAGAATGACCTGAGCACCGAGTAATTGCACCGCTTGTGCCGCTTGGATGAGCGCATTGGCGACCTGGGTATCTACCACTTGCACCCCGGTAATATCAAGGATAGCCGTTTCTGCATGGTATGCTGCCACCCCTTCAAGTAGCGTTTCCATCACCTGCTGTGCCCGTACACTGTCTATTGTACCGATAAGCGGCATAATCACTACCTTGTCGGCAATGGGGATGAGCGGCGAAGACAACTCGCGCAGGGCAGACCGTTGGGCTTCAATGATCTGCTCTTGTACCTGTTGGTGTTCCTCTTGTTGGCGTTTTTGCTCCGTGATGTCAGAGAACATCGTGACAAATTCGCCTTTGCGTGGTCGCATCACCCGGATGTCAAAGACCAACGAACCAAACGGCGTTTCAAACTGTTCTGGTTCGCCCGTCTCTGCTACGCGGGCATAGGTATCAAGAAACGGTGCGGTCTCCATTCCGTAGGCTTCGGTTGCCAGTTTCCCAACAATCATGTCTCGTGTGACCTGCAACATCCGCTCAAAGGACGGGTTGATATCCAAGATACGGTAATTGATGGGGTGTCCTTCGTCATCAAAGACGATTTCGTGCATAGCCATCCCTTCAGACATGTTTTTGAAGAGCAGTTGATTGCGTTCTACCGCACTATGTAAAGCCTTTTCTGCCTCCCGTTGTCGGGTCATATCCCGGATAAACGTTGCCGCAGCATATCCGTAGTTTTCCTTGCCATGCACGAGAAAACCAGAACTGGCTCCATAAAACGTGGTCTGGTCAGCACGCTGATACACAACCTCTCCCTGCCATTCCCCGTGTTCTATCACCGTCTGAAATGCCTCCGTTGCCACTGCTCTTGTTTCTGTGGGTACAAAGTTTGTGAGGATATTGCCCAAGATATTGGCTTTGGAGTATCCAAATAAGGATTGAAAGGAGTCATTTGCATAGGTAACAGTACCATCGGTGGTAGAGACGACAATAGCATCAGTCGCATTATCTACCATTGCCTTGAACAGTTGGAGTTCTTGGTTGAGCTGTTCATTTTCCTGCTGCGCTTGCACCTGCTGCGTGACATCAAGGGCAATGTGGATAATTCCCGCTACCTTGCCTTGCCTATCGCGGAATGGCTGATAGACCAGATGAAACCACGTATCTTCCAATACTCCCGGCTGGTTTCGCTCTATGCGAGCCTGGGAAAGGGGAATGTGGAATGGCTCACCAGTGGCAAACATCTGGTCAAAGAGTTCATAGAACCCTTGCCCCGCAGCCTCGGGCCACGCTTCGCGGAGCGATTTCCCAAGAACCTCTCGATGATTAACCATAGCCATGTAGGGGGCATTGGTCATTGCATAGATATGGTCAGGACCGTAGAAGATGCACACCGGTATGGGCATCTGTATCAGAAGATTAGCGACATCACCTATGAGCGATGATATATCGTCTTGCATTGGATACTCCTTACTCTGAACAGCAACATCACTATCACTGCTGGTTTTTCTCTGCATCTTGGCTTATTGCTTTGTAGATAGCATAGCACAAGCCCAGAGATTATGCGAATACCCTAAAAGCCCCGGTACACAACTCCGCAAAGAACCGCTATAATAGAAGTACGATTGCCAACCCTTGCCACAACACAAACCTATGGGAAAAACCAACAAGAACCTGAAACAAGACCCGTTAATGGTAAGGATACCTAATTTTATGGTTATTTTCCACAAAAGCCTATGGAATGGGGTTACTCTGTTGATCCTGCTCTTGGTAGCAGGAAGTAATGCTGCATGTAATTCATCGATACCCACAGCAGACCGTCCGTTGGATGAAATACGTATCGGGGTAGTTGCGCCGCTCTCTGGTGCCTATGCAAGCACTGCTGGACTTTCTACCAAGAATGCCGCAGAGCTTGCAGTACAGCAAGTCAATAGTGCCGGCGGGTTGCAAGTAAACGGCAGGTATGTCCCGGTACGCCTCTTTATTGAAGATGACGCACATGACCCGGAACTCACGGTACAGGTGACAAAAAAGCTCATTACTGAAGACCAAGTAATAGCATTGGTAGGGTATCCCTCAAGCGTGGTTGCCATCCCCGCTGCCGCTGTCGCAGAAGAAGCCGGTGTCCCAATGATTAGCTCCTCATCCACCCACCCGGAGACGACCCAGGGAAAGACGTTTGTCTTTCGGGTTGCCTTTCTTGATTCCTTTCAAGGATGGGTATTGGCAAAATTTGCCCGTGAAGAACTCCAAGCTACCCGTGCTGCGGTGCTCTACAATCGTGATACCGACTACAGCAGTGGTTTGGCAAAGATTTTTCAGGAATCCTTTGAGAACATCGGCGGTCAGGTGGTCGCCCTTGAGAGTTATTCCACCAATGCTGCTGATTCTGCTGATTCTGCTCATGCTCATATGGACTGGACACCTCAATTAGCAGTCTTGGCAAACCATCAACCAGAAGTTATCATCCTACCAAACTATGAGGACAAGGTAGTTATGCAAGCTGAGCAGATACGCACCCAGGGAATAACGGCTACATTGATAGGGACAGATGCTTGGAGCTATATTGAACCAGAAGATTTTGCCTTGCCCGCGCTGGATGAGGCATACTACACGGCACACTGGTCGCCAGACATTGCCAGTAAGACAGCCCAAGCCTTTATGGGGGCATACTATGATGCCTACAACAGTATCCCCTTAGAAAATGCTGCCCTGACCTATGATGCCTTTGGGTTGCTCTTTCAGACCATCCAGAGTGAACAACAAGCTACTCCCCAAGCTATCCGTGATGGTCTCCACTCGGTAGACATCTATTCAGGTGTGACGGGGACAATAGAGTATAGCGAAGAGACCGGCGATCCTATCCGCAGCGTGGTTATTTTGCAGATTATCGGGGAACAACCGGTATTTTCTTTGCAGATCAACCCATAATCTTTGGTTGTCCATAGCAAAAAATCGGGTATCATAGGGGCAGAGGGGTATCCTGCGTGATTTGCCTAGTCGGTATCAATGTTGAAGGGGTTGAAGGGGGCGATAGAGATTTTCGTGAAATCACCAATTCTTTTGTGTATGACCTTTCTGCTCTTGCTAGGAAGTATGCTTGTTGGATGTGGTATGGCTGCATCATCTCCCAAGCCAGTAGTACAGCCCGGTGACCCGGTAGCGGGAGAAAAACTCTTCAAGCAAACGCAAGAACTCGCCGGTGCGCCCACCTGTGCAACATGCCATGTTTTAGCACCGGGTGAGCCGGCGGTAGTTGGTCCCAACCTTAGTGGCATTGCCACGGTGGCAGGGCAGCGGGTTGAGGGACAATCGGCTGAAGTCTACCTCTATACCTCTATCACTGACCCCTATGCCTATGTGGTACAAGGCTACCAAAGCAGTATTATGGTGCGTAATTATGCCGACTATCTGACAGAGCAGCAGATCAATGATATGGTCGCCTTTCTCATGACCCTAGAATAACCCTCGGCAGCCCCGCAGGGGGTATCTCACCATCAACCCCCATTCCCTAGCCCCGCGTCCCACCACGCGGGAGAAGGGATACCGTAGGGGCGCACGGCGGTGCGCCCAATGTTCAGCTCCCCCACGCCCTGGAATGGGAGCGGGGGCAGGGGGGAGCGGGTCTCTGAAGCGCAAAGCGCAAAGCGCAAAACGTGGAGAGCTGTTGCAAGCAATCGCCGGGCAGCCCCCATCTTCTATCTCGCGTCCCACCACGCGGGAGAAGGGATACCGTAGGGGCGCACGGCGGTGCGCCCA